>JAEINY010000214.1 GCA_016342595.1 Marinilabiliaceae bacterium
TTATTCACCGGACAATGGGCCGATCTGCCTTTCGAAACCGTCTGCCAAAAAGCAAAAGAATTTGGCTACGACGGATTGGAGCTGGCCTGTTGGGGTGATCACTTTGAAGTGGATAAAGCCACGCAGGAATATTGCAATGAAAAACTGGAGATGTTGGATAAATACGGTCTGAAGGTCTTTTCCATTTCTACTCATTTGGTGGGCCAAGCCGTTTGTGATCGCATTGATCAACGTCACAAAGATATCTTGCCAGATTACATTTGGGGTGATGGAGAGCCGGAAGGTGTACGTCAGCGGGCCGCTGCTGAGGTGATTAAAACGGCAGAGGCGGCCAAGCGCCTGGGAGTGGAAGTGGTGAATGGGTTTACCGGAAGTTCCATCTGGCATTTATTGTATGCTTTTCCGCCTGCCAGTGAGGAGATGGTAGAGGCTGGCTTTGCTGATTTTTCAAAACGGTGGATACCCATTCTGAATCGATTTCAGGAGTTGGGAATTCGTTTCGCTTTGGAAGTGCACCCAACGGAGATAGCCTTTGACATCGCTTCTGCTGAACGGGCTTTGCAGGCAATCGATCATCATGCGGCCTTTGGTTTCAACTATGACCCATCCCATTTGGGGTATCAAGGTGTGGACTATGTGAAATTCATCTACCAATTTGCCGAACGTATTTTTCATGTGCATATGAAAGATGTGGGATGGTCATCGGTTCTTACTGAAGCCGGCGTTTTTGGAGGGCATACCACTTTTGGTGATCCCCGCCGATACTGGGACTTTAGAAGCCTGGGGCGCGGTAATATCGATTTCGAAGCCATCATCAGATCGCTCAATCACATCCGGTACAATGGCCCCCTTTCAGTGGAATGGGAAGATAGCGGTATGGATCGCGAACATGGGGCTCGTGAAGCCTGTGAGTTTGTTCGGAAAGTCGATTTTCCATCGTCCAATCTGGCATTTGATGCCGCCTTTGATAACGAGAATCAATCCCGATAGCCCGGGATTAATGTTTAATTATTAATTGAGGCCACCCGTGCGGCTTGAGCACTTATAAGGGATATTTGTATGTAAAGCGAAACAAGAGAGGGAGATTTACTGAGGCGAGTTCCATGTTACTGATGATAACAAATTGTGATGCAAAGTTCGCCATGAAAATATCGCGAAGAGCCGCAAAGGTTAATTCGCTACGCTCAACTGTTACACAGAGTTGCGCTGAGGTAACACGGAGGAGCACAGTGAAAAGAATAAAAGATAAAGAGCACAGAGATGGTTTCGCTTCGCTTCAACCTAATTACAACAACTGAAAATAAATACTAAAACTTTGATTTTGAAATCAATTTGAACAATAGGTTGGTAAAAGTTATCCCCTAAGCACCTAAGTGCCACATTGAGCAGAGGTATGGTCCCGACCGGGACAGGGGTGTGTCCTCGACTGGAGCAGGGGTATGCTCTCGACTGGAGCAGGGGTATGCTCTCGACTGGAGCAGGGGTGTGCTCAATCATCCGATTGGATCAGGGCCCATTGAGAAATTTACATTTTTAAGGCAGGAACAGGCATGTATCACATTCTATTCCATTTGCTGTAATGGCATGTCGCCTGTCAATTTTAGTATTCTGCCAAATGAGGCACGAATCGTACGGTTAAAACACTAAAACTAAATGAATAAATTACGATTGTTTATTGCCAGCTGCCTGGCACTGTTAGTCACCTCGCTCACCTTTGCCATGCGGGCTAAAATCGAAGCTGTGTTCGGAAGCCCCATTGCAGATGGCGGATTCGGGCTAAGTAAAGAAGAAGTGGGCTGGGCCTTTTCACCTGCCTTTTGGGGATTTACGGCTGCCATGGTGATTGGCGGACTGATCATTGATGTGGTTAAAACGAAAACCATCGTTTGGGCGGCCTTTGTGATGCACTTGATCGGTGCTGTGGCCATGTTGCTTGCCAATAGTAAAGAGAGTTTATTCCTGGCCAATGTGTTTATTGGATTGGGAAATGGCTGTGTCGAAGCAGCCTTGAATCCCATGATCGCCACCATCTACTCCAAAGAGAAAACAAAAATGCTGAACCGGTTCCATGTGTGGTTCCCCGGAGGTATTGTTATTGGAGGCTTATTGGCCTTTCTAATGGTCGATACCCTAAATATCAGCTGGCAAGTGTATGTGGGCGTTCTTTTTATTCCATTGCTTACTTATGGATACCTCTTTTTCGGGCAACGCATTCCGGAAACCGAACGTGTGACAAATGGTGTAAGCTATAAAGCCATGTTGAAGGCAACCGGTGCTCCTATCATCTTACTCATCGCGACAACCTTCATGTTCCTGTTGGCCAATGAGATTTTTCATTTGCCGCAGTCCTGGATGTATTTGGCAGCAATAGGTGTATTGTTTGTGGCATCAATGTTTGAAGGAAAACTCATTCACAAGGCGGCATTGATATTTCCCATCATGTTCTTTTTTATGCTACTTACGGCTGCCACAGAATTAGTAACGAATCAATGGATGAATGCTTTATTGGGCGAGGCGGGTGTTAACCCCATGTTAATCCTGGTGGTAATAACTGGTTTAATGGCTGTGGGGCGCTTTTTCGCCGGTGGATTGGTGCATCGATTTAATCCAAGTGGGGTGTTGTTGTTCTCTGCTATTTTTTCAAGCATTGGCTTGTACTTGATGAGTATCGCACAAGGACCCATTATGATGATGTTGGCGGCGATCGTTTTTGCCATTGGGATCTGTTATTTTTGGCCCACCATGCTGGGGTTTGTATCGGAATACATTCCTGAAAGTGGTGCCCTGGGAATGTCCGTGTTGGGAGGTGCCGGAATGGTGTCAGTGGCCATGTTCTTACCTTTAATGGGAAAAGTAATGGATACGCAAGGAACACAAGTAGCCATGCAGAGCATTGGTATACTGCCCCTCATATTAATAGTGGGTTTTCTGTTTTTATTCTTCAAATACCGCAATAAGAAACCGGTAGAGTTATCACAACACAACGATTAAATCACAAGAATATGAAAAAAATAAGACTAGGCATGATGGGAGGTGGTATTGGCGCTTTCATAGGCGATGCCCACCGGCGCGCTTCCCGGATCTGTAATGATTTTCAATTGATAGGTGGGGTGTTTGATGTGGATTATGAGAAAAGCAAAGAATTTGCCCGTCAGGAAGGGGTGTCTTTAAACCGCTGTTATGCCACCCTTGATGAGTTTGTGTCAGGTGAACTGGCATTGCCATTGGGCGAGCGCATTGAAGCGGTTTCCATCGTTACCCCAAATTTCCTACATTACGCTTTTGCCAGGAAATTGATTGAGAATGGATTTCATGTGATCTGTGAAAAGCCAATGACCACTACCGTTGAAGAAGCCGAAGAGTTGAAAGCTTTGGTGGAAAAACACAAAGTCTCCTTTTGTCTGACTCACACTTATACTGGTTATCCCATGGTCAGGCAAATGAAAGAATTGATTAAAGATGGCGTATTGGGCGATGTTCAACGTGTGGATGCACAATATTATCAGGGGTGGATCAACTCGATTATCCATGGGACGGAAAGTCGTATTACCGGTGTATGGCGTTTGGATCCTAAAACAGCCGGTGTCAGCAGTTGTATGGGTGACATAGGTGTACACGCTTTTAACTTGATTGAATACACCACTGGTCTGGAGGTGAAACGGGTGTTGTCTGATCTGAGCCCTGTTAAAGAGGATGTTCAATTGGATCTGGATGGTACTGTTTTGTTGAGGTTTGATGATCGATTGAAAGGGGTGATCCGGGCCAGTCAGGTAGCAGCAGGTGAAGAAAATAACCTGACGATTGCCGTGTATGGTTCTAAAGCCAGCCTCAAATGGGAACAGGAGAATCCTAATTATCTGTACCTGCTAAGCGATACGGAACCCACGAAAATATACAAGCCTGCCCATGGGTACAATAGTGGTTTTGCTGAAGCCAGTCAGGTCATGCCGGCCGGTCATCCCGAAGGTATTTACGAAGCCTTTGGTAATCTTTACAAAGGGATAGCGAAAGCAATCCGTGGCGAAGAGTTGTTTGAAGGGGAATTCCCGACTGTTCAGGATGGGGTGCGCGGGATGAAATTTATTCATGGTGTGGTTCAGTCGGATAAAGACAATAATTGTTGGGTTGATTTATAAACGTGAATAGCGAAGTGTGGCAGCAGGCGTTAAGCATAAATACGAATGTAATGCTGCCATTCTTTTCTAACTAAATGTTTCAGCGATGATATCACTCGTCATTCCGGTATATAATGAGGTAGAACTGCTTGGTGCATTGATTCCAAGGGTTATTAATGTATTTGAGTCATTGGGGTCTGACTATGAAGTGATTTTTGTAGATGATGGAAGTACAGATGGATCTTTGCAGAATCTGGTGGAGTTTCGTGCGACCAATCATCATATTAAGGTCATCACATTATCACGTAATTTTGGTCATCAGTCGGCATTGACAGCAGGTTTGGAGTATGCCAATGGGGAGTATGTAGCGCTCATGGATTGCGATCTTCAGGATCCGCCGGAGCTTTTAGTCGAGATGTATGATAAACTGAAAACAGGCGATTACGATGTGATCACCGGTTACAGAAAAGAAAGGAACGAACGAGCCGGTCGTAAGATATTGACCAAGTTATTCCACCGGATATTCAGTCGTACCAGTGGTTTGACAGAGATTGAACACACCGGTCATTTCTCTATGATGACCCGTCAGGCATTACAGGCTCTGCTATCCATGAAAGAAAAAACCAGGTATTTGCCAGGTCTCAGAAGTTTCCTGGGGTTTCGACAAGGCCAGGTGGAGTATGTGCGGCAAGAGCGGGCTGCCGGTGACTCGAAAATGAAAATCGGACACTTGTTCAAACTGGCTGGCGATGCTTTGTTTGCCTTCTCAAAATTCCCCTTGCGCTTTTGTTTATACCTGGGACTGTTTGGTATTGTGTTATTTCTTTTGGCAGGTATTTATGTTTTGGTGTCTAAGATGCTTGGATGGGCACCCATAGGTTGGTCCTCCACCATGATCAGTATTTATTTTCTGGGTTCTATTCAACTCCTGTTCATGGGGGTCTTAGGCGAATATATATTTAGGATATACAAAGAATCACAAAATAGACCCTTGTACTTTATTAAGAAAATATATGATTCGGTGAATGAATAAACGGAGCTCAAATATCGGTTTAGGTCTGGCAGGAGTGCTGAGTCTGGTGTTGATGGTTACATTAAGCCTTGATGCCGGAATTTCAGGGGACGAATACGTGCACTTGCGGCAATCGGAATTTGTGATTGACTATTATACTTCATTGGGTGAGAATCAGGCGGCGCTGCATACGCCTGTTACCAACCTTAAGTACTATGGGCAGGGTTTTGATAATTTCACCACATTACTAGCGCGGGTATTCAATGTGGAAGATATTTTCACATTACGTCATGTGAGCAATGCTGTTGCCGGTTGGTTGGTAGTGGTGTTTACATTTTTAATAGGGCGCCTATTGGGGGGCACCTGGACGGGTATGGCTGCTGCCTTGTTCGTATTGGCTTCGCCGCGTTTTTTAGGCCATTCATTTAATAATCTGAAAGACATTCCTTTTGCTTTGGGGTATACGATGTCTGCTTTCTTCCTGATAAAATGGTTGAAAGAATGGCCCCGGCAAACTTCAATAGTTAGAACAGGTTTAATCTTCGCCATCGCATTTACCTTGAGCATTCGGCCTGCAGGACTGCTGATTATTTGTTATTTGTGGTTGGTATCCGGGGTGCAATTTCTCCTTTGGAAAAGAAAGGATGCGGCTGCTTTAATCCGGCTTATAAAGCGTTTAGTTGCTATTTCCATAGCAGGTTATTTTCTGGGCTTACTGTTTTGGCCCTATGCCCTCGAAAATCCCTTTTGGCATCCCATCAAATCCTTGTTGGTGATGTCTGATTACCCGGTCACCATTCGTCAGTTATTTGAGGGTAAATTACAATGGTCTGATCAGCTTCCCTGGTATTACATCTATAAGTACATGATGATAACCATACCGATACCTGTATTAGTGTTGTTTTTTAAAACCCCTTTATTGTTTGCCATCCGGCGAAAAGATTACCAGGTAAAGAAGTTGATCTTTTTTATTCTCTTTCTGATTTTCTTTCCGCTCATTTATGCTACATTCCGGCAATCTAATTTGTATGGGGGGTGTCGCCATTTTCTATTTATCTACCCTCTCATGGCTGTTATGGCGGCAGTCGTTTTTACTGGTATCATTAAATCTATTAAAAGAATTTATCTCAAGATTATCTTCATTCTCCTCATCGCGATTTTATTTTATCAACCTGTGAGTTTTACTTTGAAGAATCATCCTTTGCAATATGTGTACTTTAATGCATTTGCAGGAGGAGTGAAGGGTGCTTATGGGGTATATGAAACGGATTATTATTACCATTCGCTGCGTAAGGCTTCGGAAGAACTTCAGGCATTGTCTTTGTCTGATGCTCAAGATACTTTAATCATTGCATCTAACTTTGATACAAAATGGTATTTCAAGGATTACCATCGGCCAACAAAACATATTTATACACCCTATTACTCCAGGGGAGATAAAGACTGGGATTACGGCATTTTTGTAAATGCTTACATGTATCCGTTCCCACTCAATAATCATCTTTGGCCCCCTGCCAATACAATGTTTACCGTTGATGTTAATGAAGTTCCGGTATGTGCTGTTGTGCGGCGGATTGACAAGACTTATTTTTTAGCGTATAAGGCTTTTCTGATGAAGGATATGGATGAGGCCATTGACCTGTATGTACAGGCATTGAAAGATGAACCAGGTAACGAATCTGCCTATGTCAATTTGGGATTGGCCTATTTGCAAACAGATCGTGCAAAATTAGCGCGAGAGGTCTTTTATCAATGTTTGCAAGTGATGCCTGATTACGAACCAGCCAAATATTACCTCTCTAAAACACTCCGGGAGTTAGGGTGTCCCACTGAAGCAATGAATGAGTTGAAAGAATTAATTGTTTTAAATCCGAAATATTTAAAGGCGTATCTTGAATTATCGGAACTTTTTCAAGACATGAATCAATCACAGAATGCTATTGATATATTAAATCAAAGCTTGATCATTCAACCTGGATTTTCGGAAGCTAAAAATCGAATAGATCAACTATTATCAAATACAAATTAAACGAATAGAAGCATGAAAAAAGTAGTTTTATCCCTTTTGTTGGGCCTCTTTTTAAGTTTTGGCGTAGGTTATTTTAATGGTATTTCAGCTCAGGATACAGGTGTGGCTGATTCATTGTCAATTGATGATATGGATCCGGTCTTATATCATCCGGAAGAAGAGGAAGCGCCACAAACTAACAAAACAGGTATTTATATTGGAATTGCTATTGTAGTAGTAGCTGCTGGTGTAATTGTTTTTAAAGTAGTTGGGAAAAAGAAGTAAAAAAAAATGGCGTTCAAATGATTGAAATTTGAACGCCATTCTATTTATTCTTTTAGTGAGTTATCCCTGGTATGTACTATAACCAGCAGTTTCCATATTACGATCTACCTTTTTTATAAGACCTTGTAAAACTTTACCCGGGCCTACTTCTGTGAAATAAGAAGCACCATCAGCGATCATGTTTTGAGCTGTTTGGGTCCATTTTACAGGAGCTGTTAACTGAGCCACTAAGTTTTTCTTAATTTCTGCGGGTTCAGTAACTGCTTGTGCGTTTACGTTTTGGTAAACCGGACAAACAGGTTTGTTGAAAACGGTGTTTTCAATAGCCGCCGCCAATTCAGTGCGGGCTGGTTCCATCAATGGAGAATGGAAGGCACCACCAACAGGTAATTTTATGGCGCGCTTAGCCCCTTTTTCAGTTAAGATTTCACAGGCTTTATCAATACCGGCAATAGAACCTGAGATAACTAATTGTCCCGGACAGTTGTAGTTAGCTGGAACTACTACTTCAGGGATGTTGGCACATACTTCTTCCACTACCGCATCTTCCATACCAACGATGGCAGCCATGGTAGATGGTTCCACTTCACAGGCTTTTTGCATCGCTTGTGCACGTTGAGAAACCAGTTTCAAGCCGTCTTCAAAATTCATCGCACCAGCTGATACCAATGCCGAGAATTCACCCAATGAGTGACCGGCAGTCATTTCTGGTTTGAAGGTTTCACCCAATGTTTTTGCTAAAATCACCGAGTGAAGAAAAATAGCCGGTTGGGTTACTTTGGTTTGTTTCAGGTCTTCATCCGTTCCTTCGAACATCAAGTCCGTGATGCGGAAACCTAAGATATCATTGGCTTTTTCAAACAATTCTTTCGCCAAAGCTGAGTTTTCATACAGGTCTTTACCCATTCCTACGTATTGGGCGCCTTGACCCGGAAATACAAATGCTTTCATATAACAATTGTTTTTAGTTTCGAATCCAGTGAAGAGAAAAAGAATAGTCATTCCTCATGTTGGATTCTGTTTTGTTAAAGTGATTATTATCCGTTACCCTGGTATTAGTTGCCCTTATCCTCTTGAGGTAAAGGCTCTCAGAATATTTAACGGGGTTTCATTCTTTTTTTACAGCCGGCAAATATAAGGATAAAATGAAAATGAGGGAATTATTTTGCCTAATTCCCTCATTTAATCAATGTAAGCGATTTTAGATCAAGGATAATCAATCATAGTTAGATGGTACTAGAAGTATGAGTTTGACCTGACCAGACAATGAGCGATGAATTTCTGTAGTTTGAAAATAAATACTTCAATAAATTGCCATTGAGTTGATTTTAATAAAAATACATGATAAATTTATAGGTACTTATAAGTTCGATCGAAAAGCTGATTTAGGGAATAATTGTAAGTCCTGATAATGAATTACCGTTTGGGTAGACGATAGTTGATATCATGAAACCGCTTTTTGGCGGAATTGGATCCATTAATTTAAGTAGGGAGTGAGTTTATTGCTATTCGGTGACTTTATTTTGTTGAGATGGTTAAGGCCATAATTGGTCGTTGGCTATTGATTATTGGAATAAGGTTGTGGTTAAAGTTTTAGTGTTTAATTTAAATAAAAAATTATGGAAACTGCTTTAGTATCAATGGCTCAGCAATTTACAGGATTGCCAATGCATGCCTTAATTGGGGCACCTTTAAATGCAACTGCAACTGCTAATTCTTCCATGGCGGTGACGCAGACTAAATTTATGATGGACACCTGCTTCAACAAAGAGGGTACGGCACCTGCTATTTCTTACAAGCCGATTATGATCAAAATGGAATTAGTAAGAGGAGTGATTGGACCACCGGCAGAAAATGGAGACGTTACGATTCAGAATGTAACAACGACGTTTAACCTTCCGCTGTTAACAGTTATGCCAATAAATTCTTTGGCTGTTCAAACTGCTGATGTAACTTTCGAAATGGAGGTAAAGTCAAGTTATGATGAAGAACAAAAGAATACTACAACCACGACTGTTCATACAGAAGCTTCTGCAGAAACTACTTTTGATAGTTGGTTGGTTAAGGCAACCGTTAAAGGTTCAGCGAGTTATGACAAGGTGGATTCTTCGACTCACAACACGCATTATCAAAAAAGCAACTCTGCAAAGTATACAGTAAATGTGCATGCCGGGCAACTACCGTTACCTAAAGGTGTAAATACAATCATTGAGGCGTTTACTAGGGCAATTGAGCCAATACAGATGCCAACTGGTCAGCAGCCACAGCCCCAACATGGTTGAATTCTGTGATTAGTTGTTTTAGATTATGATTTAGCGTGTTGTTTAGAATCACCTAAGGAGAAAATGTGATGGGGGTCTTATGGTATAGTTTAGTATATACCATTGAATTGCCTCCATCATATTTTTAGTGCAATACCTGATCTTGTACAATTGTGTAAAATGGTTTAGATATGTCTGAAAATACATCAAGCAAAATAAAATCAGCAAATAGGGGAATGCCTATTGAGAAACTGTTATCGGCTCCCATGACAGCAGCTTCCAAAGCAAATGCCATGTTGTCAAGAGAACAAGCCAATTTTATACTTGATTATTGTTTTAGTTATAAAGATGGTGTTTATAGACCTGTCATGATTAACATGGCATTGACTCGTAGTATTATTGATGCTACGGAGTCGGTAAATGAGACAGGTAAGGTAAAACAAATTGTTACTTATTTCCATTTACCGCTTATTACCATTGTACCACTTAGTTCATTGTCGGTGAATGATGTTGAAGTTGATTTTGAACTGGAGATTACATCAATGGAATCTGGTAGTATATCAGAATCTATTGAAGGCTCCAAAAATAAGAAAGGTGACAATCTAACACTCATAGGTGGTTTGAGTTATGATTCGAAGGAGCCTGTCTCTTATGAAGGAAAAAGGCAATATAGCAGAAGAAACCGGGCAAAAATTTCCGTTTCAATGAAAGCTGGTCCTTTGCCGTTGCCCCTGGGTGTGTCATCCATTATTGATTTATATTCTAAAAATATAAATCCACAAGGGCAGCCTTCCTATTTAAAAGATGCAGATAAAAAGTGAGGATATGACTTTTAATCAAAAAATACATTGTCCAAATTGTCAGGCAATTATTGTGTTCGATACGTATGCTCTTCTTGGTGGTATGCGTTTTACCTGCACAAATTGTAATGCACAAATCGGATTGGCAAGCGATAGTAAAGACACCGTTGAAGGTGCTATGAATAAATTTGAAGAATTGAAGAAAAATTCTTTAG
>JAEINY010000003.1 GCA_016342595.1 Marinilabiliaceae bacterium
CTAAATCATTACCTGAAGATTTCATTATTTCACTTTATCTGGATAAGCGAAATCACCTTTGGATTGGGAGTAAGAATAAGGGATTATGGCAGATGAGTTTAAATGCCAAACCATTTAAACATTACTATCATGTGCCTGGGCAAAATAGTTTGTTGGGTAATTCTGTTTTTGGATTGGCACAGGATGAATATGATAATGTATGGATTGGAACTCAGGAGGGATTAACACATTTAGATTTGAAAAGCAATGTGTTTACACCTGTAGATATTTTGAAAGACGGTAGTTTGATGTCAGTTTGGACATTGTACGCTGAAAAACCCAATTCGCTATGGATCGGAACCTCCAATGGTGTTATGAAATATGATATTATCACTAAAAAATATGAGGTCTATTCCTATGATGAAGACGATCCTACCTCCCTATCAAATGATGAGGTGTTTGCCATTGAGAAAGATAAATTAGGACGTTTGTGGGTGGGAACTGTTTATGGCTTGAACCGTTATATTCCGGAGGAAAAACGATTTAAACGCTATCCGGCTTTCGGTACCTCTCGTTCGTTGAGTCATCCCACCATATGGAGTATTGATAAAGACAGTAAAGGGAGATTGTGGATTTCCACAGCTGAGGGTTTGAATTTGTACAATTACAAAACGGATGATTTTACGGTTATAAAACATCGTACAGACGATTCGTTGTCTATTAGTGATAGTTATGTCAATTCGGTGTATGAAGATCATCAGAACCGCATTTGGGTATCCACCCGGCAGGGTATTAGTGTTTTAAATGATGAATTAGAGGTTGTCAGGCAAGTTCATTTGGCTCAGGGAATGGCCAGTTCTTATGTCTACTCATTATTGGAGCACAACGGACATATTTGGGCTTCTACAAATTTTGGTTTGGCGTGTATTAATACAACTAACTTTCGGATTGAAAATTTTAATGTGACAGATGGGCTTCAAGCCAATGAATTTAATATTGCAGCCTTGAAGTTAGCTGATGAGCGATTGATATTCGGAGGGATTAACGGATTGTCTGTTTTTCATTCGGATAGCATCACCAGGTCTGATTTCGTCCCACCTATCTATTTTACAGGACTTAAGCTATACGAGAGAGATATCTCTCCACGGGATACCACTTCCTGGCATGATATTGTCATTCGTTCATCAATGATAAATGCGCGTACACTAAAGCTTAGTCCTCAAGAAAAGGTGATCACTCTTGAATTTGCAGCCCTCGACTTTGATGCTCCTGAGCGAATTAATTATTTTTATCGTCTTTTACCTAATACTAAGGATTGGATTCCACTTGGAAATAAAAACTTTCTGACATTCATTAATCTTAATCCGGGGAAATATCAGCTTGAAATAAAATCCACTAATGCAGATGGTCTTATCTGTGATAATGTAAAATCCCTTAAAATTGAAGTGAAGCCACCTTTATGGAAGGAAACTTGGTTTATTACAATGGAGTTTTTATTCCTGTTTTTGTTTGTTTATTCGATAGTGCGGTATCGAATGCACCGATTAAAGCGAGATAAAGAGCGATTGGAATCTGTCGTGGAATCAAGAACGCGAGAAATTGAAGTGCAGCGTAATGTGGCTCATAAGCAACGGGATGAAATCGCCAGACAAAAGGTACAACTGGAAGAATTTGCAAAGGGTTTGGAAGAGAAAGTGAAGGATAGAACGCGTGAATTGGAAAAGGCTAAAGTAAAAGCAGAGGAGTCCGATCGGCTAAAGTCGGCGTTCTTATCAAATATGTCGCATGAGATTAGAACACCTATGAATGCGATCATTGGTTTTTCTGAGTTATTATTGGAGCCTTCATTTGAAGAGAAAGAGCGAATAGCATTTGCTCAAATGATTAAAACCAATGGGGATACGCTTCTTAATTTGTTGAGCGATATCATTGATATTTCAATGATCGAAAGTGGTCAGTTGAAAACAAGTCAATCACGAACCGATGTGAATCAACTAATGAATGCGGTCTATGCAACATTTTCTAAAACCAACGTGATTGATGATAAGTTAGGTGTTGAATTGATTTTGGACTGTACGGACAAGGAAATAGTATTGAATACCGATCCGCTTCGGTTAACGCAAATACTCAATAATCTACTGGGTAATGCCTTGAAATTTACAGAGCAAGGTTTTGTGAAAATGGGGTGTCAAGTGATTTCTGACCAATGGGTTGAGTTCTATGTCGAAGACTCAGGTATAGGGATAGATCTGGAATATCAGAAGCAAATATTTGATCGCTTTTTAAAAGTTGAAGAAGACAAAGATCATCTATATCGAGGCAGTGGATTGGGCCTGACTATCACCAAAAATTTAGTGGAATTGTTAGATGGTACCATTGGTCTGGAATCAGAGAAAGATAAAGGTTCCCGGTTCTTCTTCCGATTACCCTATAATTATTAGCATTAGTGACGCCTCGTTTTTATCTTCTGTTTATTCCAAGTGCAGATGAGTGCCTGTTTTTATTTCACGCATCACAAATGAGCTTCTAACATTGCCGATGTTTTCAATGGAAGCCAGTTTGTTATAAATGAAATTGTGGTAAGTATCCATATCCTTGGTGATGATCTTAAGCATATAGTCGTACATGCCTGCAATATGGTGACACTCTAATACTTCAGAAGATTTGACAATTTCAACTTCAAATTCCCGAATCACATCGTGTGAATGGTGTTTCAGCGAAACATTACAAAAAGCGATCAGCTCTTTACCTACTTTTTGTTTATTGATGATGGCCACATATTTTTCGATGACACCGTTGCGCTCCAGTCGTTTCATGCGCTCAAATACAGGTGTCAGGCTTAGTCCCAAATGATGAGCGAGTTGTTTGGTGGTCATCTTTGCATCCTGTTGTAATAAATCCAACAGCTTTTTATCTGTTTTGTCTAATTGAATAGGAGAAAATTTTTCCTCTTTAGCCATGGTAATACAGTATTTATGCTTTATTTTTCCTGTGATATCGCAATGCTAAGAAAAAAAAACTAAAAACTTTATGGTATGTAGGAAAAAATGTCTATAAAGTGGTATGTTTGTTTGTAATAATAGAGTGATAATTCTTTATTGAAATATAGATACACACCTTCTAGGTGGTTATGAAGGTGAGCAATTCGGCCACTTAGTGGTCTGAATTTGGTTTTTATGGTTAATGTTTTGCTTAAGCCCGGAGACGTCCGGGCTTTTTTTATGCCTTTTTTTGACGGTATTCCATATAAACCAGATGATAATCAACGATTGAAGAGCTATTTGGAAACGAATCTCCTTTTAACCATCCCCATCGGAGTAAGGCATGCTCAATAATTTGCCGGTCACTCCCTGAGTTTTCATGCCACTTCTCTGCCAAAAATCGAAATGCTTTACATTGTTTACAGCGCCATTCTGTTTGAAGTACTACATTATCAGTAGCTTTTCGCATTGTCCATTCGCATATGGCCAGATAGGTTTCTTTATACTTTCGTTTAACGTATTTGCAATCTTTTTTACTGCCGTAGCTTGGTAAACATATTAATAGGAGGAGGGTGAAACTGATGATCCGAAATGTCTTTTGCATGATAGTGTTGTTTTATGGTATTCAAAGTTACAACTCATTCTTGAGAAAATGGATTCATTACACGAAACGGTAAGTTCATTCTCTATTTTTTATTGTTTAAGTCTTTTTTCTATCAAATTAACATTTACTTTTTCTATTTTCGGCGTGAACAATTTGATGTTATTCTTTTTTATATTGGGTTTAAATAAAATTGGTCGATTAAAGATAAAAATCTATTTTTAACCCTCTTAATAATTGACTTACCCTATTCTACCTAAAGGAAAAATTATTTTTTGTGACTTAAAAAATTAAAGTATCATGCAAACCAAGCTCCAGGAATTAACGGACAAGATTTATAATGAAGGAGTGCAGAAGGCCCGCGATGAAGCGGAAGTCATTCTGAGTAAGGCCCGGGAGGATGCCGATGGTATTGTGGCCAAAGCCGAAGCAGATGCCGGAAAAATGCTTCAGGAAGCACAAAAGAAAGCGGATGAATTGAAACGTAACATGGAAGCCGAGATGAAATTAGCGGCCTCTCAATCCATGAGTGCTTTAAAGCAGCAAATCGCAACTGCTATCACACTTCAGGTTGTGGAGCCCGGTGTTAAAGAGGTGTTTGGCGACAAACAGTTCATGCAGGAATTATTGGTGAATGTTGTTCAGGGATGGACGGCATCCGGTAATTTTGATTTGAATTTGATTCTTCCCGAAGCGGACAAGGATCAGTTAGAAAGCTTCTTTAAGAATAGCTTAGCTGTCGAATTGAATAAGGGTATCACGTTTGAGTTTGACAAACGTTTAAAAGCTGGGTTTAAAGTTGGACCGAAAGATGGTAGCTATATCATTGGTTTGTCTGATGATGATTTTGAAAATTTCTTCAAAGCTTATCTGCGCCCTAAAACCACCACTTTACTTTTCGAGAAATAATCAAAATGGCTAGAAACTATTACTGTTTAGTTGCAGGATTACCCGATTTAGTTATGGAGGATCGTAAATTGGCGTTTACATCCGTTGCATTGAGGGAACTGCTGCAAGAGGATTTGCATCCGCAGGATTATAGATTGGTCAGCCTCTTTTTTCTCCCCTACGATCATCAAAATATTATTAATCGATTATTTAATAAGGATACATCCTTTGATAAGAGAGGTTTGTATGCCGAAGAAGTAATTGATGAAGTCACTGATAAAAAAGCGTTTGAATTGGCTGAAGAGACTGGATTACATGGTTATTTGAACAATTTTTTAAACGACTTTTATGAGCGTGAAGAAAAGCCGGCTCGTCAAGATGCCGAGCGGCAATTAACTTCAGCCTATTTTCAAATGTTGCTGGGAGGATCCAATTCATTTGTTAGTGCCTATGCACAGCAAGAATTAACGATTCGTAATATTATTGTAGCATTGAATGGCCGGAAGTATGATCTGGAAGTGGAAAAAGACATCATTGGTGATGGCGATGTGGTGGATGCGCTCAAAAAGAGTCGTGCCCGTGACTTTGGCCTGACGACCGATGTGGAGATGCTTGATCATTTGATGCAAATTCATGAAAATCCTGATCCGCTCGATCGGGAGATGAAGCTGGATCTGTTGCGTTGGCAATTTCTCGACGAAGAAACCTTTTTTAATTACTTCACCATCGAAAAGGTGTTGGCATTTACACTTAAACTTATGATTGTAGAACGTTGGTTTGAGTTAGATGAAGAAAAGGGACGAGAGTTGTTCAAGAACCTTATTAACGATCTGGAAACCGGATACGAATTTCCTGAAGAATTTAAATTAAGCCATGGAAAGAAAAAATAAAACAACCGGTAAGGTAGCCGGTATCATTGCCAACCTGGTTATTGTGGATGTAGATGGGCCGGTGGCTCAGAACGAAATATGCTTTATCCACCATCAGGAAGCGAGTTTGATGGCGGAGGTGATTAAAGTATTGGGTAACCATGCTTATGTCCAGGTGTTTGAAAGTACACGTGGACTAAAAGTGGGGACTAAAGCTGAATTCGAAGGTCACATGTTGGAAGTAACACTGGGGCCTGGTATCCTGTCGCGTAACTACGATGGATTACAGAATGACTTAGACAAGATGGAGGGTGTTTTCCTGAAACGGGGAGACTACACTGATCCACTGAACCGTGAATTGGAATGGGACTTTACACCGCTGGCAAAAGCCGGTGATGAAGTGTCGGCCGGTGACTGGTTAGGCGAAGTACCTGAAAACGGGATGCCACACAAAATTATGGTGCCATTTAAGATGGAAGGCCAATATACCCTTAAAAGTATTGTAGGCGCCGGAAAACATAAAGTGGATGATACCATTGCCGTAGTAACCGATAAAGATGGAATAGACATTCCTTTGACCATGGTACAGAAGTGGCCGGTGAAAGTACCAATCCGTGCTTTTATCGAGAAACCACGTCCGTTTAAATTGTTGGAAACAGGAGTACGCTGTATGGATACCTTAAATCCTATTGCTGAAGGAGGAACCGGATTTATTCCCGGACCTTTTGGTACTGGTAAGACCGTATTGCAACATGCCATTTCCAAGCAGGCGGAAGCAGATATCGTAATCATCGCCGCTTGTGGTGAGCGTGCCAATGAGGTGGTTGAGATCTTTACAGAGTTTCCGGAGTTGGAAGATCCACGTACCGGTCGGAAATTGATGGAACGAACAACCATTATTGCGAACACTTCGAACATGCCGGTGGCTGCCCGTGAAGCATCCGTATATACCGCGATGACTTTGGGTGAATATTATCGTTCCATGGGATTACGTGTATTGCTGATGGCCGATTCCACATCACGTTGGGCACAAGCTTTACGTGAGATGTCCAACCGTTTGGAAGAATTACCCGGACCGGATGCCTTCCCAATGGATTTATCATCCATCGTGTCTAACTTTTATGCACGGGCAGGTTATGTTTTTCTGAATAATGGTGAAACAGGATCCATTACCTTTATTGGTACGGTATCACCTGCGGGTGGTAACCTGAAAGAGCCGGTAACGGAATCAACTCGTAAAGCAGCGCGTTGTTTCTATGGATTATCGCAGGCACGCGCCGATAGTAAGCGTTATCCGGCCATTGATGCCATTGATAGTTACTCCAAATATCTCGAATATCCTGAAGTGCAGGAATATTTGGCCAAACATGTATCTGAAGATTGGCTTGGCAATGTGATCATTGCGAAAGATTTACTTTTAAGAGGTAAAGAAGCCATGGAGCAGATCAATATTCTTGGTGATGACGGGGTACCGATTGAATTCCATGAGCGTTTCTGGAAAGGGGAGTTGATTGATTTCGTGATCCTGCAACAAGATGCCTTTGATAAAATTGATTGTTCAACTTCAATGGAACGTCAGAAATTCATGTTAGGTTCTGTGCTGAATGTGACTGAAGGAACCTATTTCTTCGGAAATTTCGAAGAGGTATCGGAATTCTTTAAAAATGTGATCAACCAATATAAGCAAATGAACTACTCTGAATTCAAATCAGAGAAATTCAATGCATACGTAGAGGAGTTGCAAGCCATGCTCAACGAGCGTAAAAACTAAACTCCTTGATGTAAAACATTGCAAAATTAGAATTCATGGAAACTCAAGCTTTTCAAAAAGTATATACAAAAATCACCAACATCACCAAAGCTACCGTGTCGCTGAATGCGCCGGGAGTAGGTTATGAGGAGCTGGCTGTGGTGAATGGCCGCTTGGCTCAGGTGGTAAAAATATTTGGTGATAATGTGACATTACAGGTATTCTCAGGGACAGAAGGTATTCCAACGGATGCGGATGTCATGTTCTTAAATCACCCACCTCAATTAAAAGTGAGCGATCAGTTGGCCGGACGTTTCTTTAACGCATATGGACATCCCATCGATGGTGGCCCGGAAGTAGAAGGAGAGATTCGTAACATTGGTTCGCCATCGGTGAATCCGGTACGTCGTATGCAGCCTTCTGAATTTATTGCCACAGGTATTGCTGGTATTGACTTGAATAACACCTTGGTGACAGGTCAAAAGATTCCGTTTTTTGCCGATCCCGATCAGCCTTATAACCAGGTAATGGCTAACGTGGCCTTACGTGCAAAGGCCGATAAGATTATTCTGGGTGGAATGGGATTATCGAACGATGATTACCTGTTCTTTAAAAATGTATTTGATAACGCCGGTGCCTTAGACCGCATCATTAGTTTTGTGAATACAACGGATAACCCACCGGTAGAACGATTGTTAGTACCCGATATGGCCCTGACAGCTGCGGAGTATTTCGCGGTAGATAAGAAGCAGAAAGTACTGGTACTGTTAACAGATATGACTCTGTTTGCCGATGCCTTGAGTATCGTATCCAACCGGATGGATCAGATTCCGTCGAAAGATAGTATGCCAGGATCACTGTATTCCGATTTGGCGCGTATCTACGAGAAAGCAGTTCAGTTTCCTGATGGTGGATCCATTACCATTGTGGCTGTAACAACACTATCTGGTGGTGATATTACACACGCCATTCCGGACAATACCGGTTATATCACAGAGGGACAGTTGTTCCTGCGTCGTGATACAGAGATTGGTAAAGTTATTGTTGATCCATTCCGAAGCTTATCTCGTTTGAAGCAGCTGGTAATTGGTAAGCAAACACGTAAAGATCACCCGCAGGTGATGAATGCTGCCATTCGTTTGTATGCTGATGCAGCCAACGCACGAACTAAAATGGAAAATGGTTTTGATTTGACGGATTACGATGAGCGGACATTAGATTTCGCGAAGTCCTATTCGGAACAAATATTAGCCATTGACATTAATGTGGATGCAGTAGAAATGTTGGAAACATCCTGGGGATTATTCCGCAAACACTTCTCTAAAGCAGAAGTGGGAATCAAGCAGGAGTTTGTAGATGAGCATTGGGATAAAAAATAATGAAATTTGATAGACGATTTTTGAAATTTGATTTATGAAATCAAGAATCTCATATCAGAAATCATATATCTTAAATCAAAACAATCCGGAATGGCTATAAAATTTCAATATAATAAAATCTCCCAGCAGGCTCTTGGAAAGCAGTTGAAAGTAAGGGAAAAAGCCTTGCCCACGCTGAAGAACAAGGAAGCAGCTTTGCGGATGGAGGTGAAGAGAGCAAAAGACCGTGCCGGGGTGCTTGTGAAAGAATTGGAGGATAAAATAGCTCAATATGACGGCATGGTCCGTCTGTGGGGTGAATTTGATACATCTCTTATCCGTATTAAAGATGTAGAGTTATCTGTAAAAAAATTGGCTGGTGTTAGAACCCCGATTTTGGATAATGTCGTCTTTGATATTCAACCATTCGTCATGTTCAATCAGCCTTTGTGGTTGATGGATGGGATAAAATTGGTGGAGCAGATGGCACGTATTGCCATTGAAAGGGAGGTATTTCTTCAAAAAATGAATCTCTTGGATTTTGCCCGTAAAAAGACCACTCAGAAAGTAAACCTTTATGAGAAGGTGCAGATTCCGGGGTATCAGGATGCCATTTTGAAGATCAAGCGATTCCTGGAAGACGAAGATAATTTATCCAAGTCCGCGCAGAAAATTGTGAAAACCCGTCAACAACAGGAGGTGCAGTCATGATTATACCGATGCATAAATACTCCTTTCTGATCTATCATGCGGAGTATTCAAAATTTTTAGATGAGCTGAAGCGGATGGGTGTTCTACACATCATTGAGAGTGACAATGAACCGACGCTCTCCATTCAGGATGATTATCGCCTGGCCAATGATGTGACCAAAACCATCAAGTTTCTTAAAACCGAAAAATCAGAAGAGGCGAAATCATCTGCCGATATTCCAACTGATGGAGCGGCTATGATGGCAGCCGTGAAGGATATTCAGTCCAATTTGGAGCAATTGAATCAGCAACACAATGCCTTGGATAAGGAGCTGAAACAATTGCAACCTTGGGGTGCATTTTCTCACGATAGTATAGAGCGTTTGCAAGCAGATGCCGGCCTTACTGCCAAATTCTATTACTGTGCTTCCCGAAAGTTCGATGCGAGCTGGGAGCAGGATTATAGTGTTGGCATCATCACCGAAGAGCGTGGTTACATCTATTTTGTCCTCTTCCTGGAAGAAGGTGAAATAGCGCCTGAACTGGATGCTGAAGAGATTCGTTTACCAAAAGAATCCCTGTCAGAAGTGCAGGCACTGTTGAATAATGTTTCCACTGAAAAAGGTCAATTACAAAACCGTCTGAAGGTATTAGCCAATAGCGGTGTTGAAATTCTGGAGCACTATCTGTTAGAAGTTCAGGATAAAATTGCTTCTGAATCGGCGCAGCTGCATACTTCCGATCAAGTGGAAGGAGCTGTGAAGATGTTGGAAGGATGGGTGCCTGAATCCAGAATAGAAGAGCTGGAAGGCGAGTTGGAGAAAGCCGGTGTGTTTTATCAGAAAGCATCTTGCAAACATGATGAAAAGCCACCTGTGCTGCTTAAGAACAACCCTTTTAACAAGCTGTTTGAGATGATCAGCAACCTGTATTCATTACCGAATTACAGTGAATTGGATTTAACGCCGTTTTTGGCGCCATTCTACCTGCTGTTTTTTGGGTTTTGTTTCAGTGATGCAGGTTATGGATTGCTATTTGTAGCAGTGGCCTCTTATTTCAAGATGAAGAAGCCTGAGTCACCGGCTATTTTATCATTGATTCAATTACTGGGAGCTTCCACCATGTTCTTTGGAATATTAGGTGGAACGTTCTTTGGGATCGAATTGTATAATACCAATTTACCGGTTTATCGTGACTTGGCGGAATCGATGAAAGCCTCCGGAATTACGGTTCAGGACATCATGTTTAAAGCCTCACTTGGCTTGGGTGTGATTCAGATTCTGTTTGGTATGTTCCTGAGAGCGGTGAAAACAACGAAGCAATTGGGCTTTAAATTTGCGATTTCCACTTTAGGATGGGCCTTCCTGATTATCTTTTCAGGGGTCAATTATTACTTGTCATCCAAAGGTATCGTTGAGTTTGGAAACATCCCCTACTACGTGGTGGCATCGCTTTGTGGTGTGGCTATCTTTTTCATGAATACACCGGGTAAAAGCCTGTTGCTTAACTTTGGTACTGGTTTATGGGATACTTATAATACCGTAGTAGGTGGTGTTGGTGACCTGTTATCATACGTACGACTGTTTGCCTTAGGATTAGCCAGTGCAATTCTGGGATTGGTATTTAATGATCTGGCTTTAAAATTAGTTAATCCGGAAGCAGGTTTCATCATGCAAGGTGTAGGTATTATTCTGATGCTGGTGGTGCTGGTGATCGGACATGCCATTAACATCTTTATGTCAGGCCTTGGATCGATGGTACACCCCTTACGTTTAACATTCGTCGAATTTTATAAAAATGCCGGCTTCGAAGGAGGCGGTAAGGCATATAATCCTTTTAGAAAACAAACTAATTAGAAAACAACTTTAATAAATATTCAATTATGGACGCTATTGTATTTGCTTATATCGGAATCGGATTAATGGTTGCGCTAACCGGAATTGGTAGTGCGTACGGTACTTCAATGGGTGGTAACGCAGCGATTGGTGCTATGAAGAAAAATGAATCAGCTTTTGGTAGTTATCTTACGTTAAGTGCACTACCAGGTTCACAAGGACTTTATGGGTTTATCGGTTACTTTATGTTGCAAGGATTGTTAACAGCTAACATTACCTGGTTACAGGCAGGTGCTGTTTTTGGTGCCGGTTTAGCACTTGGTGTAGTCGGTTTATTATCGGCTATCCGTCAGGGACAGGTGTGTGCCAATGGTATTGCTGGTATCGGTTCTGGTTATGATGTGTTTGGGAAGTCGCTGATCTTAGCTGTATTCCCTGAGTTGTACGCCATCTTAGCACTAGTTGCTGCTATTTTGATTGGTCAGGCTGTAGCATAAATTGTTTTTGAACTATTATATTTGAGAGTTGGTCCACGGTGACCAACTCTTTTTTTTACGCCTATGGATTTAACAGGGTTTTGGCATTTTTTCGAAGAGTTTGGAGCAGGTTTTGACTTGGGTTATGCGATTTTTCATCAGGAAGGTGATCGCGTGACCGGAGCATTGGTGTATACGGAATACATAGAACTGGAATCACCCTTTGTGATTAAAGTTGATGTGCTTGGCGAGATAATGGAGGACAGGCTCTTGTTAAAGGGGCAATCCTATGAAATCATCGAATCAGTAGGTGAGATTCATTATTGCCTCGATGATCGCATGGTTATTTTAGATGATCCTATGTGGCTGGAAGGTCACAGTGTAGATGATCAGGATCTCGAAGGACGTTTCATCTTGCGTCGTATGTTTGTAGAGGAAAATTAGACAATCTACAGGTTTTCGGGTGATAGTTGTGTCCTTTCTATGGACAACGAAAGAGGCCTGGAAAGGGATGAAATAGTATTCTTCAAGTATCCCAAAATTTACGAGTTCTTCCAAAAAAGTTACCTTAAATTGGTAAAAAGTTCAAAATCGTTGATCAATACTCCCTTTTTGTAGATTGAGAAACTAACATTCTCCCCTTTTCATACGTATAAACTAATGAACGCGCGTCGTTTATCGAAAAAGTTCGATAGTGTGTCTTCTTACGGTCTTCTTGCGGCACCGGTATGAATCTTCTTTCCGCGGTAATTTTTAAAAATTAGGATTATGAAAAGGATTTTGTTGTTGACCGACTTTTCTGATACTGCCAGGAATGCCGCAATGTACGCTCTCAAGATGTTTGAAAACGAAAAAGTATACTTCGATTTATTAAATGCATATGATCTTGAGTTCAGCGGCAGTCCATACATTATGCAGGTCAAAGAAGAGTTGTCTGAAGAAAGCCTGAAAGGCTTGAAAAATGAACTGTCCCTCTTGCATCGGCGTTTTCCCAATGCACGTGTTGAACTAGCCTCCCGATTTGGATCTTTAATTGATGTCGTACAACAAGAAGTAAGTGATTTTCACCCTGAATTAATTGTGATGGGATGTAGGGGTGAAACCGCTTTAGAAAACTTCTTATTAGGCAGCAATGCGTATGAAGTAATTAAGAATGTGGATGCAGCCATTATGGTCGTGCCCAAACACGCGAAATTCAAAAAACCGGAAAAAATTGTGTTTGCGACCGATCTGAAGGATGTGCACAAAGATGAAGTAGTTGAACCACTTCGTGATTTGGCGCATCACTTTCATTCCGCCTTGTTGTTTGTGAATGTGCTGGAAGATGAATATGTCAATCGCTTAGATGCAGAAGAAAAGATTGCCGATCACTTTCAGGGATTGAACCTGAGCTTCAATTTTATTGAAGGTGATAATGTGAGTAAAGGAATATTGAAGTTTATGGATGATAATGATGCCGATATTGTAACTATGGTACGGCACAATGAAACGTTTTTCGAACGTTTGTTCCATCCAAGTGTGACCAAGCAAATGGTGTTACATCCCGAACATCCCATGTTAATCCTTCATGATAAGGTGAAATAAAAAAAAGAGGCCCAAGGGCCTCTTTTTTTATATGTAAAAATCATTGTTTACTTAGCAACTCTTTCTAGCCACTTTACCATACCTAGCATTACAAACATTGAAAGGGCACAAGCAGCAACAAATACAAACCATGTTAACCACATTGGACTGTTAGTGTACAAGATACCACCAATAAATAGGATAGAGTTACCGAGTGCAGTTGCAGCTAACCAAGCTCCTTGCATAATACCTTGCATGTGAGGAGGCGCTACTTTTGCTACAAATGCGATTCCGAGAGGACTAATAAATAACTCAGCTACTGTAAGGATGAAATATAAGCCAACCATAATCCATGGAGTTAACTTAATTGCTTCAATAGCCTCAGGTGACATTCCTGCTAATTCAGCTTTCGTTGGTACAGCAAAAGAGTATACCATTAAGAATACATAAGCCAAAGCTGCAATTCCCATACCGAATGCAATCTTTTTAGGAGTAGAAAGGTTAATTCTTTTTTTCTCTAGGAATCCGAAGAACCATACAATTACAGGAGTTAAGAATACTACGAAGATTGGGTTAACAGCAGCAAATATTTCTGCACCAATAATCTGAGTGAACCCTAAATCAATTTTAATAGCACTCAAATCTATATAGTCTCTAGCAAAGTAAGTTAATGAGTATCCATTTTGGTGGAATGCAAACCAGAAGAAAATAACAACACCAAATACTGCAAATAAAGCATATACACGTTGCTTAATTTCTTTAACATCCATTTGGATTTCTTCTTTTGAAGGGCCTTCCTTGTCAGCTTTTTTAGCTTTAGCAGACATGTCAGGGAACTTTGATTTATTTACTATATAAATAATCAATGATACTCCCATCATGATAATCGCTGACATAAAAGCGTATTGAAAACCAGCACTAAATACGTTCAGGTAATCGTTAACAAAAGTGTTTAAGTCAGTTATAGCACTTCCATCAGCCATTACTTCTTTTGCATAAGTAGTTAACTGAGCCATTCTCTCAGTTGGCATTGCAGTACCTGCTTTAGCATGACCAATATATTCGTGACATAATTCAGGTAAAGAAGAATTATATAAGAAGTTGTTTGTTTTTAACCACCAGTTACGAACACCTACTGCAATGAAAGGAGCAAAAAGAGCACCAATATTGATAAACATATAGAATAACTGGAATCCTGATTCTCTTTTGTCCCTGAACTCTTTCTTGTCGTACATTTGTCCTACAAGAGCTTGTAAGTTACCTTTAAATAATCCGTTACCAAATGCAATAACAAATAAGCCGAAGCAAGTAATACTTAAATACAAAGCATAACTTGGTACAGGCGTAGGTGTCGGGATAGCAATCATTACATAACCCAAAGCCATTATAATGATACCAGTGAGAATTGTCCCCTTGTAATTTTTTGTTTTGTCGGCAATTCTACCGCCAACTAAAGCCAATAAGTAAATAGAGGCATAAAAGGCAGAATAAATATATCCTGTTGTTGTTTCTGATAAACCGAACTTAGCAGAAATAAATAACGTCAAGATTGCCATCATAATATAGAAGCCAAAACGTTCTCCCATATTAGCTAATGCCGCAGCAATCATTCCTTTAGGATGTCCTTTAAACATATCTCGTTAATTTTTAGTTAGTTATTTTTTATGTTCGAAACAAAAATAGATAAATTTGCTTCTCTTACAAATCGTAAGTGTCAGTGTTCTGATTGATTGTATTTTAAGTTGCTGATGAGTAGGGGGTAGCGGGATTGTGTTTTATAACATTTGTTCCTTATTTATACTTATTAAAGAGATCAGTTGGGATTTGTTACTCTGTTTTTCGCCCAAAGGCTGTTTTATTGAAGTAATTAAGCAGATTCTGTTCCTGATCATTCTACCTTATTATTGTAGTTTGTATATTAGAGGAATAACTCAATTTTTTCGACCCATGAAGATTTTTCCCGTTCGGCAGATTTCAGAAATTGATCATTTTACCATCGAAAAAGAGCCCATCTTATCCATTAATTTGATGGAGAGAGCCGCATTAGCATTTTATAATTGGTTCTTGAAACAATTCCCATCACAAGAGGTGCATCTCCTGGTGGGACCCGGAAATAATGGGGGGGATGCCTTAGCTATTGCACGATTGTTATTGCTGGCTGGACGTAATGCTAACATTTGGCTGGTTAATCCGTTCGGCCGCTTTTCTAAAGATGCCGAGATTAATTTACACCGGTTGAAAAGCATTAATTCCGTTTGTATTAGGACTGTGGAAATGGCATCTGAATTGAAAGTTATTAGCCGGGATGCTGTGATCATTGACGGTTTGTTTGGGTCAGGACTGAATCGTTCACTGGATGGATTAGCCTTAGACGTTGTACAGCAAATCAATCAATTACCCAATACATGTGTCGCGATTGACATGCCCTCAGGTTTGTTTGGTGAAGATAACTCAGAAAATAATTCCAATGGGATTATACAAGCCCATTACACTGTCTCCTTTCAATTTCCCAAACTAGCCTTTCTAATGCCGGAAAATGAAAAGTTCGTCGGTAAATGGGAAGTGGTGGATATTGGTTTGCATCCTGAAAAAATTGATGTAACAAATACGGATTGGTATTATCATGAGCGGGATGAAATAATTGATATACTTAAACAGCCTAATAAATTTGCACACAAAGGTCAGTTTGGTCATGCCCTGTTAATGGCCGGGAGTTATGGAAAAATGGGCGCTGCGGTGTTAGCATCCAAAGGTTGTTTGAAAGCAGGGGTTGGATTGTTAACAGTTCATGTACCGCATGTGGGGTATCCCATTTTGCAGGCCGCCGTTCCGGAAGCCATGGTGAGTATTGATCGGTCTGATTATTTAGTCTCTGAATTTCCGGATCTGAGTGCCTTTAATGCCATCGGTGTAGGACCGGGTATCAGTCAAAAGCCTAATACGCAGAAAGCTTTAGTGGATTTATTGAAAAATATCAGGGACCGATCCCTGGTGTTGGATGCAGATGCTATTAATATCCTTGCAGAACACAAAGAACTATTGACGTTATTACCTCCCAATACTATTCTTACACCGCATCCCGGTGAGTTCGATCGTTTGGCCGGAGCCAGCCGAAACGGTTATGAGCGACTTCAAAAGGCTATCGCCTTGTCTGAACAATATAAAATAGTTGTTGTACTTAAAGGGGCACACACCATTGTTATAACGCCGGCCGGACACTGTTATTTCAATTCAACAGGCAATCCGGGAATGGCGACTGCCGGGAGTGGAGATGTATTAACGGGCATCATCCTTTCACTATTAGCTCAAAAGTATGCACCTGTTGAAGCGGCTCGATTAGGTGTTTATATGCACGGGCTGGCTGGTGATATTGTTTATTTACAAGAGTCATATGAAGGCGTAACAGCAGGATGTATCATTGAAGCGTTAGGTTCAGCATTTAAGCAATTAAGGCGATAATTATCATCTTGGGATTTTAATTTTTTCGTTTACCTTTGAAGCTGGCCTGTTTTTTGTTAAAAAGAAATGTTTTCCAACTATTCAGACCCGATAGAAAAAGTAACTTATAAGATGAAGAAAGCAATATTATCTCTGTTAACAGGAGTGATTCTACTTTCCTGTGCTTCTGAGCAAACGATTCCTTCAAAAGTAAATGTGAAGGAGGTTAATACCTTAACCAATGCCACTGCTAACGCACTGGTTTATTCACTGCCAACAACGGTTATTCGTGTGGAAGTCGATGTGGAGAAAACCATTAGTAAAGTCGGTCCCTTTTATCGCTACTCGCAAAAAATGTTGAATGTCACTGATGTTGTGACTGAAGATAAGGAGGAGTGGCAAATCAAAAAGGTGCGTATCAAAACGGTCGGAAAGCCGGATAGTGATAAGCGGTTTAATGTTGCGTTCTCCGGGCAATCGGTAGCTCCATTTTTGAATTTAACCGACGACGGTATTTTAGCTGGTGTTAATTTAAAGCAAGTACCGCCGTATGAATCTTCTTTAATGGATTATTCTTCAGCGGAACTCCCTCAATTGAAAGATGTGAATTTTAATAATGTATCCATGCTGGAAAAGCAGTTGGTGAAAACATCTACTGCTGCCATGGCCGAGGAAGCTGCCAACTTTATCTATAAAGTACGTAAGCGCCGATTTAAAATATTAGCCAGTGATTATGAAAATCTACCCCCTGATGGTCTTTCTTATGAAGTATCGGTACGAGAGCTGAATCAATTGGAAACTGATTTTATGGAGTTGTTCATTGGTAAAAAGCAATCCTATCAAACCACTCAGGTGTTTGAAGTGATGGCTGAACCATTGGCGGTTAATAATACAGTATTATTTCGTTTTTCTACACTGAAAGGGATTGTTGATAAAATGGATTTAAGTGGAACACCGGTATATGTGGAGGTAGAAGTTGATAATCAAAAAACATTGCCCGATCAGCCAAACATTGATCACAAGAATAAAGTGGAGATTCGCAATGGACTCTACTATTGCCGGCCTGCCAAAGCAAGGGTTAAAATTATCGATCGGAATATTCTGTT
This sequence comes from Marinilabiliaceae bacterium, assembly GCA_016342595.1. GTDB lineage: Bacteria > Bacteroidota > Bacteroidia > Bacteroidales > Marinilabiliaceae > JAEINY01. Next base: position 17,535 of record JAEINY010000003.1, read on the forward strand.
GAATCAAAAGGAAGTTTATTTGGCACAATATGGTCAGGTGTTATCCATGCCATCCGAAGTATTGGAACGCGATGATGTACGTATTGAATTGAATCCGGTGACAGGTGCCTTGAAAAGTATTTCGAAAGAGTAATAAAAATAAATATAAACAGAAAATCCCCCTTAAAAATCGAGTTATGAGTAACGAAATTGCGAAGTTACACCCACAGGGCTTGTGGGAAAGCTTTTATAAATTAACACAAATTCCACGGCCTTCGAAAAAAGAAGGTAAGGCCATTGATTTCATCGAGCAATTCGGGAAAAACCTGGGCTTAGAAACGATTCGTGATGAGGTTGGTAACGTGATCATTCGTAAACCAGCTACACCGGGTATGGAAGACCGTAAAGGTGTGATTTTACAAGGACACATTGATATGGTGCCGCAAAAGAACAGCGATAAGGATCACAACTTCGAAACCGATCCCATCGAAACAATGATCGAAGATGGTTGGGTAACAGCCAATGGAACAACTTTGGGTGCTGATAACGGAATGGGTGTGGCGGCTGCCATGGCTGTTTTGCAAGCAACTGATTTGGTACACGGTCCTGTTGAAGCCTTAATTACCATGGATGAAGAGGCGGGTATGACTGGCGCAAACGCTTTGAAGCCAGGTTTATTGAAAGGTGATATCCTGTTGAACATGGATTCAGAGGATGAGGGTGAATTATACGTTGGTTGTGCCGGTGGTGCAGATGCTAACATTGCCTTCAAATATACCGATGCCGAAGTACCTGCTGGTTCAGTGGCTTTCAAATTAAGTCTGACTGGTTTGAAAGGTGGTCATTCCGGAATGGATATTAACATCGGACGTGCTAACGCCAATAAGTTATTGTTCCGTTTCATGAAGTTCGCGGTAGCCAGCTTAGATGCCCGTTTGGCTTCTATTGATGGCGGTAGTCTGCGTAATGCCATTCCTCGGGAAGCATTTGCTGTGGTGACTTTGCCAGCGGATAACGCCGATGAATTGATCGAAGCAATCGAAGAATTTGAAGATATCTACAAAGCTGAATATGCAGGTGTGGAGCCAAGTATTCAGTTTGTAGCAGATAAAACAGATGTGCCTGCTTCATTGATTGATGAAGTGACTCAAGATGACTTGATCAATGCCATACAAGGATGTCCCAATGGCATGATGCGCATGAGTAGCGATATGGAAGGATTAGTAGAGACTTCTACTAACCTGGCTATTATTAAATCGGATAACGGGGTCATTGATGTGAAATGTTTAATCCGTAGCTCCGTGGATTCAGCAAAAGAAGATTTAGAGTCATCCATTGAGAGTGTATTCCGTTTAGCTGGTGCCGAAGTATACTTTGGTGGTCAGTATCCGGGATGGAAACCAAATATGGATTCTCCTATCCTGAAGACGATGCAGGAAGTGTACAATAACAAATGGGGGAAAATTCCTGAGATTAAAGGTATTCATGCTGGTTTGGAGTGTGGTATCCTGGGCAGTGCCTATCCGCATTGGGATATGATTTCCTTTGGACCAACCATTCGTTTCCCGCACTCACCCGATGAAAAAGTAAACATCGAAACATGTGAGAAATTCTGGGATTACCTGGTTGAAACAATGAAAAATATTCCGGTGAAAGCCTAATTTGAATGTGTTTAATAACAAATAATGGAAGCAATTAAAAAAACGTTAAAAGACAATGCTGCCATGCGTTGGTTGGTACTTGTCCTTGTAAGTACATTACTTTTCTCAACATACTGGTTTCAGGATTTCTTCGGATCGTTAAAAGGTCTGATGGATTCCGAGTTAGGTATCAATAGTGAAGAGTTTGGTCGCATGCTTGGTATGACAACCATTGCCAATATCTTTGGTATGATCATCGTTGGTGGTATCATCCTGGATAAATGGGGTATTCGTATTGCCGGTTTAGCTTTTGGTGGATTAGCTACCTTAGGTGCTGCTATTTCAGCCATGGCTGCTGCTGGTTTCTTTGGTGATGATAAATCAGTCATGTTAACCTGGATGATCATTGGTCGTGTCATGTTCGGATCTGGTCTGGAGGTTGTCTGTGTGGTTGCAACACGTACCATTGTGAAGTGGTTTAAAGGCTATGAATTAGCACTAGCCATGGCTATTAATATGGGCTTTGGCCGTTTAGGTTCTGCCCTTGGATTAGCTATTTCATTGGACATTGGTGGAGGCGCTGTTTCTCCATCGGTAACTTTTGCCGCTGCTCTGATTGGAATCTCCTTGTTAATGTTTGTCATCTACCTGTTCTTTGATATCAAATTGGACAAACAGATTGGTGCTGGTTCTATAGAAGGTGCCGATGATGAAGAGTTCAAATTTAGCGATCTGATTAAATTGATGACCAATAAGTCATTTGTTTTTATTGCTTTATTGTGTGTGTCTTTTTATGCTGCAGTGTTTCCGTTTATTCAATATGCTCCTGATTTATTAGTGAATAAATTTGGATTCTCATACGCGTTACCAGAAGCTGGTAATTTTCAGTTGTTCGGAAGTAATTCTATTGGAACGGCTTCCATCTATATTCTGTTGTTTATTTTTGGCTTGGCCTTTTCGATGGTACCATCGAAAATGAGGTCATTTCCTGCTAAAGTGGTCAGCATTGTGATCATTGGTGCTTTGTTTGGTGCGTTTGTTTACAGCTTGAAAGATGTATTTAGCGTATGGTTAGTAAATGGACCCAAAACAGCTTCTTTAATCCCAATGGGAACAATTTTATTTACACCCATCTTTGGTAGCTATGTAGATAAAAATGGTAAAGCAGCCTCTTTAATGATTTTAGGATCATTATTGTTAATCTTTGCCCACCTTTCTTTATCAGTATTCCAAAGTGAGTTGTTAGGATATTTCGGACTACTTAGTTTAGGTGTTGCCTTCTCTTTAGTGCCTGCTGCCATGTGGCCTTCTGTTGCTAAGATTGTTGCGGAGAATCGTTTAGGTACTGCTTATGCATCGATGTTCACCGTTCAGAATTGGGGTTTGGGTCTTTTCTTCTGGGGAATTGGTGCGTTATTGAATGCCGTGAATCCTTCTGTGATCAAGATAACTGAAGATTTTCGTGCGAAATTTGAAGCAGCCGGTTTAAGCAAAGTTGAAATTGCTGAAAAAATTGACGCCTTGAAATTATCTGATCAAATTCCACCATTTGATTATACCATTCCAATTTTAGTATTGGTGTTATGTGGTGTGATTTCAATCTTCTTATCATTTATGCTGAAAAAATCAGATAGAGAACAAGGATACGGATTAGAAAATCCATCTAACGGATAGTACCTTTTTTAGATAACGATTTGAAAGAGCTGCCTTTGAGGTGGCTCTTTTTTTATGTTGTAAAACAGATCAAAGTCGTGAAAGATTGTGATTTATATTCTTTTGCTGAGCTGTTTTTTTCTATTTTGCTTGCCTTAATTTTAATGAAATTTAACAATGGGTGTAGCGGGAAAAAAGGAAAAGAAATCGTTTGTCACCATCTTTCTGAACAGTGTGGAGCGTGTGGGTAATGTATTGCCCCATCCGGCCTTGTTATTTGGAATATTTGCAGTCACTATATTGTTGTTCTCGGGTTTATTTGCCTGGATGGGCACAACCGCCTCTCATCCCACTACCGGAGAGGAGATTCAAGTCATCAATCTGCTGTCGGTAGAAGGATTACGGCGTATACTGATCGAAATGGTTAAGAACTTCACCAGTTTTGCGCCCATGGGGATTGTGGTGGTGGCCATGCTGGGGATTGGATTGGCTGAGAAATCAGATTTGATTGGCGCCCTCATTCGTAAGTTGGTCTTAGCAGCCCCTAAAAGTTTATTGACCTTCGTAATCATCTTTGCCGGTATCATGTCCAATGTAGCCTCCAGTGTGGGCTATGTATTGTTGGTGCCGTTGGGAGGCATTATTTTTTTAGTGGCCAAACGGCATCCGTTGGTGGGTATGTCAGCTGCCTTTGCCGGTGTGTCGGGTGGTTTTAGTGCCAATCTGATTATTGGTACCATCGATCCTTTGTTGGCCGGTTTAACCGAAGAAGCCTCTCACATTGTGGACAAAGCCTATACGGTGAATCCGCTGAGCAACTATTACTTCATGGTGGTCTCTACATTTATGGTGGCTTTAGTGGGTACCTGGGTGACGGAAAAAATTATTGCGCCTCGTTTTGGTGAGTACAAAGGCGAAGTGTCTGAAGAGGAAACAAAGCTGGAGGCTTTATCCAAAACGGAAAAAAAGGGTGTACGCTGGGTAAGTATCGTATCGCTGATCTTTCTGGGATTGATGGCTTGGGGATTGATTCCTTCAAACGGATTTCTGCGCGGTGCGGATGGCGGCTTGTTAACCTCACCACTGTTAAAAGGTGTGGTAGCTGTTCTGTTTTTGTGGGCCGGTGCATGTGGTATAGTCTATGGGATGATTACCGGAAAATATAAAGACAGTAAAGACATCATGGGGGCTATGGGAGAGGCGGCTAAGTCTCTAGGACCCTACCTGGTATTAGTGTTCTTTGCGGCTCAGTTTGTAGCCTATTTTAATTGGAGTAATCTCGGCTTGGTGATGGCGGTGAACGGTGCGAATGCCATTCGTGCTTTGGATTTGAGCGTAATCCCACTGATGTTGATGTTTGCCTTTTTCTGCGGGATGATTAACCTGGTGATGGGAAGTGCCTCGGCTAAATGGGCCTTATTAGCACCCATCTTTGTGCCGATGTTTATGATGTTGGGGTATTCACCTGAATTAACTCAAGTGGTATATCGCATTGGCGATAGTGCCACCAACATTGTTTCGCCCATGATGAGTTTCTTTGCCCTGATCATCGTCTATTTCCAAAAGTATGATGAGAAGGCGGGTATCGGTACCATCATCTCAACCATGTTGCCCTATTCCATTGTATTTATGATATCCTGGATGATTCTGTTAGCCATATGGTTATTGACCGGCTTACCATTGGGACCAACAGGTGTGTTGCACTATGCCATGTAATGATTAAACGATAATCGATATAGATTATTACTACCCTTTCGGCGGCTGTAAGCCTAGGAAAAACGTTTTTACCAGCTAAAGAACAATCTTGTGCTGACTCCGACATCAGCAACGTAGTTCGGGACCCACTTCCTGGAGTTGATGTGAAGGCAGAAAGCTGTTTGAACAAGGTTCTTAATCGGGTGAGTTCTTTCTGTCTCATTAACTGTAGGATTAGTGGGTGAACGAGTGGTGTAGTCGGCGGACTCTTTGTTTCCTTTTTCGACTGTAGGAGAAAGGAAAAGCCTCCACAGCCTGTCCCGATAACTATCGGGAGCTTGAGTGGAAAATGGAAGTGATTAACTATCGTTCTGGGGATATCACTTTTTTTAAAACGAATTCCCTGAAGTATAGCCCTGAAAGGGGTGACAAGTTGAAAAAATAGTAAATGCACCAAGTGTAGGAACCGCTCAGTCGGCTCAATTTGTTCAAATGTCACTGGAAGGAGCCGGAAAGTCATGCGAAGGAGCGCACAAGTCACCTCCAAAATCGGACAAGTCACCTGAAGGAATGCATAAGTCACTGGAAGGAATAGACGAGTCACCTGAAGGAATGGACCAGTCAGCGTCAAAAATTCATAAGTCCCCTGAAGGAATGCAAAAGTCATTGGAAGGAATACATGAGTCGATCAAAATAACGAATGAAGTCCTCGCTTTTTATCAGAAGAGATAACTGATCAAGCGATGGTCACCGTCTTTCAATCAATTGGGTAGAATCGTTTCCATTAGTTATGAATGCGTACATGAGGTGACGTGCATTAAAAACTTAGTTGATTATAATCATTGAACCCCTTCTATGTTGTAATCCAATGCTACTTGCAATAGAGGGTGTTCAGGAATGAAAATAATTGCCACTAAGGCTCTATGTCACAAAGAGGACAAGCCAGCTATTGTTTGAATAATCAAAACTTTGTGTGGCTTAGTGACTTTGGGTCTTTGTGGCAAGAAGCTAAGAAATATTCGTTTTCGGACATTCCCCTACTTGTGCTCAATGGTGGTAAATGGTTAGTTTGAGTTCAACTCTTGAATCTCATTATGATTTACTGGAGCAAAAAAAAGGCCCATATTAGTGGGGCCTTGTAAGGGGGATTATTGTTTCTTATTGGTTAATGACCATTACTTCCTCTTTGTTTCGTTTTCGTTTTTCAATTATTTTCCGCACATACAGGTTTTTGGTTACCTGACGTCCCAGGTTAATCAAGTCAATTTCGGCAGTAAGGAGCTCTTCGGTTTTAATAGTCGATTTCTTAAAAGCAGGAGAGGGGACATCGCCTGAATCAGAGCTTTTGGCCAATTCATTCATCAAATAACCTCCGGAGTAATGAAAGCGTACCGGAACGTTGGAAATGCCATTTGATGCGGAGTCTAATATAGAGAATCGTATATGACCTTCTTTTACCGTTTGGCCCGAAATAGTGACAATTTGGTCATAGTCGGCTTTAATTTTAAAGGCTTGAATTAATTTGACAATGCGATCTTTGCTTTCTGCAATTAAGTCCGTTTTTTCACCGTCTATGGTAGCCGCTGCTTCTTCATTCATATAACCGCTTAATACATCCATACACGCCGCATAAAGCTCAATGGCCGCGATCTGTTCACCCATTGCTTCCTTTTCCAGGGCTTGTTGGTATTTCAGTGTGGCATTTGATATAGCATCCGCTTTACGTTGGGCTTTACGGGTGTAAAACTCCTGTTTGGAGAGGCGATAATAGGCATAGTAGTTTTTATCATCCTGCCATTTATCCAGGTATTCGTATCCTTCTAAAAACTCCGATGAAGTCGCTTTGATCCGACTCTGAATGTACTCCCGAATACCATTGGTATCCTCTACTTTGTAGAAGTTGGATTCAGAGGATATTTGCGTGCTGATCTGTTTGGATAAATCAGACAAGGCTCGTTCTTTGGCTTTTTCTTCATAAAACATGGGGGCGCCTACCTTGGGCGTAATGCCAATGCCATACCAATAATTGGGATGGTGCGGACGCTCTTTCAGCCACATGGGTTTGCTCAATTCCAGTAATTCTGCTTGTTTCTTTTTGGAAGAGCAACTACTCAGAAGTAAGCTAAATGATAGAAGGATAAATAGAGAGTATTTAAACATAGTAATGATTAGTTTTCCGGATTGTAAGCTTCAATTTGTTGAGCAATTTGGGTAGCACATTTATTCATCATCTCTTTTTCGATGCTACCTGTGCTTTTTATCTTTTTCGAATTGTTAAAGAGCTGGTGTAATTTATCCCGGGAACTACTATCGTCATATACCTTATCACTCTCCGAATCTTTATCCATGTACTTCCAGTAGCCTGGGACCAGTTGTTTGTAGTCGCCGTCAAAAGTGGCATAATGGATCGTTGGTCTTTCTTCGTGCGAGAACACATCGGAGATGATAATTTCACCGTTTTCAATATTTACCAGCGCATATTCCATCACGTATTGAACGGTATTGTTTTGCTGGTATTCAAAGTAGCGAATTTTGTCATAGACGGTTTTCTCAACAGGAAGATTGGTTTCTTTATCGGTTACTTTAATAACGCGTTTGCGGTAAGCTTTCTTTTCAGATTTAGAAATCCTTCCTGTCTGTTTGGTGTACCTCACAATTTTGCCGGTCAGAATGGTTTTAGCTTGTACATCAGCCCCCATCTTTTTCAACCATTGAACAGCTGCTGCCGGATCATTATTGATAGTAACATTCGACATGGAACTCACCACCTGATCGCTGATCACTTTATAAAAAGGTGATTTCAGGTTGTTAATATGACTAACGATTATGGGCTTCAGTTGCATGGACACTTGCTTCTGCGTGGCATTGGAGTAACTGACGGGTACCAAGGCAATGGTGATCATCGCTTTTTCCAGTGCCTCAGCTTTTAATTCAAGTGAGTTTTTGTATCCGCCGGTTCCCTTCAGAATGGTTTCATAGTCAGAATAGGCCTTTCGAAATAAATTGTTGGCCTGGTATTCATTGGCTTGCCGGTAAATGGGTTCGTACTTAGCCGTGGTCCAATGGGTCTTGCTGTCTTTGTAGGATGCATGGATAGTCAATATCTCTGAAAATAACTGTTCAGCGCTGCTGAATTCTTCCAGATTTAGTGCTTTCATCGCATCCTGATAGACTTTATTCAGATACAGATCTTCCACTTCACGGTAGTAAGCTTTTTGTTCTTCGGATATGTGAACGGGGATGCCAACCGTTTTTAGTTTATTGAAATAGGCTTCAGCATCCCGAAAGGCATATACAGCGTCTTTGGCTGTTCCACTGGTATATTGATTTTTAAATTCTTTGATTTTATCTTCCAGTACCATTTGGCCGGTGCGTTGCAATCCTAATTTGGCATCAATGTTTTTATTATTGGCTTTTAGCGAACGGTAATACATGTCAGCAGCATCGGTGTATAAACCAGCCGTATCTAATTCAGCTGCTTTTTTCACATAACGTTTGCTGGCACATCCATGAAGTAATAGAACGGACAGCACCGTAATTAATAAGTAAATATGTTTCATTGTATTGGACTTTATTCTGAACTAAGCGTTATTTAACGTGAAGAAACGAAAAGTGTTCCAATTATTAAGAGAATCTGCTAGATTTGTATTACGTCTATACAAAAAAGTCGTTTCAATATGATTTTGTCCAAAGGTTTTGCCAAAAACTTCAGTCAGATTGCCAGTAATTGGGGATTATTTGTCATTCTATCAATTACCATATTTATATTACCCATCCTATCAACCGTAATTCCCTATCGTTTGTTTGAAGTATTCCTTTCTCTTATTGTGCTATTGTCGGTTTATGCCACACGTGAGGATCGGAAAAAACGAGCGATGGTTCAGCTGGGCATTGCTATTTTAGCCATATGGGTCACCCGTATCATTGACATGCAAGGGCTTAATTTTTTAGCAAAAATTCTTTTGATTCTGTTTTTCATGGTACGCGTCTTTAAGTTTATCCTGGCTGTATCCCGGAAATCAGATGTGAATTCTTTAGTCATTGTGGAAGCGATTAATGGCTATCTATTAATGGGAATAGGCTTTGGTGTGTTATTTAGTCTGGTGCTGACGGTTTTTCCCGGGTCCTTTAATTTTACTGCTTCCGTAGCGGGGAATGATTATTTTGATCCCATCTATTATGCTTTTGTTTCCATGACCACACTTGGTTATGGTGATTTATTGCCTTTGAATCCTTTTGCAAAGTCCATGGCATTGTTAGTCACCTTGTGTGGGCAGTTCTACCTGGTGACAGTCATGGCTTTCCTGATTGGAAAACTATTGACACAAAAGTATGAAAAAGCGTAGATCCATCAGATCATCATCTCAACAGTTGCACCATTGGTTAGTTGATAGCCTTTCATGAGATTGGCAGTGAGGCAGCTGTGAATGGGCAGGATGGCCATCAGATCACCCATTTTTATTTGGTTCATAACCCTATCACTTACCGTTATAATGCCATGTTCCTGGGATACTTTGGAAACCAATCCCAGAACATCCCCGGAGTTCCAGTTTTGACCGTCAAATTTCACGGCTACGCCATAATAAGGATGGTCTTCAGCATCTTTAATGGTATCTTTAGAGAGATGAACAGCGCCGCCGTGGACAATGATTTCGCCACGCGAAGGGTATTTGGCCACCACCGGACAAATCAGACTAATAGCAATGTCTGAACGCTGACAGGATCCAATGTGAGCTTGCATCTCATCATAAAATACAAAATTGCCAGGTCTTATTTCATCAAAATCAGAAAGATCCTCCACGATTGAGCAGGAGGGCGTATCTCCATAGGAGATTTGAATCAATGGAAAATCGTTAGCCATGAATGTTTTCAGTGCTAACAGTTTTTGACGCGATACATTCAGTATGTTTTTAATTTCATCCTTATTGGTTGTATTGTATGTATGGCCTGCATGACACAGAAAACCAATAAAAATAAGACGCTTACATGTTTTTAAGACCCTCAGTAGTTGTTGCATGGTGTCGTAATCATCTGCATCCACACCGGTTCTGCCATAGCCCGTATCCGTTTTGATGTAAACCCCAACCGGATTGGATAATTGCTTTTCCAGGTATTGAATGGTTTCAATCGATTCAACGACGATGTTCAGGTTAATTTCTTCTGCCAGATCATCAATAGCTGTCACCTCCAGAATGTTGGTAGGAAACGCTATGGTGATATCTGTCCAGCCGTTATGAGCAAAATACTCCGCCATTTTAACGGATGATACGGTACAGCATTGGATGTCAAACTCACGAAACCAACTCGCCACTTCGGCTGATTGATGTGTTTTGAAATGTGGTCGGAGCAAGGTGTTGTTGCGTTTTGCTTTATTGACCATGCGCTCAATATTGGTGAGGCATTTGTTTTTATCCAAAAGTAAAGTGGGGCGAGTGATCATATCGTTAAAATTTTACTGTAAAAATAGGCATTTATGAGTTATTACTTTTAATTTTGAGAATGGTTAAGATAGGAGGTGTAAGGCAAATCGTAATAGGTTGGGTTTATCTTTATTCTAAGCTGCGTCGATTCAAAGCAAAATCGGTCGAAATTGAATCTGTTAAATCAGAGATTCAGTTTCTTAATAAGACCTTTCCAGTACGTGAGTTTCGAATATATAATCGCACCAAAAAGTGTGTGGCCATCTCGAAGGTGATGGCCGGGCGATTTGAAGAAAAGGCCTATCATTATTGTGTTTCTTACGATCTTCATGTGAATGCATTGTATCGGCATAGGGGATATGCCGAAAAGATGCTTCGGCTTCACCTGGAATTTTGTCAAAAGGAAGGATTTGAGTTTCTCATCGGCGTTATCCGAAAAGAAAATGAAGCTTCTGTTTCGTTGTGCTCAAAACTCGGCTTCAAAATAATATACAATCCTAATGAACCTGTATCGGCTGTTCGGGAAGCTCAGCTTTATCGTGAGGATAATATGTGCGTTGCAGTATATGCATTGTAATTAAAAAGCCGGATGTCATGACACCCGGCTTGCTTCTTTATCGTAATACTCGTCAGTTATTATCGAACAATGGTTTGATCTCTATCCGGACCTACAGAAACAATAGTAATAGGTACTTCCAGTTCTTTTTCAAGATAGGCAATGTAGTCTTTCAACTCTTGCGGAAATTGTGCTTCCGATTTAACACCTGTCAAATCTTGTTTCCATCCTGGGAGTTCAGTATAAACTGGTTCTACGTCATCCGTCAATTCAAATGGGAATTCTTCTGTAACCTGGCCATTCATTTTATAACCGGTAGCCACTTTTATGGTTTCAAATCCACTTAATACATCACCTTTTGTCATGATCAGCTGAGTAACGCCATTAATCATCACAGAGTATTTCAAGGCAACTAAATCCACCCATCCACAACGACGAGGACGACCAGTTGTAGAACCGAATTCATTACCGGCTTTACGAAGGGCATCACCTGTTTCATCAAATAGTTCTGTTGGGAATGGGCCGCTTCCAACGCGTGTACAGTAGGCTTTGAAGATACCAAATACTTCGCCGATTTTAGTGGGCGCAATTCCCATACCCGTACAAGCACCGGCACAAATGGTGTTGGATGAAGTCACAAATGGATAGGAACCGAAATCAATATCCAGTAAGGTACCTTGAGCACCTTCAGCCAATATGCTTTTTCCGTTGCGCAGGTATTTGTTGATTTCATGCTCACTGTCAATCAGGATACAGCTTTTCAAGGTTTCAATACCTTCTTTTAAGCCTTCTTCAAATTTCTCAATGTCGTACTCAAAATCGTACATCTGGAGTAATTTGATATGTTTTTCTTTTAAAGCTTCGTATTTCTCTTCGAAGTTATGCAGAATATCACCCACACGCATTCCGTTTCTACCGGTTTTATCCATGTAAGTGGGGCCAATCCCTTTTAAAGTAGAACCAATTTTGGTTTTACCTTTTGAGGCTTCCGAAGCCGCATCTAATATGCGATGAGTAGGAAGAATCAAATGGGCTTTTTTAGAAATGTGTAGGTTGCCCGTGATGTCAAATCCTTTTTCCTTCAATTGATCAATTTCATGTTTGAAAGTAATAGGATCGAGTACCACACCATTGCCTACGATGTTGACTTTGTTAGTATGAAAAATACCGGACGGGATGTTGTGTAAAACGTGCTTAAAGTTGTCAAACTCTAACGTGTGACCGGCATTCGGACCTCCCTGAAAACGGGTAATGACGTCGTATTTTGGTGTTAAAACATCTACCACCTTACCTTTTCCTTCGTCTCCCCATTGGAGCCCCAATAATACATCAACCTTCATTTTCTTATGCTTTAGATTTATGGCTATTGAGCCTGTTGGCATTTCTTTAGCCGCTTGGTTTATGTTTCGCTAAAATACCGGCGGCTCGAAATTTGCTTAGATCATTTGTTGTTGAACAGATGGCTAAACATTAAAAATCGGACTTTCAGGTCGCCCCAAAATTCCGATAGGTAAAAATAGATATATTCTCCCTAAATGCGAATGCAATTATGGGATATTTTTCGATCAGTGTCCTTTTTTAACGTTTCTTATTTTTTTTATGAACGCTATTCATTGTTTTCCTGTTGTCCGTTCTTGCATTTTTTGCAAGTTCCATAAATGTATAATGAGTGGTGCGATACATCGAAGTTATAGAAGGCAGAGGCATTGTCCAGAACAGCTTGAATACCAGGATTGCAGAATTCATCGACGCTACCGCAATGCGTACAGATCAAGTGGTCGTGTTGTTTGGATTCAAAAGCCTTTTCGAATTGAGCTATATTTTTACCAAATTGGTGTTTGATCACTAGTTTGCAATCCAGCAGCAGGTCTATGGTATTGTATAAGGTGGCACGACTGACACGGTAATTTTTATTTTTCATGAAGATGTACAATGACTCGATGTCAAAGTGACCTTCACGCGTGTATATTTCATCTAAAATAGCATAGCGTTCAGGCGTTTTGCGATGACCATTTTTCTGAAGATAATCAGTAAACAACTGCTTTACCACGTCTTTGGTGTTAGCCTTATCCATATGTAGTCTCAATTAAAATAGAGCTTAAAAATAGTCAAATTCAAGTGAAAATAAAACAGTTGTTTAGAATAATTATAAATCAGGTCTTGATTTGCTCATTACGTGCTACATTATGAATGCCCTTTATTTTCATGAGGTTGAAAATGAGGTTGTTTAAATCTTCAATATTATGGATGTATAAGTATATTTCGCCTTCAAAAATACCATCGTGACTTTCGATGTTAATGGAACGCATGTTTACATTCTGATCATCGGAAATCACTTTCGTAAATTTATTGACGATGCCTATTTGATCAATACCAGATATACTAATGTTTGCCAGGTAGGATAGTATTTTGTGCGATTCCCAATTGGCTGAAACGATTCGATTACCCTGGCTTGACATTAACTTAATGGCGATGGGGCATCTGCGACTGTGAAGAATTAGACGATTTTCATCATCCAAATATCCAAGGATATCATCACCCGGGATAGGATGGCAGCATTCGGCAATTGTATAATGTTCCTTATCATGAGATTCTGATAATTGCAATGCTTTTTGTTTCGCTGGTTTTTCAGTGGTGTCTTGTTTCGAAGGAGTCGAAATGCCCAATGATAACCGCCAATAACGAATCCACTTATTAGACGTTTTTGTCGCTAATATTTTTGGTAGATTATCCAGTTTAATCGATCCTTTACCGATACGGAAGTAGAGCTCTTCACGGTCATCAATGTTATGAAAACTCTGGATTTTCTTTAATATTCGGGAGTTAATGGTTAACTTTTTCTGATGCAGGGCTTCCTGAAGTACACTTTCACCTTTTTCTATAAGTGTTTTGCGTTCTTCTTTGAACGTTTCTTTAATGCGTGTTTTAGCTTTGGCAGTAGTTACAAAACCTAACCAATCATATTTTGGTTGCTGTTTTTCCGAGGTGATAATTTCTACCTGATCGCCGCTTTTTAGCTCATAACTGAGAGGAACCAGTTTGTAATTGACTTTGGCACCAATGCATTTATATCCTAAATCTGTATGTATTTCAAATGCTAAATCTAGAGCTGTAGCACCTTTGGGCATCACTTTGATATCACCTTTAGGCGTGAAAATCATCATTTCAGAGGCAAACAGGTTCAGTTTGAAATCATCCAGGAACTCCAGTGAATCAGAATCCGGATTGGACAACAAATCGTTGATACGTTCCAGCCATTTATCCAGTTCCGATTCTTTCTCCTGATGACCTTTGTATTTCCAGTGGGCTGCAAAACCACGCTCTGCTATTTCATCCATCCGACGCGTCCGAATCTGGATTTCTACCCATTTCCCTTCCGGGCCCATTACCGTACTATGCAAGGCCTCATATCCATTTGCTTTGGGAGTAGATACCCAATCACGCAAACGATCAGGTTTAGGTTTGTACATATCGGTAATCATCGAATACATGGCCCAGCATTGGGTTTTCTCCTGCAAATTGTCTTTCGGTGTGAAGATGACACGGATGGCTAATACATCATAAATTTCTTCAAAGGGTAATCCTTTTTTCTGCATCTTACTCCAAATGGAATAGATGGATTTGTGACGGCCAACGACTTCAAATTCATAGCCCTCCTTTTTTAAGCGGGCTTCAATGGGGGCTTTGAAGTTATTGATAAACTCTTTGTGTTTTTCTTCGCTCGCTTTGACCTTTTCGGTGAGCTCATTGAAAATTTGTGGATGTTCCGTTTTAAGACTAAGGTCTTCCAATTCCGTTTTGATGGAGTAGAGTCCTAACCGATGTGCCAGAGGAGCGTAGATATATAATGTTTCACCGGCAATTTTGTAACGCTTGTGTTCCGGCATGGAAGCCAACGTGCGCATATTGTGCAAGCGATCTGCCAATTTGATCAGAATGACCCGCACATCCTCTACCATCGTCATTAGCAATTTTCTGAAATTTTCTGCTTGAACGGATTGTGATTGGTCGAATACGCCTTCTAGTTTAGTGAGGCCATCAACAATAGAAGCAATTTTTTCACCAAAAATATTCTTCAGATCTTCAACGGTATAGTCCGTATCTTCTACTACATCGTGGAGCAGAGCTGCAATAACGCCTTTAGTACCTAACCCAATCTCTTCAGCCGCGATTCGCGCCACTTCTAATGGATGTAAAATATAGAGTTCACCGGATTTACGTCGCATACCAACGTGTGCTTCATGAGCGAGCTCAAAAGCTTTGGTCACCAGTTTTCGGTTCTCATCCGTCTGACAGCGGGAGCACTTATCTAATAATTGTTCAAACTGTTGTCGGACTTCTCTTTCTTCCTGTTCACGATTGGTATTCGTCATTAAACTTCCTCTTTAAAGCGAACTAAAGTACTTAATTCCTTGCATTGTTCCAATGATGGGCTTAATTGTCTTGCATCATAGGGTAATATGTAATCCCAATCTTAATAAATGGATTGGGATTTATTTATTATTGGCCGGCTATGACTGTTGTAAAATTGCTTGGTTGAAGGTATTTATTAGCAAGTTTCAACAAGCGTTCAGGCGTCATGTTTAAAATGGCATTAAACCGTTTTTGAAAGTGGTCCGGTGATAGATTTAAATCAATAAGACCACAATAGTTATCTGCTGTAGCAAATGGACCATCAAAATTACGGATCATATCACCGGTCATATAGCTTTTTACCAAATTCAATTCATCATCACTGATTAGTTCATCACATAGGCGTTGCATCTCATTAAAAATCTCCAATACAGCCAGCTCTCTGTTTTCCGCTTTCACCTCGGTTGCAATTACCATAAAACCACTATTCTTATAGGGCATAATAAAGGATGAAATGCCATATGTCAAGCCTTTTTCTTCACGAATATTCGTCATTAAGCGTGATCCAAAGTAACCACCCAGGATTGTATTCAATATTTGAAAGTCAAAATAGTCGGGATGTTCCTTGTTGAATAAACGGCACCCTATTTTAATGGCCGATTGCACCGCTCCGGTTTTGGGGATCACAATGGTTTCAGGTTTTAAGGTGTCAAAATTTGACACGCTATCAGAAGGGATATTCGCTTCTCCCCATTTTTGACCCAGATGTTTATTCAGTAAGTTTTTAATGTCTGCTCCTGGTTGGCCGGCAATCAAAATATGTGTGTGCTCAGGCGTATAAACATGTTTGTGAAAATTCACAAGGTCTTCACGGGTTAATTGCTCAAAATGTTCTTCGCTCAGGAAATTACCATAAGGGTGCTCTTTACTAAACAACTGTTGAGTAAAAGCGCGCATAGCAATGGTTTTTACTTTTTCTCCTTCTACCAAAAAAATTTGTTTTCGTTTGCTGAGAAAATTGTCTATTTCATGCTGAGGAAAGACTGGGTTTTTAATAATATCTTCCAGTATGGCTAATGTCTCAGGGAGATAATGAGCAAGTGAAATCAGCGTTAGTATGGAATGGTGATAATCGGTTTGCTGGCCAATATAGGCGCCATAAAAATCGATCTTTTCTGATATTTCAACTGAGGTAAGTGTCGTGGTGCCTTCGGCCATCACTGTATTGGTAGCAGAAGCAACCAGCGGTTTTCCGGCTTGCACGCTTCCGGCCGGGAAGATGATATCAATTTTGGCCACTTCTTGAGAGCCGGCCTCCATTATATGCACTTTAATTCCATTATCCAGTTCATAAACTTCAACGGGTAATAGGTTGAGTGAATCAACTGTTTTAAAAACAGGAGGTGTATGTCTGTCAATACTCATTCGATTATTTTTTTCGGGCATTGTAAAATAAAGTGCTACTGTTTTCTTTTCGAAAGGTGCGTTGCGCAGCCTCTAATAATGAGGCATTGGTGACGGCTCGGTACTTATCAACTTCCTGGTTAATTTCGTCTGCCTGGCCTAACATTTCAAACTGGGCCAGGTTCATGGCTTTATTGAGGAAGTTAATTTCGGAGAAGACCAATGAGGACTCCACTTTATTTTTCACTTTTTGCAATTCATAGTCCGATACTGCCGTTTGTCGGATGCCATCCAGTTGTTCCCAAATGGCGCTTTGGGCATGTTCCATCGTTGTTCCCGGTAAGAGACGGCCCATCACAGTGAGTAATCCCGGGTGATGATCGCCGGAGATGTAAGCATTTACTTCACCAAATAATTTCTGGTCTTTAATCAAAGACTGGTTGAGACGTGATGATGGTCCATTTGACAGTACATCTGATAATAAGTCGGTGGCGTAAAAGTCATCATTCGTGCGTCCCCCAATGTGGAAAACCATCTGTATTAAATCAGCTGGCACATCACGTTCTACACTTAGCTCTCTGGCTTGTGTTTGCTCAGGTTCCGCAGGGATGACAGGATTGGCAATATCACCTCTCGGGATATCGCCAAACCACTTTTCTGCGAGTTGAAAGGCATTATCCGGATCTACGTTACCCGAAATTACCAGTATGGCATTATTGGGTGCATAGTGATGGTAGAAGAAGTTTTTTACATCCTCAAGGGTGGCTTGTTCAATGTGCTTAATTTCTTTACCGATTGTAGGCCATTGATAGGGATGCTCCTTATAAGCCAGAGGACGTAACAGTAATGGAATGTCTCCGTAAGGTTGGTTCAGATAGCGTTGTTTAAACTCTTCAATAACGACCTTTCGCTGAACTTCCAAACTTTCTTCCGAAAAATCAAGTTCGAGCATGCGATCCGATTCCAGCCAAAAACCGGTTTCAAGGTTAGCAGCCGGTACCGTAAGATAATAATTGGTAACATCATTGTTGGTCCAGGCATTATTGTCGCCACCAACTTGTTGCAGGGGGGTATCATAGGAGGGGATGTTTTTACTACCGCCAAACATGAGATGCTCAAATAAATGGGCAAAACCAGTCTTGTCCGGATGCTCATTTTTAGCACCTACCTGATAGAGTAGGTTAATAGCTGCCAGGGGTGTGCTTTTATCAACATGCACCAACACGCGCAAACCATTGTTTAGTGTTCTTTTTTCCGACTTAATCATTTAAAATTGGTATTGATCGTTGGATGTTAATTCGTTTTTCACATGGCGGTATTCGGTTAATATCTCTTCAATTATTTCTTTAACCGGTTTAATAGAATTGATCAATGTGGCGACCTGACCTATTTCAAGTTCTCCTTCCAACAGATCACCTTCAAACATGCCTTTTTTTGCACGTCCGCGTCCTAATAATTTTTGTAGATCCAGGGTAGATGCGCCACTTTTTTCTGCTTCCTGTACTTGTTCGAAGAAAGCATTTTTAATTAATCGTACCGGGGCTAATTTTTTTAGTGATAGTAAAGTACCGCCTTCGCCTGTTTCCACGATGCATTTTTTAAACTCACTGTGTGCCGATGATTCTTGGGATGCGGCGAATCGAGATCCGATCTGAACACCGTCAGCCCCCAATGTAAATGCAGCAGCCATGGTTCTGCCGGTGCCAATACCGCCGGCAGCAATAACCGGTAAGGTTGTTAACTGTTTGATGTGTGGAATCAACGTTAAGGTAGTGGTTTCTTCCCGCCCATTGTGTCCGCCGGCTTCAAACCCTTCAGCAACAATGGCATCTACACCAGCTTCTTCGCATTTTTTTGCGAATTTACCATTGGCAATGACATGAACGACTGTGATGCCTTTTTCTTTGAGAAAGCCCGTCCATTTAGCAGGATTGCCAGCTGAGGTAAATACAATTTTCACTTCTTCTTCAACAATGATGTTCATGATTTCATCAATGTCAGGATATAATAGCGGTACATTAACACCCCAGGGGTTGGTGGTCGCTTGTTTCATTTTTTGAATGTGTTCCCGTAAAACTTCGGGATACATTGATCCTGCGCCTAATAAGCCTAAGCCCCCGTTATTACTGACCGCTGATGCTAAACGCCAGCCACTGCACCAAACCATTCCACCTTGTATGATTGGGTATTGTATGTTAAATAAATCTGTTATTCGATTTGTCATGTGTTAATATCTAATTATTGTGTTGACTTTCCCCTTTAATTTCAATGGAAGGATGAATAATTAATGTGCAAAGATACGAAAGTATAGCAATGCACTCTTTTTAATTGTGGGTAACTAAGTATTGTGCTACCAATTTATTGGGGAGTTAAATACTGACCTAGTGATCGTATGTTTTTTGAAAAATTTTGAAAGCGACCAATTGCCTGTTGTTGATTATTGTTGTAAATTATTGGTGCCTAAATGTTAGGTGAATTAATACGTGAAAAAATTTATTAAGATTATGTTACAAGGTAGTTTTTCCCCCCATCCATCCCGGGCCACATGGATGGATGTTATTTTGAGATATAATAAACCCAATCATCTCAAGAGTATTTGGCAAATTGTAAATTCAGTTGGGCCGTATGTTTTGCTTTGGATATTAATGGTGCAAAGTTTAGAAATATCTTATTGGTTAACCCTTTTGCTTTCGATTTTTGCTGCAGGATTTCTGGTTCGGATTTTTATTATCTTTCATGACTGTGTGCATGGTTCCTTTTTTAAGTCAAAACGTTTAAATACGATCTGTGGAGTTATTCTGGGTGCATTGGCATTTACGCCCTTTCATCGATGGCAAAATGAACACCTGACGCATCATCGTACCGTAGGTAATTTAGATAAACGGGGCATTGGTGATGTGAAAACATTAACGGTTGAAGAATATCAAAATTGTTCTAAATGGCAACGTTTTAAATATCATTTTTATCGTCATCCCATTTTTTTATTTGGCATGGCGCCCATTTTATTATTTCTCTTGAAATATAGATTCACTTCCCGCGATATGTCCTGGAAAATGAGGTATCAGACCTATTTGACTAATTTTATACTCCTCCTTATTTATGGGTTACTGGTTTGGCGGTTAGGTTGGAAAGTAGTTGTATTAATTCAATTACCAATACTTTACATTTCGGCTGTTCATGGCGTCTGGTTATTTTATGTGCAGCATCAGTTCGAAGGTGTCGTATGGACTCGAACCGCAGAGTGGAATTATCAAACGATGGCTATTAAAGGATCATCATTTTTTAAATTACCTGCAGTTTTAAAATGGTTTACCGGTAATATTGGTTTTCATCACATCCATCATTTATCACCTATTATTCCAAATTACAATCTGGAACAATGTCACAATGAAAATGAGATGTTTCGAAGTGTTAAACCCCTCACTTTTTGGTTAGCCTTTAAAACCATCCGCCTTCGATTGTGGGATGAGAAACGACAGCGCTTGGTTCGGTTTAAGGATGTGAAAGGATAATTGGAATCAAGGAAAAAGCCTCAATTATTCACACTTGATAATTGAGGCTTGTATTGTAAAAGTATCTTATCAGATATTATTCACTTCTCCGAACCGGACGTCGTGCTTTAAATTCCTTCATTTTACCTTCGAACATATGGTATTTCAAGAATTCACATTCTAACGCACCATTGTATAAGGTATGTTTTTCTTCAGTATGTAAGCCTAAACGGTAGATGGCTTCTTCATTGGAGCTTAGTGCCCAAACCACCCAGCCGTCATAATTTTGTTTCAGCGTGCTACCAATCTTCTTATAGAAGTTAAAGATATCTGTTTTCTTCAATCGCTCACCATAAGGTGGATTAAAAATCATCATACCGCGACGGAATGGTAACTCACGCTCTTCAAAGGAAGCTTTCATGATACTGATTTGACGATTCAGCTTGAAGTCAAGTGAAGATGTTTTTGCCATATCGATGGCTTTCAGGTCAATGTCGCTTCCAACGATACGTGTACGTGGGTAGTTAATTTTCTCCTCAGCATCCTTGTATATCTTACCCCACAGAAACTTGTCATAATCAGCCCAACTCATGAAACCAAATTTCTTGCGTTTGAAACCAGCAGGAATATTACACGCAATCATAGCAGCCTCCATCAAAATAGTTCCGGTGCCGCACATGGGATCAAACAACGGAATGTCCTTGTTCCACTCAGCAATCTTAAGCATACCCGCTGCCAATACCTCGTTTAACGGTGCCTGGTGACCCGGTTGGCGATACCCTCTGCGGTGCAGTGATTCACCTGAGCTATCCAGTGAAATGGTAAAGCTATCACGAGCGACATGTACATTGATTAACACATCCGGATTGTCTGTGTTGACTGATGGACGGATACCTGTTTTCTCACGAAACTGATCAACTATGGCATCTTTTGTTTTAAGGGCCAGGTATTTTGAATGTTTGAATAGCTCAGAAAAAGCAACTGCATCAATGGCAAATGTTGTTTTCTCCGTCATGTATTCTGACCAGTTAAATTTATGGATGGCCTCGTAAAGCTCATCTTCTGTTTTAGCCGTAAAAGTGCTGATGGGCACTAAAATACGTAAAGCAGTTCGCAAATGTAAATTCGCTTTGTATAACACTTCTTTATCGCCTTCACAAGCTACCGCTCTTTTCAAAGATCTGATGTTGGTAGCTCCCAACTCTTCTAATTCCTTAGCCAGAACGCTTTCCAGCCCATGAAACGTTTTAATCAGTAATTCCACTATTATTTCCCTCCGGTTATTAATCGGCTGCAAGTTACGAAAGTTCAGAGAAGCAGCAATTATGATTTTTCACATATGGGTTAAGAATTGTTAATTATGAAGGAATGCTACTATTTGAAAATTACATGGTCCGACAGGCATGAGACTGGTGTAAGGAAAACAGAAACCCTCCTGCAAGCTGCAGGGCGGAATCCTCGGATGAGTAAATCCTCCTGCAAACTGCAGGACAGAAACCTTGGATGAGGAAACCCTCCTGCAAGTTGCAGGAAAGAATTCTTGGATGAGGAAACCTTCCTGCAAGTTGCAGGACAGAATTCTATGGAGCGTAACCCTCGCTGCACCTTGCAGGAAGGAAAGATATCTGTTTCAGAAAATCATAGTATTGAACAGTTGGATTAATAAGGAGCGAGCGTGTCTAGAATGGCATGCATTTGATGAATATCTTTGTTTTGCGCCTCAGCTAAATGAGATCAAATTACTTTATGAATAATACCCGGGTAAAGGTGGTTGATGATTAAAATTCAATCATTAAGCCAAATGTGGGAAGCAGGGTACCTGATGTTGTTGTTAATTCTTTTAATTCATAACGTTGTTCCTCAATGGGGGCACCGGGATTGGTAATGATTGGGTTATTAGTATCATCTGTAACCTGCACGAGGTTACTTGGTTGAGCTGCCTGATTATTGTAGATGTTTTGAATATCAAGATAAAAACCTAAAGTGAACGTCTTAAAATTGTAGGATTTATCTACTCTAAAATCCAATTGATGAAAGGCCGATAAGCGCTGTGTGTTGAATTGTGAATAATCCAGGTATTCTCTTCCTTGTGCATCCCAGGCTAACACTAAAGATGATTTGTTATAGTCGTATGGTGTAAAAGGTAATCCACCCAGATAGCGCCATTTCAAGCCGATGTCCCAATTACGTTTGAGTCTTTGATTGAGTGTGAAGGTAAAAATATGACGGCTATCCCACGATGATGGGACATAATCCCCCTGGTAATCTGTAAATTCACTTCGTACATAGGTGTAAGCTGAAGTTATACTTAGTCCTTTAGAGGTTCGGGTCTGATAGAATAGTTCTAAACCATAGGCTTTTCCTTTCGAGTCGGAAGTGACTTCTTCATCGCCAAAAACACCGAAGTCACCTCCTTTACTGGCCAGTGAAATGGAATCATTGACTGAGAAGGGGTAGTTATTGTAGTTTTTGAGAAATCCTTCCAATGTAATCCGGGTGTGGTTATCGGGTCTGTATTCCAAGCCGGCTACAAAATGATCAGCACCAATATATTTCAAACCATTTTGCCGATTCACCAATTCGCCGGTGTTGCTTCGAAAGCCCATGGTGGTATAGGCCGGGCTTTGGTAATAACGTCCCGCATTCACATTGAGATAAAAGTCTGGCAAAACCATTAATGAGGCTGCAATCCTCGGACTTATCTGATTCAGTAGGTTGTTCATTTCAGGGGAATAGTTGTTGGCATCCATCCGGAGGCCCGCAGAAAGGGTAAGGCGATTATTGAAAAAGGGATGTGAAAGCGAGCCGAAAGCCGACCACTTCACTATATTTAAATCAGACGCGTAGTCGATTTCCCGGGGCTCATCATTTATGAAGGTTTTGTTATAGGTCTTGTTGGAGTACTGAGCATATTCCAGGCCACTGCCAATATTGATAGTAAAGTCGTTGGGCCGCGCTGTATACTCCATCCGAAACTTATTCTCAATTTCGTCCGAAGTGTAATCCGTTCTCAGATTTTCAGGTGCTTCAATATTATCCTGGTATTTGTAGGCTCGGTTATTCAGATGATTTCGACTCATTACAAATGTCAGGTAACTTTTCTCCAGATAGTGTTTCCATGATGTCCCTAGGGTGTAATTCCATTGCTCATTGACAGGGATGTAACTGAGGATGTAATCGTTTTCTTCAGTTGGTTTGGGAGAGGGATTTAAAGCAAAATCATCTATGGCACCAACGCCGATAAAGGAAATTTCGTTTTTAGTGTCCAGGCGGGTTTTAGTTTTAAATTGAAAATCAGTGAATGTAGGGAGGAAGGGTAGGCCAATGGCATCAAAAAGAAACTGTAGATAGGAACGGCGTACCGATGCAATAAGACCTGTTTTTTTGCCCAATGGCGCGGTGGTTGTCAAGGATATTTCGGAAGCTCCCAGCGTACCTTTAAAATTGGGACGATTACTGTTGACATCAATCTGTTTGAATTCTAAAACAGAGCTCAGCGCATTTCCTTTTCCTGCCGGGAAGGCACTGGAGTAAAAATCTACTTCACGAATGAAATCCACATTTAAGATGCCCACCGGCCCCCCGGAAGCACCTTGAGTAGTGAAGTGATTGAGATTGGGTATTTCTATATCATCCAAATAGAATCGATTTTCAGAGGGGCCGCCCCCCCTTACAATTAAGTCATTTCGAAAAGTAACGGCACTACCAACGCCTGGAAATGATTGTAATACCTTGGAGATATCCCTGTTGGCACCGGCACTTTTTTCAATCTGGTCAATACCAATACGTCTTAATGAAACAGGAGCTTCCGGCTTTTGGGCAAACGGGGACGCTTTAATTTCAATTTCGCTCAGAGCCTCTGAAACAGGCTCCATGCGGATCTCTACAAAGTTACTTCTGATTTGAGATATGTTGTATTCTTCGGTAATTAGTCCTTTGTAGCCAATCGAGGATACCTGCAGACGGATAAAACCAGCATCCAGATTTTCGAATTCGAACTGCCCCAATGTATCTGTCATCGTTCCAATGGTCGTATCAAAAATGATGATGTTGGTAAAGGGGATGGTTTCGTTGGTGAAGGCGTTTTTTACAATACCTTTTAAGGTTCCTTTCTGACTAAAGGATAAACTGCTTGAAAGGATCAGGATAAAGAGTATACAATAGCGTTTCATGCATTTAGTTGTTTAAAGTGTTGCATCACGTATTAAACGCCGTATGGGGGGAATTGTTTTTTGTTGCGATTTATTAAAAAGTGTTAACTTGGGTGCGCCCAAACCCGTTTCTATGGATAGAAAGTCTCTTTTTCGAAAGTTTTTAGTCTGGCGATTACGTCATGTGAGTAATCGTCAGTTCATGATGATATTAAGTGTTATCGTGGGAGTGTCCTCCGGTTTGGCTGCTGTAGCAATTAAAAACTCTGTCCATTTTATCAGTCACCTGGTTTTAAATGTACTTCAGGATAGTAAAGGACTTCTTTTTTTGATAGCACCTGCTGCAGGAATTCTACTAACCGTTTTATTTATTAAATATGTAATCAAACGGCCGGTTCGACATGGAATACCCAATGTGTTGTATACCATTTCGAAAAATCAAGGGCAGATGAATCGCCATAATATGGTGTCTTCAATTGTCACGAGTGCCTTAACCGTGGGGTTTGGTGGAAGTGTGGGATTGGAGGGACCGACCGTTTCCACGGGTGCAGCTATTGGCAGTAATGTCGGACAGCTTTTTCGCTTGAATTACCGACAGGTTAAACTCTTGCTAGGATGTGCCTGTGCAGGTGCTATGGCTGCTATTTTTAAGGCGCCCATTGCCGCCATTGTTTTTGCTTTGGAAGTGATAATGCTGGATTTGACCTTAGCCTCTTTAGTACCTATTTTAATGGCTTCCATTTCTGCTGTCGTGACCTCTTACCTCTTCATGGGGCAGGAAGTAGTCTATCCTTTTAAAATGGAATATACCTATGTGATGGAGGATTTGATTTACTACGGTTTGCTGGGAGTTGTTGCTGGTTTTGTAGCGTCTTATTTTACCAAGGTATATATATTGATCGAAGGTTGGTTTGAGCAGATGAAACAAAGGAGGGTTCGTTTTTTAGTTGGAAGCCTTGCTTTGGGGGCCTTGCTATTTTTCTTCCCCTCACTGTATGGCGAAGGGTATGAAGTAATCAATCATGCCTTAGCAGGTGAGGTAACACATTATTTTGAGAATCCTTTTTTTGCTCAGTTTGGAGATAGTTTCATTGCCATGGCTATCTTTTTGTGCGCACTCATTGCCTTGAAGGTAGTAGCTGCGTCATTAACTTTTGGGAGCGGGGGTGTAGGCGGTATTTTTGCCCCTACTTTGTTTATGGGAGCACATACTGGTATGTTGTTTGCCTTTGTGATTAATAAACTAGGCTTTCATCATTTACCGGTTAAGAATTTCGCATTGATTGGGATGGCCGGGTTAATTGCGGGCGTATTACAAGCTCCTCTGACGGGTTTGTTCCTGATCGCTGATTTGTCCGGCGGGTATCAGCTTTTTTTACCCTTAATGATCACCGCCACGGTTTCATTTGCGACCGCTAAAACCTTTGAAAAGCACTCTGTTTATACCCATCAGTTGGCGAAGCGTCGGGAGTTGTTAACACACGACAAGGATCAGGCGGTATTGACCATGATGGAAGTGAAAAATCTCATTGAAACTGATTTTGCCCACATATCACCGACCGCCAATTTGGGTGATTTAGTAAAGGTGGTTTCAGATGCCCATCGTAACTTGTTTCCGGTTGTTGATGATGACGGGCTATTACACGGCATGGTGAAAATGGATGACATTCGGAAAATCATTTTCAAACCTGAATTGTACGATAAAGTTCAGGTGAAAGAGTTGATGTACATGCCCGAATATTTCATAAGTCCGGATGATGCTATGGAAGACCTGGTAGAAATGTTTCGTAAGTCCTCACGTTTTAATATTGCTGTGATTGATAAAGGGAAATATCTGGGTTTTATTTCCCGGGCCAATGCATTCACTGCTTACCGTAATCATTTGAAGATGTATTCGGGCGACTACTAATGAATGTCCTATTTAGGCTGTTCTGCTAAAAAGTTAGCAAGAACAGTTTCCACCTCTTCCAGATTGTGTGTATACATCAATTGAGATCTTAGTGCAGGTGCGCCATTAAAGCTGTTGGTGTAAATTTTAAAGAAACGTTTAATGATCGACCACGGTTTTTCTCCCTTCCAGGTGGTTGCGTAGAGCGTGGCATGCAGGCGCAAAGCATCTAGTTTGTCTTGCATGCCTGGTTCATGATCGGGGTTGTATAACCAGGGATTTCCAAAGATGCCACGACCAACCATCACGCCATCAACACCGTAATCGTTTATTTTTTGCATCGATTCTTCAATAGACTTGACATCGCCATTGCCCAGTAGTTTCATTCCAGGGTTGATCTGATTGCGTAACTGTACGGCTTTTCCAATCTCATTCCAGTCTGCTTCTCCGTCTGACATCCTCTTTTGAATGCGGCCATGCACTGTTAATGCATCAGCTTCGGATGCCAGTAGGTTTGAAATCCAACCTTCAGTGACTACTGATTTAAATCCAATGCGTGTTTTAACACTCAGCGGTAGGTTTGATCCCTCTTTAGTCGCAGTAATGATTTCCCGGGCTAACCCGGGAGTGTTAATCAGAGCCGAACAAGCTCCTTTTCTGATGATGTTTTTCATAGGACAGCCCATATTGATGTCAATGCCATCAAAAGGGGTTTCTTCGGCTATATAACGTGCTGTTTTGTGAAACTTTTCAGGATCAGTACCCCATATTTGAGCCACCATTTTAACGTCATGCTTTTTGACTAATTCCAGTTCACTTTCGTTAATTTTTAAGCGATGGATAACCTTGGTTTGGCCAACAGGATGACAAAAACCGTCGGTAGACAGAAATTCACTGAATAAAATCGGATAGTGATCGGGATGACCTAAGCGTAATACTACCTCGCGAAAAACAGTATCGGTCACATCTTCCATTGGAGCCAATGCCCAAATAGGACCAGTGGAGGATTTCCAAAAATTTGAACTTGTGTTGTTTGTAGCGTCTGTACCTTCCATCGTCATCACAATCAATTCTAATTTTTAATCGGCTGCAAAAATAGAAATATTCCCGAAAAGGGAAAGGCTAAATTGTTTATACCATATTCATACCAGATTAGTAATCTGGTTCCAGCTCAATAAAGTACTCTGAATTGACTTTTTCTTGCAAAGAAATTATTTTGGTGTTATCTTGATTTTTGGTTTTCGAAAAGATGATTTTCAAATTAATTTAAAGTTTCTTAATGAAAGCTTAACTATTTTTAACAGTATATAGCTACGGTATGATATTGCGCCTACTGACGCTTTTTTATACTTTTGCTAGTACTTTTGCCGGGTTAGCCATTGATTCGGGAATTATGTTGGGATACTGTTTGAGATTCATCGAATTATCTGGAATTATTCAGCGCTTGTCGCTGCCACCTTAACCCTATTGGGCTATGAAACCGAAAAAAGAAGAACGAAAATTACGTAAGATTGAAGATGAAATCTGGAAGGAGTTGATCTTTACAGATAAGAAATACGAGATCAGTAACTACGGCCGTATAAAGAGTTATTGTTATGACCATGAAAATGGTCGCATTGTTAAACTTGGTAATATTAAAGGTTTTTTTAACGTAAGCCTCCGCGTCGAAGGTAAAAAGAAATCCTATTTGGTTCATAAACTGACTGCTGAGTACTTTGTTGATAAAACCTCAGATGACCAGGATGTAGTAATTCATTTGGATTGGAATAAACAAAACAATTACTACCTAAATCTTCAGTGGGTAACAAAAGCTGAAAGTTATAAACGCATGCATAAAGTGTTACAAGAGGCTCGGAAAAAGGCAGGAAAAGTTGTAACCAGCTCTAAATTAACCAAAAAAGATGTGGCGGTTGTAAAAGGTATGTTAGAGAAAGGGGTAAAGCAAAATTTAGTCGCTAAAATGTTTTGCATTAGTGAAATGCAGGTGAGTCGCATTGCGCGGAAGGAGAATTGGGCGGAGGTAGAGCCTATAATGTCATTATAGTACCGTTAAAAGCATTTTGAAAGAGAGCTTGTGATTCATACAAGCTTTTTTTATCCCTTTAAAAAGAAAACTGGAAATTTGACACTGTAAGCGAATTATCTTTTTTTGCATAGAATTGATATAAATATCCCAAGTGGGAATGACAAACAGGCATTTATGCTACTTTTGTGCCCGATATGGAAAAAGTGAATCAATTATTGGGGAAGTTTTTAGTGTGGCGAGTGAAGAACATCAGCCAAAAACATGTTGTGCTGTTTTTGAGTTTACTGGTAGGGATATTCAGTGGCTTAGCTGCGGTTATATTGAAAAATGCCATTCATTTTACGCATTCTGTTTTAACAGGAAGCTTTCAGTTGGAAGGTCAGAATTACCTTTATTTGGCCTATCCAATGATGGGTATTCTCATCACTGTTTTAATCGTTCGTTTCTTTATAAAGGACAGTTTAGGGCATGGTGTGAGTAAAATACTCTATGCCATTTCGAAACGGGGCGGTCATATCAAACCCCACAACAATTATTCCTCTATCCTGACCAGTACCTTTACCATTGGATTTGGTGGATCGGTAGGAGCAGAGGCACCTATTGTATTAACCGGTGCTTCCATCGGCTCTACTTTAGGGCGCTTGTTTCACATGAACTACAAAACAATCATTTTATTGATGGGATGTGGTGCGGCTGGTGCCATTGGTGGTATTTTTAAAGCACCTATTGCCGGATTGGTTTTTACACTGGAGGTGTTAATGCTCGATTTGACCATGGCTTCCTTAGTTCCGCTGTTGATTTCTGCCGTATCAGCTGCCTCTGTAGCTTATTTCTTTTTGGGTAAAAATGTGGAATTTGCATTTGCTTTAGAAGCACCCTTTCATCTGAATAACATTCCCTATTACTTGGTATTAGGTATTCTGGCTGGATTTATCTCTTTGTATTTTACCAGAGGGGTGATGTTTGTTGAGCAGCGTTTGGGCAAATTTAATAACAGATATGTGAAATGGGCTGTGGGGGGATTGATATTAAGTTTATTGATCTTTTTATTTCCGCCCCTCTATGGTGAAGGCTACAATACAATCACAGCCTTATTAAATGGACAGAGTGAGACGATCATGGGAAATAGTTTTTTCTATGGTTTTCATGATAATAATTGGGCAGTACTGGGCTTTTTGCTTCTACTGATCATCTTCAAGGTGTTTGCGACCGCTATCACTACCGGTAGTGGGGGTGTTGGAGGAATCTTTGCTCCTACTTTATTTATGGGAGGGGTGACAGGTTATTTTTTCGCGCGATTGATAAATAATTTTGGTTGGGTGGATTTGCCGGCTTCCCATTTTACCCTGGTCGGGATGGGCGGTATGATGGCCGGTGTGATGCATGCCCCCTTAACAGCCATCTTTCTGATTGCTGAAATCACCAATGGATATGGACTCTTTATTCCCTTGATGATTACGGCCACCATTGCGTACCTGACCATTATGTATTTTGAACCCCATTCAATTTATACAAAACGACTGGCGGCTAAAGGCGAACTGATCACACACCATAAAGATAAAGCTGTGTTGACCCTGATGCGTCTGGAACGGGTTTTAGAAACCGATTTTAAAACCATTTATCCGGAGATGACATTGGGCGAATTGGTGAAAGTGATTTCAACGTCGAAACGTAATATTTTTCCGGTCGTGGATCATGAACGGCAAATGATTGGCATTGTATTGTTGGATGATATTCGTGAAATCATGTTCAATAATGATTTGTATCACGAAACATTGGTTGAAGAATTAATGTCAGTACCTCCTGCGATGATTGAGTGTAATGAGAATATGGATGGCGTGATGCGTAAGTTTGAGGAGACAGGGGCCTGGAATTTACCGGTTGTGGAAGATGGTAAGTACCTTGGATTTGTTTCGAAATCGAAAATTTTCTCAGTGTACCGACGGGTGTTAATTCACTTCTCAGATGAATAGGGTTTATTCCACTTCCTGTCTAGTACCTAGTTCACAAATTAATATTTTATAATTAAATAATGTATACCTCGGTTGAGCGAAGCGAAACAATCTTTGTGGGCCGATAGTTATCCGGGCTAAATTGTTCTACATGGGAAAGTTACACAGAGTACACTGAGGTAAAAAGCATAAGGCAGTTCACAAAGGGTTATTATATCATCAATACAGCCCAATATAAGATATCCTCTCCGTGCCCCTTTGTGTTTTCTTCGTGCAACTTTGTGTAACTATTATTTTTTTGTACGCTCTACTAGTGGCCGTGTAATATGTTTCTAATCCAAATGATGAGCAGGATTCCTAAAAAAGGGAAAAGAATAGTATTGGGCCATCTCTGTTTTAGTAATCGATAAAACGAATTCCGGTTGTTTAGGATGTCCCGGATTAACCAAAGTTCAGCGATTATAATAAAGAGGTGGAAGACCGGGCCTAAAGGATGCCATTGAAAAGCCGTCCATAGATGACCGTGTAATAATTCAAAAGTGCTACGTCCCATTCCGCATCCGGGACAAGGAAAACCGGTTAATTGCTTGATGGGACATAGCGAAAATGTAACTTCATAATTCGCAAAGATTAAGATGTAAGCATAGCCGGAAAGTATGCAGATCAGCATGCTGACACCTCGTATCCGATGATTGTGTTTAGCTACCGTCTTTTTAAGCAACACGCATAAATTTTTCGAGATTACTATCTTTGGTGGCATCCATAATAATAAACAGATCGATCAAATACCGAAAGAACAATCCTCCGCAGGTTAATAGTTTAGCTACTCCCAGGCTGGTTTGACCAATGATAAACCGATCGATACCCAATTGACCAACAAATAGTGAAAAAAATCATTTTTGATTCTTTAATAAAGTTATAAACTGCAAACAGTTTTTTTTTGTCGCATCGTTCAGGTAAATTTGTGAGCATGTGTAAGTAAGAAATGTATTTATTGAATAATGCAGGTGAGGAATTATGAAAATCTGACGCTGCAACCAAATTAAGGACTAATGAAAAGAGATACAGTAATTTTTGATTTAATTCAGAAGGAATACGATCGTCAGAAAAATGGCATCGAGCTGATCGCTTCTGAGAACTTTGTGAGCGAACAAGTGATGGAAGCTCAGGGATCTTGTCTGACAAATAAATATGCAGAAGGGTATCCTGGAAAAAGATATTATGGTGGTTGCCAGGTAGTAGATCAAACTGAGCAATTGGCTATTGACAGAGCTTGTGAGTTGTTCGGAGCTGAGTATGCAAATGTTCAACCTCACTCCGGTGCCCAGGCGAATGCCGCAGTATTTTTTGCTTGCCTGAAGGCTGGTGATACATTTATGGGATTGGATTTAGCCCACGGTGGTCACTTAACACATGGTTCTCCTGTAAACTTTTCAGGTGTGACTTATCATCCGGTTTCTTACCACGTGAAAGAAGAGACTGGTCAGGTGGATTACGATGAGATGGAAGAATTGGCGCGTGAGCACAAGCCTAAAATGATTATTGCCGGTGCATCGGCTTATTCTCGTGAGTGGGATTACGCCCGTATGCGTCGTTTAGCCGATGAAATTGGTGCCATCTTATTGTGTGACATGGCTCACCCTGCGGGTTTGATTGCAAAAGGATTATTAAGCAATCCGGTTGAGCATTGTCACATTGTGACCACAACCACACACAAAACATTGCGTGGCCCACGTGGTGGTATGATTCTGGTAGGTAAAGATTTTGAAAACCCATGGGGCATTACCACTCCTAAAGGAGCTGTGAAAATGATGTCGGCAGTACTGGATTTCGCTGTTTTTCCAGGTCAGCAAGGTGGTCCTTTGGAGCACGTCATTGCAGCTAAAGCAATTGCTTTTGGCGAAGCATTGTCAGATGATTTCAAAGTATACGTTGATCAGGTGAGAGCGAATGCTCAGGCTATGGCTGATGAGTTTCTAAAGTTAGGTTATAAAATTGCGTCAGGAGGTACTGATAATCACTTGATGTTAATCGATTTAAGAACGAAGTTTCCGGAGATTACCGGTAAGAAAGTGGAAAATACTTTGGTGAAAGCCGATATTACCATCAATAAAAACATGGTACCATTTGATACGCGTTCGCCATTCTCTACTTCCGGATTCCGTGTCGGTACTTCGGCCATCACTTCACGTGGTTTGAAAGAAGACGATATGCGTGTGATTGTTGGATTTATTGATGAGGTTATTTCTAACATCGATAATGAAGAAGTCATTGCTGATGTATGTAAGCGAGTAAACGCTATGATGGCTGACAAACCAATGTTTGCCTGGTAGTAGTAAGATATAATAAAGTTGAAAAGGGTGCTGTGATAGACGGCACCCTTTTTACATATCTTTGGCTAACAAACTCCAAATCCTAAATCATGACAATTATTGATGCCATATGGTTAATTGTGGCCGGTCTCTTTGCTGGTTTTATTAACACCTTAGCCGGCAGTGGTTCGCTCATCACCCTTCCATTATTGATGTTTCTGGGTTTATCGCCACATCAGGCCAATGCAACTAACCGGGTGGCTATTTTCTTTCAGAACCTGGTGGCCGTACGTAATTTCAGACAACAAAAGATGCTCCATGCCAGGCAGGAACTTTATTTAGTGATTCCAGCGCTTATTGGATCGGCTGTTGGGGCTTCCTTAGCCATTCAGGTGAATGAGGAAGTGCTCAATACCTTTATTGGCATTTTACTCTTTGTGATGTTCTTTCTGATCTTGTTCAAACCGGATAGGTGGGTGAAGCAACAGGCCGGATTGGTATCCGGAAAAGGAAAGGTGTTGAGAATTATTATCTTTTTCTTTATCGGTGTATATGGCGGATTTATTCAGGCAGGGGTTGGTTTCTTTTTGCTGGCAGGATTAGTGTTGGGAGTGGGTTATGATCTCATTAAAGCCAATGCCGTGAAGGTGTTGATTGTATTTACTTATACCGCACTGGCACTGGGTATTTTTATCTGGTCCGGTCAGGTGAATTATCTATACGGATTGGTGTTGGCTGTCGGTAATGCTTCCGGAGCTTATGTGGCTTCTAAGTACGCCAAACAAATTGGGGTGAAGTATATTCGATTTATTCTTTTAGCTGCTGTGTTTATTGCTGGTTTAAAGGTGTTGGGCGTTTTATCTTTATAAGAATTAAGTATCGCTACAAGTTGTAGAGATATCGTTACAAAGATAATCAGTGTTGTTTTGCTTCACATAGATACTGCTAAGGCATAAAACAACATCTACATAAAGCATAGAGGTATCGCCACATTAAAAAACAGTATCGCTACAATCTGTAGAGATATTGTTACAAAGATAATCAGAGCTGTTTTGCTTCACAGAGATACCGCTATGGCATAAAACAACATCTCCATAAAGCCTAGAGGTATCGCCACATTAAAAAACAGTATCGCTACAAGTTGTAGAGATATCGTTACAAAGATAATCAGAGCTGTTTTGCTTCACAGAGATATCGTCATGGCTTAAAACAGTATCTTCATAAAGCATGGAGGTGTCGTTACAAATAAAATCAATGCTGTTTTGCTCCGCAGAGATAGTGTTAAGGTTTAAAATAATATCTCTATAAAGCATAGAAGTGTTAAAACTGCCCTGAAGGAGATTTGATAATAAAAGTGATAAGTGGGTTTTTATATTGGTAGAATGTCGCCAAGTAATCCGCGGTTCCAAATGTATTTAGTCTAATACAAAGTGATAGGTAATCTTGCCTTTTTGATGAGCCGCAGCATTTTTATCGGTATTAAATTTTGCTTTTTTAGCAGCTTCAACGGCCTTGGCTTGTAAATAATTGTTTTGGGTGGTTGAACCGCGTAAAATAGGTACCGCAGCAATCACATTTCCATTTCGATCCACCGTTATTTCAACAACCACGATGCCTTCTTCCTGAATGTTGTAATGTGGTTTGGGAAGTCCACCAATGAGGTTTCTGCCGGTTAAATCAAATCCGCTTCCTGAGTTACCCAGGCCGGAACCGGTTCTGTTTTTTGAATCCGGATCACCGGTCAGGTGTCCCTGGTTGCCGGTTCCTTTGGTATCACCTTCTGAACCATCCGAACCATCAGGTTTTTTACCAAAAGCACCACTTACTTTGTTTCTGGCATCGGCCGCCTGCTTTTCTTGTACTTCCCGTTTTTTGCGGGCTTCTTCTTCTTTTTGGCGTTGTATTTCCTGTTGCCGTTCAATCTCTTTTTGCCGTTCTAGTTCCTTTTGACGCTCAATTTCTTTTTGTTGATCCAGCTCCTCTTGTTTTTTACGTTCTTCCTCCTTGCGTTTCTTTTCCTCAGCGTCTTTCTTCTTTTGTTCAGCACTTTTTACTTCAGGTGCTTTATCGTAATCCTGTGTTTTTATTTCTTCTTTGGCGGGTTCTTCTTTGACAGGTTCCGGTTTTTTAGCAGGAGGTGGAGGGGGTGTTTCCACAACTTTTTCAGAAACGGAAGGGCGCGGTTCTTTATCGCCAAGTGCCGTTACCGTATCGCCAAAATTCACCAATATTCCCTCTTCTTCTTGCGGAATGGATTTCAACCCGAAAAAGATGAGTAATAACAGTAATAATGAGTGAAATATTACTGTTCCTATAATGCCATATCGTCTGTTCTTGTCCGTCATGCTATTTGGCTCGTGTTGCCAGAATCAACTTATATTTATTTCGAATTGCAATGTCTCTGATCTTACCAACCACTGAGAATGGAACCGATGCATCCACATGAAGTGAAATATAGGTTTCGGGGCTGGCTTCTAAGATACTTTTTAAGTGACGCTCTATTTGCCAGAATTTAATCTCTTCGCCTTCCACAAAATATTTCAGATCTTTGGTAACAGAAATAGTCGTATTGGGCTTGGCGGATACCTGGTGATCACTCTGTGGTAAGTTCAGGTCTTTAACAGCGACCGGTGTCACCAATGTGGAGGTAATCATGAAGAATATGAGTAACAGGAACACAATGTCGGTCATGGATGACATGCTGAAACCGGATTCTACCTTGCTTTGTCTTTTAAGTGCCATTACCTGATGTCTAGTATTACTTTTACGCCATTGGATTCTGCAATGTCCAATATCCTGGCCACATCACCCGTTGAAGCCTTTTTATCGGTTCGTAATTTGATGATGTTTTTGTCTGCCTGCGCAAAAGCACGTGTTAACTGAGCCATTAAATTGCCTTGATTCACACTTTTGTTATTGATCAAATATCTTCCGGATGCCGTTACGCGCATGTTAATGAATTTCTCAACAACAACTTTCTTGGTACTTTTTTGGGGGATCAATAATTTGATGGCATTAGGGTGTACCATTGTGGAAGTGATCATGAAAAAAATAAGCAATAGAAACACAATGTCGGTCATTGACGACATGCTAAAACTGGAGCTTATCTTAGTACTTCTTTTTAATGCCATATTTCAATTAGTGAGCAGGTTCGTTAAGCAGATCCATAAATTCCATGGTGCTGGCTTCCATCTTAAAGACCACCTTTTCAACTTTGGCAACCAGAATGTTGTAGGCGAAATAGGCAATAATACCAATGATTAAACCTGCAACTGTCGTTACCATGGCGGTATAAATACCGGATGAAAGCACGCCGACGTCGATATTGTTACCCGCATTGGCCATGTCAAAGAAGGCGCGAATCATACCGATTACTGTTCCCAGGAAACCAATCATGGGGGCTCCTCCGGCTACCGTAGCCAAGGTTGGTAAGCTTTTCTCAAGGCGACTGATCTCCAGGTTACCCACATTTTCAATGGCGATATTTACGTCATTTAAGGGGCGGCCAATTCTGGAAATGCCTTTCTCAATCATGCGTGAAATCGGAAAGTTATGCGATTGACAAAGGGCCAGTGCCGAATCAATTTTTCCATCATGAATGTAATCTTTAATTTTATTCATGAATCCGGCATCTTCGCGTGATGCTTTTTTAATGGCCATGAAGCGCTCAAAGAAGATGTAAACAGATACAATGGACAAAAGTGCCAATGGTATCATGATCCATCCACCATTGATGGCCATTTCAATATAGTTCATGCTTGCTACCGCTTCTTCAGCTAATTCTTCTGTTGAGGCATTTTCAGTAACTGCCTGTATGAATAAAAATGGATTCATGTGATCTCAAATTTTAACTTTGGAGCTAAAGTACTAAAAAAATAGGTCCGTTCGGTTGAAATGCATTTACTTCTCTCTGATGATAAACGTGAAGATTTAATCCTTAGTCTCTTGCTCTTCTTTCTTTTCTTTTTTATTTCGTCCGGTAATGATCTGCCAGTATCGGTGCATTAATTCTTCAAGTGTATCAAACTCCTCTTTAAACGAAAAACCAATGCCCTGAGTAGTTGGTGAGGTTTCGTATATAATGTCGTTGTTAGAGTGGGTGTAAGCTTTAAAACGTAAATTACCGCTTCGATTCAATTTTACATCCATGTCAAAATCTCCAATCAGGTTACTGGCACGTGTTTCGTCTTCGCCATATCCGACATTACCGTTGATACTTACCCGGTTATTAAACATTTGAGTGGATAAGGCCACTTCCACCTCCTCCTGTGTGTATTGGTCGGCAGGGCGATAACTAACCCCAATATCAAATTCGTTACTTATTTGCGATAACCAGTGACTGAGTTGGTTAGAAAGTACTTCGGCTGAAGTGACGGCGGCCGCATTACTGCCAGTGCCAGGGGATGAACCATCTTGCGTCGCTTGCCTGTCTGATGTATAAAAGCGATTTAGAACCAGTAGTGACAGTACCTGACGGTTCAGCTCTTCCTCTGTATCAATGTAGGCATCAATAATATCTTGTGTGGTATTGTTAAGCGAGGGTGACTCGATTTCGAATCTGATATTTGGCTTCATCAGGCGATCAGTCAGTAATAAATTACAATGG
This sequence comes from Marinilabiliaceae bacterium, assembly GCA_016342595.1. Lineage (GTDB taxonomy): Bacteria > Bacteroidota > Bacteroidia > Bacteroidales > Marinilabiliaceae > JAEINY01. The sequence continues at coordinate 54,661 of JAEINY010000003.1, forward strand.
ATGGGCACGCGACTGGTATATTCTGAATTATCCACCTCATTATCCCCACTAAAGTTTACCAGATTATTTAGGGAGGTTCTCAGTTTATATGTGGCATTTAAGTCAATGTTGGCATCGTACGGATTGCCATCCCAATTAATAGTGCTGCCTTGGTTGATGAGAAAGCGCTTGTTGATAACGTTTTGAAGCGAGAACATGTAATCACCTTCTTCAAAGATAAAATCTCCAAAGAAGTTAATGTTTCCTTGTTTGTTAATTTTAATTTGAAGATTTCCATTGCCATTACCTTTGAGAATATCACCAATTTTAGAATCTAAAATAACCTGTGTCTTAGCAGCCGGGGTGATATCAATTTCCATGGTAATGGTCATTCCTGTTAGATCAGCTATGTATTCATCATCGATAATGGCGATTTCATGTGTTGGTTTGTTTTCATTCTTTGAAACGAAACGGATGAAGTTACTTTCTTCCGCTTTTTCCTCACTTTTCAGAGGGATAAAAAAGGAGGTGTTATTCATAGTTTTACCGGCAATGTCAATTATAATATCACTGGTAGTACCGGTTACTGCTAAATTACCATCAACGAATACGGTTCCGTAATACAAAGGATTATCTTTCCCTTTGGTATTTAGAGCGAGCATATTTTCTGTGTTCAAATGTAAATTGTAGCGCATGTTACGAAAAGTCGTATGCTCAATTGTTCCATCAAACGTTCCGGTATTATTGTATTTGTCTTTAATTTTTAAAGTATTGAAAATAATTTTCCCTTTTTCAAAGCTGACTGAGTCTGTAACATCATAAGATGTTTGTAAAAGATTAATGTCAAAATGCCCATCATTTACTTTTAAGTCTCCCAAAAGTTCAGGCGATGCAAGCGGACCTTTGATGCCTATTTGCCCGGAAGCGGTACCTGTAAGGTTCTGCATGATTTTTTTGAGATAGATGTTTAAAAAACCAATTTTCAAACTGTCTATATTGAAATCAAGATCAACCATGGATTGCTCTAATGATATATTTCCGCCCCCTTTTAGCGGAAATTGTCCATTCCTTTCAACGGAAGATTCAATCTCTAATGATTTCAGTTTTGGTAAATATTGGCTGCTTAAGTAAAAATTGCCAATCGTATCATTGTTAAATTCAAAATCTTTGATTTTTATATCACTATCGATGATGGGTGTTTTAAAAAGATTTTGAACTTCAACCAGGCCATTCAGTAAGCCGGAGGCGCTTACATTACCAATGTTTTGATATTTTAAAAGTTCATCTAAATGAATGTTTTGAAAGTGGATTTTTAAACCATCTTTCGCTTCTTTATGAAGAAAACCATTAATGCCGATTTCTTGATTACCATGATGAAAACGGAAGTTTTTTACAGAAAAACCCATGGGGTGATAATGAAAGCTGGTTGGTTGAAATTCCCATAAGCTATCTCGGAACATCACATGCGATGGTTCCAAATTAATGGTGGCATATAGGCCGTTTTTGTTGCTTTTTAAATGTGTTTTAGTAAAGATGGATCCACTGTTCGTGAATTCATCCCAATTATTCCAAAAAATATTGAACAATACGGTATCCTTCTTTGCGTAGTGGTGAAGGCTTAGGTTTTGAAAGGAACCAAGGGTGTTTACATCGAGATTTTTCACTCGGGTAATGACAGATAGTGTCTGATTATTAGTTGTTGTATTAATATAAACTTCCGGGCTTTCGGATTTAAAACCTGTATAATTGATGTAATCAAATTCACCATCTATATCAATAAAATGAGTTTCGCTATTTATTTTTCCCAAAAATATCCCATTATCAGAGATGTCTAATTCCGGAATAAACAGTTTCACGATTTCATTGATGCGTTTAAAGCGACAAGAAAATGAAAAATCATTTATCCGGGATGTGTTTTCATGTTGAGGGAGCTTGTATTTGAGAGATGGAAGGAAATTCAGAATTTCTGATTGAAGTGTTGTGGCGAAATGATTAAAATTATAATGGCCAATTAAATCTCCTTCCAGAATATCCGATTCAAGTATGATGTGTTTACCTTCTTCCTGTCGAATCGCAATTAACTGGAGCGAATCCATTTGAACACTCGCTTGTGGCGAAGTGAACCTGGCATTAGTGGCTTTAATATATCCGATAACATCATCCAGGTCAACACCATTAAAATTAGTTTCCAAATCAACTGAAAAATTACTTTCCGGAATGTGTTTGATTAGGTTTAGTTGATCGAGTTTTAAGTTTTTTAGTGAAGCCTGAAAATTGAAGTTAGGTACCTGATTTGAAAAATCAATTTTTCCCTCGAAATTAATATTGGCATTTGGATCGTTTAATATAAATTGACCATCAAATTTTTGGTTGGCAAATAACCCGTTAAGGTTAATGTCAGAATAAGTGTAGTTGTTGATTGTAAGTGAATCTATTTGGCCATCTAAAAATGCAAAGAAAGATGATTTAGATTGCCGATTTCCATTGATGGAGGCAGACATGGAAACATGTCCAATTTGTTTTTCCGCTCCGAGAAGTTTTCCCACATTAAACCCACTCGTGCTCATGCCTCCTGAAAATATTAGTTTCTTCGTGGGGTCAAGCTTGAGTCCCATATCCATACTGATTTCTCCTAAGGGAGTTGTTACATTACCGAAAGCTACTAAATCAGTTATAAAACCTGTGAAATTTCCCGTGTAATGAATATAGCCAAGGTTTTGCAATGTGGCTGGTAGTTCAAGAGATCGGGCATCCGAAAGAGCCAGCAAACGATGCAAATCATGCGGGGTTGTAACCAGTTTTTTTACATCCAGGTAGAGAAATGTTTCGTTTATATCGGGCAAGCCATTAATATCAAAACTGGTAGATATCTGGGAGTCGGGCCCAAATCCTAAGTTCACATTTCGACCCTTAATGTTATTTAATCGCCCTAGTAGCTTTCCGGAAATATTAATTGGAACATTTCCAAAACGTTTCAGCGTGACGAAATATTCAATGTCCTTTGGGGATATGATAGAATTTTCTAACTGCAAATAGAAATTACTGGTGGTATTTGGGAGGCCTGTTTTTTCATTAATGGCCACCGATAAGGAATCTAAATGAATGTTAGAGTTTTTAGTTTTTGCAATGAAATCAGATAGTCGAATTTGGTTATTAACGATGGTGACTTCTCCTTTTGTTTCTATGAGCGAAAATCCGGTACGCTCTTCAAACTGAAGTTCATTTAATGATATGTTAAATGAACTATCTTTTTGAATTCCTGTAATATCAACATTGACGTTAGTAAATAAAAGATTAGGAGCACCTTTGTCCATTTTGTTTGAATACGAGACATTTCCTTTTTCTAAAACGATGCGTCTGATGCCAGGTTTCCAATTTTTTCGGATGCTGTCATGCGAAGAAGGTTGATTAAGTAAAAATGAAAAATTATAGGTTGTATCAGTTTTGGAGATGTTTAATTTCGGGTTTTCAATTTTAATCGTTCCAAAGTATATTCTGCGTGTTTTTAAACGTAGCGAATCAATGGATGCATTTATTTTTTCGATGTGTATTAACGTGTCTTTTTGCTGGTCATAAATCAAAAAACCCTCAAGCACCAAGCTCTTAAAAGGTTTAATATGAATCCTTTTGATGGAGATGTCGGTATGAAGTTCGGAAGCAATTTGTTGGGTGACATAGGAAACAACATGTGTTTGTACAACAGGCAAAAGCAATGCCGTATACAATAGCAGTGGCACCATTAAGAGCCCTACTACCAGCCAAATCCATATTTTGATATTTTTTTTTATACTTTTGATGTGTTTTTTCCGATCAAAATTACGAAAAAAAGACCGGGATATAGGAATTGAATGGTAACATTTCTTTAGAGGGGATATATGAGTGTGATAATATTAGGCATAGAATCATCATGTGATGACACATCAGCGGCAGTAATAAAAGATGAAGTCATCTTATCAAATGTTGTAGCCAATCAGGATGTTCATCAGGCGTATGGGGGGGTGGTTCCGGAATTAGCATCCAGGGCACATCAGCAAAATATCATTCCGGTGGTAGATAAGGCCATACATGATGCAGGTATCACAAAAGATCAGATTGCTGCCATTGCATTTACGCGAGGGCCTGGTTTAATGGGATCTTTATTGGTTGGTACATCCTTTGCAAAAGGGTTTGCGTTAGCAAATGATTTACCACTTATTGAAGTGAACCATCTTCATGCCCATGTGTTGGCTCATTTTATTAAAGAAGATGAGCAAGATGCGAATCAACCGAAGTTTCCATTTTTGTGTTTGCTGGTATCGGGAGGAAATAGCCAAATCGTATTGGTGCGTGATCATTTAAATATGGAGATTATTGGTCAGACGATTGATGATGCTGCCGGTGAGGCGTTTGATAAATGCGCCAAGGTTATGGGATTACCTTACCCTGGTGGGCCTTTAATTGATAAGCTTGCTGCAGAAGGCAATCCGGATATGTTTTCTTTCAGCAAACCAAATATTCCGGATTACAATTATAGTTTTAGTGGATTAAAAACATCTTTTTTATACTTCTTAAGAGATGAGTTAAAAAAAGACACTGATTTTATAGAAAAGAACAAAAAGGATATTTGTGCCTCCTTACAAAAGACCATTATTGATGTTTTAATGAAAAAACTAATTTTGGCTGCTAAAGATACAGGAATTAAGGAGGTTGCGTTGGCTGGCGGTGTTTCCGCCAATACGGGATTGAGAGATCGGTTAACCAATTTGGCAGATGAATTGGGATGGAAAACCTATATACCAAAGTTTGCATATACTACTGATAATGCAGCCATGATTGCGATTAACGGATACTATAAGTATCTTAATAGGGAGTTTGTGAATCAAGAGGTGGCACCATTTGCACGTTTGGTGTTTTAAGATGACCTTGTTGATTTGTAAATTGGAGTGGGAAAATTGATCTTTTGTCAAAAAAAAAAGAAGTTTTGATTTTAAAATCAAGTAAAAGGATGTTTTTTTTTATTTTTGCGGATAAATTAAAGGCATTGTGGGAGAACAGTTTTACAAAAGATCAAAAGGATTTGTTGAAAAGAAAATAGGTGATGATCTGGTTTTAGTTCCATTAGCCAACTCCGTTGTGCAGATGGAAAAGGTGTTTTCGTTAAATGAATTAGGAACGTTTGTTTACAGCTTAATGGAAAAGTGTATATCGGCAGATGAATTATTGCGTAATATTGTGAGTCAATTTGATGTGTCGAAAGAAGAAGCGAAAGGTGATTTGAACACTTTTTTATCTGAAGCTGTTAATAATAAAATTATTGAGGTTTATTAATAAAGGTATTTGGCCAATAATGAGTTTGAAGCGTAAATATAGTGCCCCGAAAATTAATGTTCATTCATTGGATAAAGAGATTTGTTTGGTGATGGCTTCTGATGCACCAACTGATCCTACTAAAGATCCTGATAGTGAATGGTCATCAGCTCCTTCTGCATCTGAAAGTCCGGCTGAATCTTCGGGATTGAAAAGGTCTGATTATCCCTTTGGAGGTGATAAACCGGATTATAGCAATATGTAATTACTAATTGGATGAATCAATCCAGATTTTACGATATAGGGGGCTTGATGATAGAGGTGATTTATCAAAGCCCTTTTTTAGTGTTTGATCCTCGGGGTGGTGCTGTGGGGTTTGAGGAGTGTGAAAAATCTTCCCAATGGATTATTAATGTTGATCATCTGGCAAATATAGACCTTTCGGATTCACATGTATTATTTGAGGGGGTTCGGGAATTTCAAGCTAATATCCCATATAAATGGAGTATCCACTTAATTGATGGTTTTCGAACCATTTTTTTTGAGTTCGAGAATCATCACCATATAAAAAGAGGAACTGCAGTTATTGATTACGATCAAACGACCGTTTCTATTAATTTGGAGCTTTTAGGAAATGAAATTTTTCCGCTTGATCCGTTTTTTCATCCGCTTGGGGTTTTAGTTTTGAACGAGATAATAAGTGATTCAAATGGATTTATGATTCATGCCTCGGGAGTGAATGATCACGGGAATGGTTATCTGTTTTCAGCGGTCTCAGGAACCGGGAAATCCACGATGGCTGACCTGTGGGCACAAAAGGGAGCTACTGTTATAAATGATGATCGCTTAATTGTTCGGTCTTCTGCAGGAGGAGATTTTTTTATCTATAATACACCGATGCCTTATTATAGTGATGTTACAAAAAGTGCGCCTGTGAAAGCTTGCTTTTTATTAAAGCAAGCTACAGAGAACTATATTGCCAGACTAACTGAAATTCAAAGTGTTTTAGGAATGATGGGAAATTGTATACAGCACTTGTACAGTCAGTCACGGATTGAAAATCACATGATGTTGATTCAAAATTTAGTTCAGCAATGCGATGTTTTTGAGGTTGGCTTTAAGCCAGATACTGATATTGTGGATCTTATTCGACAAGAGTTTGGACATTAGCAATTGGAGATCGATTGTAGCTCATTTATTAAATGAGGGGCGCGTTATTGAAATTCATGCCAGCGGATTTAGTATGTTCCCGTTATTAAGACCCGGTGATAAGCTTCAGATACAACCACAAAAAGGATCTTTCAAGTCAGGAGATATCATTGTTTTTGATCGGGGAGATGTTTTTGTCGCCCACCGTCTTATAGAGATTAGACAAGATCAGGTTATTTGCAAAGGTGATGGATTTGTTACTTATGATACTCCTATCGATCTTCAGCAAGTAGTTGGTAAGGTTACTCACCGTATTCGCAAGAAAGTCTCGGTCGATTTAAGTTCGAAGAGGTATGTGTGGTTTGCTAAAGTGATGCTTCGCTTTCCCCGGGTAATGGGATTATTTTTTAATTATACAGCCAGGGGATACCATAAATTTTTCGTGGATTAATATTGTTTGGGAGTAGAATATTTTATTTCCCCTTGATTTCAGAATTAAATATTACTTTAGTAGTACATTGTATATTGTTTTATGGACTCAAGGTTTACGCGTACTATTTTTTATCTTCGGCAAGCAATGGCAATAGTTTATTACAGCTCGCCAAAGTGGACTTTCATTAATGTAATAATTACCATCTTACGTGGGGCTCTTCCTCTTTTGCTTTTGTATGTTGTACAGCAAATTATAGATGTCGTAGGAGAATTTCTTTCACACTCTGGTCCCGTTGAAGATCACTACTCGATCTATTTCGCAGTTGGTTTAGGAGGTGTTTTTTTCTTTTTAAATGCTATTACCGGATCATTGGCCACCTTGGTACGGGAGCGCCAATCCTATAAAGTAAATGATTATATTCAAAATATAATTCATGAGAAGACCGTTCGAATTCCCTATCGGTATTTTGAAGATCCCACTTACCAAAATATTTTCTACAGAGCGCTTACGGATGCGGCTTTTCGTCCTTCTCGTATTTTTTATGGCTTTCTGGGTGTCACTCAAAATATATTGACTCTTGTTTTAGTTTTTGCAGTCTTGGTGAGCTTGCATTGGGGAATGATTCCGTTCCTGATTGTAGCAGGAACACCAACCATTCTTTTTCGTCTGTATTACTCGAAGAAAATCTATTCTCTTCGAAAAGATCAGACAGAGGATGAGCGACGTGTTGGTTATTTTAATCAGTTGCTAACAGGAAAGAGTTTTGCTAAGGAGCTGAGGGTGTTTAACCTTGGCGAAACCTTTAAAGAACAGTACGAATCGATGCGTAATCAATTACGCGATAAGCAATGGAAATTGTTGGTGTCAAAAACAAGCTGGGAAATTATTGTTCAGATTATATCTACCTCAGGATTATTGTTGGTTTTTAGTTTTGTGGTGTATGAAGCGACTCAGGGTGCAATTACAAATGGATCAATGGCCATGTACTTTTTAGCTTTGCAGCGAGGTTATGCTGTGCTGCAGGAATTACTCAAGAGAATTTCAGCGCTGTATGAAGATAATTTGTTTTTAAAGAATTTTTTCGAGTTTGAAAAGATCGATGTTTCCGGAGCGAATGACAAAACAAATAGATTTCCAGCTGTTTTGAAAGAGGGAATATCTTTTAAAGATGTAGGTTTTAAATATCCGAATTCCGACCGTTGGATTTTTCGTCATGTTAATTTTTCCATTCCGGCACGAAAGACAGTGGCTTTGGTAGGTGCTAACGGAAGCGGGAAAACTACAATGGTGAAGTTATTGGCGGGTTTGTATGAACCTGTGGAGGGCGAAATTAAAGCGGATAATGTGAATTGGTCCTCGATTAACACTATTGACATAGCGAAGCATGTAAGTGTTATTTTTCAGGATTTTATGCTCTATAATGTATCGGCTGCCGATAATGTAAGGTTTGGCAATGTATCCAAGCCTTTTGATGAGAAGGAAGTAGTGGCGGCTGCAAAAAATGCAGGAATTCACGAACGGTTTATGGGTTTGGAAAATGGTTATGATACAGCTCTTGGTACGCTGTTTAAAGGGAGTGAGCAGCTCAGTCAGGGTGAATGGCAAAGGACAGCTTTGGCGCGCTCTTTTTATAATCCCTCTCAGGTAATTGTATTAGACGAGCCCACTAGTTCCCTGGATGCTTTCACAGAGGCTAGTTTAATTTCTCACTTTAGTGAAATAGCCAAAGATAGAACGGCAATAATTATTAGTCATCGGTTGTCTACCATTAAGTTGGCTGATGTAATTGTTGTGTTAGATGGAAAAGGTGTTGCGGAAGTGGGCGCGCCTGGGCAATTATTGGCTCAAAAAGGTATATTTTACCAAATGGTTGAGTCGTTAAAATAACTAATTGATGATTAGAATTATCCCACCAAATATTCCCAGTGAAACAGGTTTGTAGGAATGATCTGAGTCGCCATTTACAGAGTTTAAAAAATATTTAAGTTTTGGCTCCAGTGAAAAACGGAATGTTTTGCCAATAGGTAGCTCTAATCCCAGCCCCAAAGAGCTACTAAAAACAAGAGGTTTGATGTTATCGGTTTCACCAATTTCAATTTCTGTTTTTCCATTGCTCAGGTAGACATCATTGCCGATCAGGAAGTTTGAGCTGATTCCTCCGGATAATGATACCGTAGGGAAACCGGAAATGATTTTATACCTCACGCTGAGTGGTATTTCAATATATTCCATAGTTTGTTTGGTCTCAGCGGATGAGTTTTCTAATGGGAGTGAATGGGCATATATATTGGATATGTCTTCCTTCATGTTTCCCTGTGTGTAGTTGAGGTTGTTATTATCCAGGTGGATTTGGCCAATCGAGTTATTGAGCGATATTTGCTGTAGAATATGTGTTTCGTTTGCACTTGATGAAAGTTTATTTGGGGAATAGCTAAAATCGTTTTCAACAGTTTCGCCAATTTTCGAATAGTGAATACCCGTTTCAAAGCTCCAGCGCGTATCGTTCTCAAATCGAATATTTAAGCCGCCAGAAATAGAGGTGAGGCCTTTTTCATTGATAGTGGAAGATTGGTTCGACGAGTTAGCCATTGAATACATATCACCGGAACTTTGCCGTTGGTTGGAACCATTACCACTGTATGTGGGAGAAACAGCACCTCCCAATAAGATGCGTGTTCTTTTATTCCGGACCTTCGAAGGGGGAGTTGGTATTACTGGCAAAGTTGGATAGAGGGGCTGCCGGTGCTTTGATTTCAGTTGATTTGTAGCACATGAATAATTATTGGCTAAAAGGGGCAGGCCTTTCCCGGCTATATAAGCAAGGTGTTGATTAGAACCTTGCGCGTCAACAGGAGTTGTTCTTTTTGTAATTGGGGCAGTACTGATTGGATATTTTTGGTTTTCTGTAGTGCTATCAGATAGTAAAACTTTTTTTTGCGTTAGACGAACTTGATTATTTGTTTCCTCCGACTTGATTTTAGATGAGTTGCTTGCGTTTATCGTGTCGGACGCCGAATGTATCGAACTCACCATGTTGATGGTTTCCGGATTTGTTTGATTAAATAGAATCATCAACGAATAACCAATGACTAACAATACAGATGCTGCAGCCAGACCTCTCCAGAAGAAAAAAAAGTGTTTATCCTGCTTTTTCGCTTCCAGCCCATTTTCAATATTAGTCCAGACAGATGACGGTGGCGATGCTGAAAAATGAGTTAGCCCGGCTCTGAAAAGATTATCTGTATTTTTATCTCTATCTAACATACAGCTTGTTTTTTGTCCGTTAATCGAGCTTCAATTTCTTTTTTTAAGCATTGACGGGCACGTGATAAGTTTGATTTCGATGTGCCGATGGATATGTTTAGCGCATTAGCAATTTCAACGTGTGTATAGCCATCCAATGCATAGAGGTTAAAAACCATCCTGTATTTTGGTGGAAGATTTTGAATCATGTCAAATAACTCTTGTTGTGAAAACATAGGATCATTCGATGAGTCTTGTTCAGTATCGTCACTTGGTACCAAAGGAAATTCATCAACGAGGATAGTCGGTTGTTTTTTTCGGAATGACTCGATAACTGTATTGACAATGATACGTCGAATCCAACCTTCAAATGAACCTTCAAATCGGAAGAGATGAATTTTTGTAAAGATTTTAATAAATCCTTCTTGCAGGCAATCTTCAGCTTCTGCCCGGTCTTTACAATATTGCAAACATACACCATACATCTTGCCCGAAAAAGCCTCGTACAATTCCTTTTGTGCCTTTCTTTTTCCTTTTTGACACTCTTTGATTATATGATTAAGGTCAGTCACTTATTGAAGAAAACCTCCTTTGTATAGTTGAAATATTAGAAATGATAACTGTTTCTTCAACCTAAGGTCAAAATAGTCGGGTTTATTCATATAATCCTTTTCTCATCTTTTGTATTTTATCAGATGAAAAAAGGTCAGGATGGTTGCGTGCAATTAAAAAAAAATCTAGTATTTCTTTTTTATGCGGTCCATTTCACGTGAGGCCTCCTTGTTTTTTAAGGTTTCACGCTTATCGTGCATTTTTTTACCACGCGCTAATGCAATTTCTACTTTCGCAAATCCACGTTCATTTAAAAAAATCTTTACCGGAACAATGGTCAAGCCCGACTCTTTTGTTTTACGCTCCAGTTTTTGAAGTTCTTTTTTCTTTAAAAGTAGCTTTCGGTCCCGTTCCGGCTGATGATTGTTGTAAGTGCCATAAAAATATTCGGATACACGCATACCTTTCAACCATAATTCGCCTTTCACAAAGTAGCAATAAGAATCCACCAGATTGGCTTTTCCTAAGCGAATGGATTTTATTTCCGTCCCAACCAGTTGCACTCCGGCGGCAAAACGTTCAATTAATTCATAATCAAATGAAGCGCGTTTATTTCTGATGTTTATGCGAGTTGTCTTTTGAGTCATTTTTATAGGGGGCTAAGGCGAAATAGAATTTTGCCGATTACAAAAGGTAATGCTAATAAAATAATGGTGATAACGATGCTTTGAAGCATTCGGGAGTCTTTATTCCCATGATTCATTAAACCCAATCCTTCCCAAATAATGTATCCGGCATAGAGCTGAAGAAAACCAAAAAAGTAGGTTTCTGGAAATAAATTATTGATAATTCCAATCAGGTAAATGACCAGAGAGGGGTAAGCTGTTAGTTTAAAGATGTTTTCCTTCGACTCGTTGAGTTGTAGTGCAGGTAATAGTTTGATTAGGATAAACCAAGCCAGATACAAGCCAAAAAAACAGGATGAAAAAGTAAGTACCGCATGTTTCAATGCGTGATCAAAGGATAATCCCTGATGATAAATTAGATATCCAATAAATGTTGCAGCAGTATAAGCTCCAATTAAGGGTAGATTAAATCGTGCCAAAATTTCATTGACCTGAACCTGCTCCGGTAGGATTGAACTCCATGCCCGGCCCGGATTTGCAATCAAATCTTTGAGACGAGAAAACAAGTTTCTATACAGCACGCGTAATGTTTGTGATTCTTTGTTCATGTTATTTTCTGCCATGTGGAGGCAAAAATACGAAAAATATAGCAACCTGATTTAGTTCTGATTCTTATCATGCGTTAGAACTCTTTTGGAATGTGTGTTTCTTTGTTTTAGTTTTGACTTCAAATTAATGGAAATGAATAGGGAGAAAAGCAACTATAACCTGTTGGTGGTGCTGGGGCCAACAGCTTCAGGCAAAACAACATTTGCAGCTCATTTGGCAATGCGTCTGAATGCTGAGATTATTAGTGCCGATTCTCGTCAGGTTTATCGGGGAATGGATTTAGGTACAGGAAAAGATTATGAGGATTATCAGATTGGCGATACTGTGATTCCCTATCATTTGATTGATATTGTAGATGCCGGGTATAAATACAATGTGTTCGAGTATCAGTCTGATTTTTTTAAAGCCTTTCAAGATGTGCAATCCAGAGAACGGTTTCCCATTATGTGTGGGGGTACTGGATTATACATTGAATCCGTGTTGAAAAAATATAAGTTGATTAACGTGCCGGTAGATGAAACATTAAGAGAATCATTGCAAGGTAAAAATCTGAAAGAGTTAACGGATGTGTTGCAGGGATTCAGGAACCTGCATAATCAAACGGATACGGATACCGTGAAAAGAGCAATCCGTGCCATAGAAATTGAAACGTATTACCAGGATCATCCTGAAATTGAAGTAGAGTTACCGGAAGTAAAACCTTTAATTATAGGTGTGAATATTGATCGGGAGGAACGACGAAAAAAGATTACCTCACGTTTGCAGAAACGGTGTGAAGAAGGCATGGTAGATGAAGTCCGTGGTTTATTGGATAAAGGCGTCTCACCTGAAGATCTGATGTATTATGGATTGGAATACAAATTTCTGACCCTGCATGTATTGGGGGAGTTAACTTATGCCGAAATGCTGGAGAAATTAAATGTGGCCATTCATCAGTTTGCCAAACGCCAAATGACATGGTTTAGAGGGATGGAAAGGAAAGGATCTCAAATTCATTGGGTGGATGTATTGGATCCGATGGAGGAACGTGTTGAAAAAGTGGTCAGGATGTTGGAATCCTGACCTCTCCAGGGTTAGTTGTATTGATAGGCAATCACCCGATTGTTAAAAAAAGTAGGAACCAATAGGCGATTATTTTTTGTGTCGTAACCAATGTCTGCACAGTTGATGTTTTGATCGGCTGTGTCAAGCAGCTGTGTTGGTTTGCTATCGGGGGTCCAGTGATAGAGTTCGCCACGCCAGGCTGAGAAGAAATAGCCACCTCTTCCATCTGCTTCGATACCATCCACGCTGCAGGTTTGGTCAATGAAGGTTGAATATTCATTGGTCTGAAGGTTGTATTTTAAAACCTTATTTCGGGTACCGACCAATAAAACGTTATTTTCAGCCAGAAGACCATTTACACCTTGCAGGTGATCTCCCTCTTGCCACGAGATGAGTTTGTCATCTTCTAATTTGTAAATTCGGTTATCCCCGCTATCTGATACATAAACATCACCGTCGGTAGTGATAGTCACATCATTTAAAAATTTTGCAGCCGGCATTTCGATGCGGTGTTCAATTTTAGCTTGTTTTATATTAATGATGACCAACGCATCAATATCAGATACGAATAGCTGTTTTTCTGTAGAAGCCATGCCTTTGGGAGCATTCAATCCGGTGACCCATTTTAATTGCTGTATTTTTCCATCTGTCGATAACCTGGAGATGAACCCGGCACCATTCTTTTCTGCAGGTTTACCTGAAATATTTGAGACGAATAAATAATCTCCAGCGGTATGGTACAAAACAGACTCTGGCACGTCCAGTGCTTGTGGGGTCGACCAACTCATTTTCAATTTGGTGGATGCTGAAAATCCAAATGCAATTATGCCTATCATCGAGTAAAGGAGGTGTGCTTTTTTCATGTTGAATTGGTTACGTAATTATAAATTGGTAACATTGATGTTATTAGCATACATAAAAGTAGGAAAAAACTGCATTCTTCCGAGGAACATTTTTGATATCTGCGAAGAATAGTTAAATTTATAGCTACTAGTAGTACCCATATATGGAAAGTATTGAAGAGTATATCATTCGAATAACCCGTTTAGCCAACCGCAATAAGGAGTTAAATGAACAACTTCAGACTTTGGTGGGGCGTTACGAAATCATTCAAAAGCAAAATGAGAAATATCTGAATCTTTTATCAGAATATTCATTTGAAGAGATTGAGGAGCGTTTGAGGATGCCTGCCAAAAGGAGAGTCAGGCGTTTCCGAATGGTGTCGGTACTTTATGCCACCATGCGCGGATTTGATCAGTTGAATAAGGTTGAACATCCGCAGGATCAGGTGGATGCTTTGGATGAATTGTATTTGGCATTTGATGATATTGCCAAGAAATACGGTATCGTTAAAATTAAAACCATCGGGGATACTTTTTTATTTGCAGGTGGTATTAAAGCGGAAAATCGTACTAACCCGATTGATGTAGTCCGCGCTGCCTTTGAGATGCAGGAAGTTACTAAGCAGTGCATCCCGTTTGGTGAAACAGAACCTTTTTGGGAGGTGAGTATCGGTATTCATACCGGTCCGGTGTTAGGTGAACCCACGGGTAAGAAAAATTCTCCCTTTACCCTCACCGGAGAAAGTGTCAATATTGCTTCACGCATGGGGATGGCATGCCTCCCTGGACATATTAATATTTCGGTGATGACCTATGAGCTCGTAAAAGAGTTTTTTGTGATGAATAAATGTGGTACCATGCCCGTTAAGTACAAAGGTCAGTTAGATATGTTTTGTGTGGAAGGCATTTTACCTTTATTATCTGTTGATGGTGCCGGTGTTATTCCAAACAGAAGTTACCAAACGAAATATTCGCTCATTCAATTCATGGATATTCAGGAAGAATTGTTGGATATTTTAGAGCAAAAATTACCCGAGAATCTCTATTATCACAACATTAAACATACCATTGATGTGGTGACTGAGGTTGAATTAATCGGATGGGCTGAAGGGTTGAGTGAGGAAGAATTGTTGGTTTTAAAATTGGCTGCTCTGTTTCATGATAGCGGACACAGCATCGATTATAAGACACATGAAGAGCAAAGTGCCAAAATTGCACGTGATATTCTGAATCATTATCACTATCCGGAAGAGTTAATTGATATCATTTGTCGTTTGATTTTATCCACAAAGTTTCCACCATCACCTAAAGATAAACTGGAAGAGGTGATTTGTGATTCCGATTTAGACTATCTGGGACGTAGTGATTTTATTCCGGTTTCCAACACCTTGTATCAGGAATTGAAAGAACGCAGTTTGATCGGGACGCTTGAAGAATGGAATAAAAAGCAATTGAATTTCATTAAAAGGCATCAATATTATACAGAAACGGCTCGTAATTTAAGAGAAGTGAATAAGTTGAGTCAGATAGAACGGTTGGGAAAGTTAATCGAAGTCGAATCGGAAGGATAGCATAAGAGGAATATCGTAGGAGGAGCACATTTTTATTGGATAAGACTATTTGAAGCAATGTGACTCATTGAATGAATCACTTGTATTTTGATAGTAAACCTTCAAAATCATGCCGGGTGTTTACCCGGCTTTTCTGTATACGTCGCTATGTTTTTTTTTGTAATTTCAGGCCACAATAAAATCATTGAAGAAGAATCATAAAATTAATGCACTATGAAACGAATATTTGTCCCGCTAATGGTGTTGGCGATGTTTGCTTGTCAACCTAGAGTTAAGAAAACATATGTAGCATCCATTGCTGATGTTAAACAGAAAGTGGAGGAGTTTAAAACGGTTAAATTGACCACTGATTTGAGTCAATTGACAGAAAAGGAACAACAAATGTTACCCTATCTGTTTGAAGCGGCCAAAGTAATGGATGATCTGTTTTGGAAGCAATCATGGGGAGATAAAGCGGAGTTATTAAAGAATACACCCGATGAGAATTTGAAGAAATTCATGAAAATAAATTATGGTCCCTGGGAACGTTTGAATAACAATGAATCATTTGTGGAGAGTATTGGTGAAAAGCCGAAAGGGGTCAATTTCTATCCGCATGATATGACCAGGGAGGAATTTGATGCTTTTGAAGGTGAAGGGAAAGCGAATTTGTATACAATCATAAAACGTAATGATGCCGGTTCTCTGGAAGTGGTACCTTACAGTGTTGCCTATGGTGAAGAGCTGAATAAGGCTGCTGATCTATTGAGAAAAGCAGCGGCCCTGGCTGAAGACGAAGGGTTGAAGAAATACCTCGAATTAAGAGCTGATGCCTTTTTATCCAATGACTATTTTGCCAGTGACATGGCCTGGATGAGTATGAAAACAAATACCATCGATTTTGTGGCGGGGCCTATCGAAAACTATGAAGACGCCTTGTATGGTTATAAAGCAGCTTTCGAAGCATTTATTTTAATTAAAGATAAAGCCTGGTCTGATAAATTATCGCGTTTCGCCGCTTTGTTACCAGAGCTTCAGAAAGGCTTACCTGTTGAGCAGGCTTATAAAAGTGAAGTGCCGGGAAGTGACAGTGATCTGGGTGCATATGAAGCATTGTTTTATGGAGGTGATTGTAATAGCGGTAGTAAAACCATTGCCATTAACCTGCCTAATGATCCTAAAGTGCATTTGGAAAAAGGAAGTCGTAAATTACAATTGAAAAACTCTATGCGTGCCAAATTTGATCATATTTTGGTGCCAATTAGTAAAGTGGTGATTAATCCTGAGCAACAAAAGCATGTGAAGTTCGATGCTTTTTTCGAAAATACCATGTTTCATGAAGTAGGTCATGGTCTGGGTATCAAAAATACAATTAATGGAAAGGGCGATGTGCGTACGGTGCTTAAAGAAACCTATTCATCTATTGAAGAGGCTAAAGCCGATATCCTGGGTTTACATATGGTAAAACAATTAGTGGAGATGGGCGAGTTGACCAACCATGACCTGATGGATAACTACGTGACCTTTGTGGCCGGTATATTCCGTTCCGTACGGTTTGGCGCTGCCAGTGCCCATGGTAAAGCCAATATGATGCGCTTTAATTATTTTGAGGAGAAGGAAGCGTTCTCCTATGATGCTGAAAAAGGTTATTACACGGTTGACTTTGATAAAATGACAGCTGCAATGAATTCTTTGTCAGCTGAGATTTTGGTGATGCAAGGAAATGGTGACTATGAAAAGGCCAAGCAGATGTTGGCTGAAATGGGCACTATACGCCCGGCGTTACAAAAGGATTTAGATCGTATTGCCAAAGCTGGGATTCCTCGCGATATTGTTTTTGAACAAGGGCCTGAAGTATTGGGGTTGAAGTAGAGGAAAAAGGAAAATGGAAAAAAGAGCTGCCGTTGGGTGGCTCTTTTTTGTGTTAGTGACAGGGCAAAGCACCCGTATCCGCCAACTGGCGGGAGTGCTTTTACATCTCGTTCTCAACTTAATGCATCTATTTAAATTTCTCAGTCATAATATTTTCAAATCTTTTATTGCTTATTGGATGATGACTTATTATTTCACCATTATAAATCATGCAGAAAGTTCCAAAAGCACATGGTGTTTTTTGGGCAGATTTTGAATCATTTAAGTTTATTAAATTTGGCTTTATGTTGAATTTGTTTTTAGCCGATTCCAAAATGGCATTTACATTTTTCTCTGTATACGGACATTGAACGGAACGTATGATTGTTAATCCATTCTTATGTTCATTCAAGTTATTCAGGTTAGCTGTCTTAAAGCTTGGATTTTTTGATTTAGCGTCAAATTTAAAGGCCAATAAATTAAAATCTGGTTTAGCAGTATCTACAATGTCAAATTCCTTTTTTAGAAATATCTCGTTACCTGCCATAAAAGCTCCTTTTCGGGTAACTACCGCAACACCTAACATTTTTTTCTCTTTGGCATCTTTGATACAGGCATCTATTAAAGATGAAGCATAACCTTTTCTCTTAAACTCTTTTTTAAATCCAACAAAAATGCAATGAATAAACATATGATGTTCTGCATTAACAGGACGATGAGCAAAATTTCCAGGAAGGTATTCAAGCATTCCCAGGTATTCTCCTTTTTCAGAGAGTACTACTTTTATCCTTAATCCTTTGGGGTAATATTCATTAAACCATTCTATTTTGTTTCTTAATTCCTTGTGTTTCTTTACATCTTTGTATCCACACACACCATAATTGGCAATGTTTTCTGGAGTTAGGTCAATGATTTGAATAGCTGTCATAATAATCCTCCCGTATTATTTGTTTTAATAATTCATTATCTCTGTTGTAGCAGTCTGTCTTGCATGATGCACAACAGCGGTTTGGCTATGTGGAGTGTGGGACTTTGAAACGCTTCACTGTCAGGCTATCACTGAGCCAATTCGTTTACTCATATTTTTGTTTTTATAGTCAAATCGTCAAAGGCGAATTGGCGTTGTTGCTACGAAGAAATGCGGTTGAATTACCCGCTGAACCCTGCGTTACATATGACTTTTGTTACCAGTCTGTGTTTTCATTTTTCCTAATTTTAAATCCAATTCTTGGCCTATTTTTTCTGAGCTGTTCATTTTGTATTAATTCTCTTATTGCTTCAAAAATCACTTTGAATTGCTTGTCGTATTTTGACTCAAGTTCAAGAAGCTTTCTTTCCAGTTCTTTATTTGTCGAAAGAAGTTCTCTTAATTTAATAAATGCTCTGACAATTAGTACACTTGTTTCTACAGCAGTTGTTGTATTCAAAACATTTGCCAACATAATTGTCCCATGTTCAGTAAAGGCGTACGGGTTAGTTCTTGAAAATTTTAATTTTTCAAGGTTGTCGCATTTTGCGATATCCTTGGTATATTTAATAAAACTTCATTGTTGAAATATCTTTTCTAACATGACAGGTAACGGTTTGAATATGGGGCGTTTGGTATTTTAAAACACCAGCCTATAAAACCGCTATATGTTTTATTAAATGTACTGACCTTAAAATTAGTACTTTCCAAATGAGCTATGTTTTTTTGTGCCCTGCATGAGTAACAGCGCACCCACACCCGAAGTTGTTGATAAAGCTTAAAAATACAACTTATCTTCAATAAATCAAGGGTTGTAATGTGATTTATCCCGAGGGTGGAAGTCCCTTACGGGCGGTCCGCCAGCTGGCGGATCGAACCGTTAGTAAGCTGCAAGCTCGTCAGAGGTGACTCTGGGAGTGAAGACTATTGCGATTGAATAATGAGCAATAACGACTACAATTTCCGGTACTGACAGCCTGCCCCGTAAATGGCTCAAAGCCCCGATAGAAATTAAGGGGAAACTGGTCAAGTGCAGAAAAGGCGTTCCACAAGGAAGTTCGCTAAGTCCTTTACTATCTAATATCATCTTACATGAGCTCATGTTAGAACTGACCTGCGAATAAATCTACCAACAAATCACACCAATTCAAGTAGTTTTTTTGTATCAATCACTTGTGCAAATTCATTATTCAAATTGGCCAACGTTGTTTGATGAATAGTTTCGGATGAGAATTTTTCTCCATTAATTCCAATTGTGTCAAATGCTGCAGTAGCGTCGGATATTAGCAAAATATCAAATCCCAAATCCCCAGCCATTCTTGTCGATGTAGAAACACAAAAGTTGGTGGTCATCCCAATAATTACTAACATATTTATGCCTTGTTTGTCCAACCTTTCTTTTAAGTCTGTTCCGATAAAAGCGCTGTTGACATTTTTTTTAATCACAGGTTCTCCGTTTATTGGTTTAACTTCATCTTTTATTTCAAATCCTGGATGCGTTTCGTGTACTCTTGAATTCGGATTTTGTGAACTATGAACGATATGAAAAATGGGCAGATTTACTGTTCTCCATTTGGTTAGAATTATAGACGCTTTTTTTTCGGCATCTTTGTTATTTCTGTTTCCACCCCAATATTCTTCTTCATCAAATCCTTTTTGAAGGTTAATTAAAATTAGTGCTGCATTTTGTTCTTTTAAACTCATCATTTATGTTTGTTTAATTAATAGCTACAAAGATACTTGGTATAGAATGATGAAAAAGGACAAATGATAGTCGTTTTAGGACAGCTTCATTTTAATTTCAGTAGGTAAGGCTTCAACATGTTTTTCCAGAACCATTCGTAATTGCTTTGATGTCTTATAACCACATAAATTGGCGATGTGTTCTATTTTATATTCAGAATGGCTTAGTAAACTTTTAGCCTTTTCAATTCTCAATTTTGTACGGTATTCGGCTATGGTAACACCTGTTTGTTTTTTGAAGATGCGAGTTAAATTTCGAGGACTAACATGTACTAAATCTGCTAAATGATCAATTGTCGAAGCCTTGTCTAAATTGTGGATAATCCAATCTTGTATGCTATGAATCTTTTCATCCTGATGGCTTCTGTTTTGTAAATACACACTTTCTTGTTCGTCTGTAGCCTGTCTTCTTTTATAAACGACTAATCCTTTGGCGATCTCAGTTGCTGTTCGTTTACCATGCCTTTCTTCGATTAAAAACATAGCTAAATCCATACCTGTTACTACTCCGGCACTGGTATATATATTTTTAGACTTGGTAAATAAAGTATTGTCTTGTGTTTTTAAAAGTGGAAAATCTTTTTTCAGTTTTTTAATGAGACTCCAATGTGTAGTACATTCTTTATTGTTCAGTAATCCGGATTTAGCTAAAAGAAATGCGCCAGTACAGATGCTACAAATAGTGGCTTGATTAGAGTTTGCTCTTTTTAGCCAATCAAAAAAAGAAGGCTCTTCGTTAAACAGACCTATTTGATGCGTACTGGAACCAGAAATAAAAACAATGTCATTTTTACCTGGATTCGTTTTTCTAAAATCTGTTAATGAGGAAAGGTCTAAACCAGAAGAACTACATATACTCGATTGATGGCTGATAAACTTTAAATGATAATTAAAGCCTAAATTTCTAGCTTCCTGAAACACTTGCAAAACGCCACTCAAATCAAGAATAGTAACTTGTTTGGGAATGTAAAAATAGACTGTTGATAAGGCTTGTTCCATACTTAGAATGGCTAATTTTTTTAATGTATGTAGAGGGAGATAGTTGACATTTAGATTGAAAGGAAAGGGCGTAGCACTCGTATCCGCCAACCGGCGGATGGTCCCGCCTTGCGGGATAAATTGTGAAAGGTGTACTGACAGTCAATCGGCTGTCAGCCACCTATTCGACTGGCGTTTCGTTGTTTAAATTTATTCACTAATCAAAATAACTTCATCGAGCAGCAGAATTCAAGCCTCCAGTTTCGGTGTCGGTTTTTCTTAACCAGGACTATACAATCGTAAGGCACAACAAAATGGTTCTATTTTTTTTCTACCGGTTTCACATCCGGGAAAACCCATTTCCCTTCGAGTATTTCCTTGCGGGGTTGATACAATCGAACAGTATAGTTCCATCCCTCCGTTATATGCAGATAATTTGAACTGTTTGGATCACCGCCAAAATGGACGGTAAAGGAATCATCCTTATTGGGGGTTCCGGTAATGTTATTGACGCTATAGGCCTTGTATTCATTTTCCTGAAAATAACCATCCCTGTTGTAAAGGCTGATTGACCAAAATGCATCTACGGGGACATCTTTCACAGTTAGTTCATAGGAGCCTACAGGAAGATTTGGTTCAATGGTAAGATAGAATGCCTCATACTCAGGCAAACCACCCCATCCAAATGCTGTTCCAAGCAAATGACGAACTTTATCAACTTCTTCTTCTTTTCCGAACATCCTCTTGGTTTCCGGCATACCTCTGCTCAGTTGGATTAGTGCCTTATAGGTAGCCTCATAACTTTCCTCATCGTAATTCGGATGAGTATAAGGTCTGGCTGATTCTGCTTTTATGGTAATCCCATCCTGAATACCCCAAACCTTTTTAACATCCTCAGGGTCTAGCGCGTCAACGAGGATCCGAAAAGTTATATTGACATAAGGAGTGCCAAACTCTTCCATAGTCAAATGATAAGTGCCAGGCTTGTGATACACATTGTTGATAAAGTGATCTTCATTTATGATCATGACAGACACATAGCGGCCTTGGGTTTCTGGTATTGTAAGGGTTGCCCCCTTACTGATATCGACAATAGCAGCACTATAGTATGTGTCTCGATTCATTCGAATAACAGTTTGTTTGTCTAAAGGGATGGGCTCACGAATGTGTACGAACTTATTGACCTCTCTATTAATGAGTGCGAGTGTTCGATCAAATTGAAAGGCTGTTTCGGCACGCACAAAATTGTCTACATTGACGATAACAGGATCATCTGTTTGTGCATGCAGGTTAAGAACGAAAACTACGCCTACCATGATAGCGGTCAGTCGGTTGATTGTGTTTTTAATTAACATAACTTATCTCCTTTATTAGTTTGACTTTATCATTGGCGGATTAACCCATTCTCCCTTCACTGCCGATTCTTTAGGTCCGTAAAGACGAAGAACGCAGTAGAATGGTCCATTGGGGGCAGGCAACCAGTTCGCTTCCAAACCTGCCCCGGGTGATTCCTTCTGAATATGGATGGTTAAGGAACCATCCTCGTTTATAACGAAATCATCCATCATGGGCGAGTTGATCAGGTAGCGGTCCATTGGGTTATCTATGAGCAATTGTGTTTTACCATCATACATGGTGAGGGACCAAAAAGCATGTACTGGGGGAAATTTGTCTTTTTCGAAAGTAATGCGGTAGTTGTTTTCGGCAGCATTTAGAGGTTTGTCTTCACCGTCCACAAAATACATGGGGTAGGTGGCTTCTGCCGCTGAGTTTCCATATAGACCCCTGTCAGCTGCAACTGCCCTGGGAAGAAACATATTATTATAATTGAAATTTTCTTTAGCACTTTGGTTTAAAAAGTCACGCGTCCCAAACATTTTCGTACTACTTAATGGGTCAGTGCCGTGTTTTTTAACAAAAGCTTGAATGTCTGCAATTCCTTCTTTTATACCTGCTTTGATGGCTTCCTGAATTTCTGGGTCAAAGCTTTCAAAATCGAAGGGCCCAGGAGTTCCGATTCCCAGTTTTGCGAACTTTTCCCGCAAATGCTTTTCCGACTGAATTTCTTGAGTAAGACTTAAAACGATATCAACATATTTAAAAGAAGCTTCGGTAAACTGATCGCCTTCGTTCCAGACAGGCCAATCTATAGCCGGGGCCTTATAATTCGACTCTTTACCCAAATACTCGCTCAGCAATTGTACCTGATAGGCATCCTGAATGGTTTTTACCCGGTCCAGGTCATTGTTATTCATTAGTTGGCTTCTAACAATGGTCAGAAATAGGTCTGTTTCGCAGTATATGATATCTGTAATACCTTTCGGTTTTTCGCCTTTCCACTTATTTGCCGCAATAAGATATTTGCCAGGCCCGTTGCCCGTTGCCATGGTGCCTACGTAAGCAAAATTGTGCGTAAATAAATCGATAAACTGGAACGAATAGTAGCGGTCAGCTTCCATTTCAGGTACCGAAAACACGACAGGCTCATTGCTGATATCCGACCAGAATATACAATAAGGCGTGTCGGAATTTGGGGTTACAATGGCTTTGTCCTCGGGCGTATAAACCCTGGCCTCGCAACTTTTAACGTTAAACTCTCCCTTGTATTCAGGTGAGCTTTTATCCAAAGTGTAGGCATACAGGGTTTTGTAGTTCATCACCAATGGGTAGCCATAGAGGTAGGCTTCTTTAGCGATTTGTTTGGCTTGTTCAGGCGAGATTTTGTTTTCCGGGCTGCACGAACTCACGATAAACCCAATAGTAAGAATTCCAATTGTCTTAATAAGAACTGATTTAAAGTCTGTCATTTTTTCTGGTTTTTAAATTAACTACTTGGGTTTTTTTTACAATGAACGCAACGTCGTAAAAGTGTATTATCCTTTCTTTGACCAAGATAATAAATATTGCTTAACAATAAAAACTCAGTAGTAAATAAAAAGAGCTGTTATTGTTGTTATAAAGGATAAAACATTGTTGAACGATGGCGCCGGCCTATGGACCTGGTAGCTGCTGGTTCCTTTTTGTTTATATTATCCGCCACTACCTGACATTGGGCAGAGGCACTCTTTCATCAATTGATTCTTAGGTCCGGGTTGGGGTGAAGCATAGTTTTTACCCTTACGCCCATTGGTAGCCGTTTGATGTCACTTCAATAAACAAAGAACGTTTCCTTTTTTCGATTGATCATTTCAGTGGAAGCAGGCCTCTGTAGTGCATCATCAGGCCTTTTTTCCACACCGAACCAACGCGAATCCTCTATAATGCTATGTTTTTCGATGTAGCTCCTTTAGAATGAAAAGAAAAAATCATTGCAAAAGCCATAGCACCTATTGCCCGCGGGATTTATACCAATTAAATATCAAATGGCGTTTAGAAGTGAAACGCACTAAAGGCGCATTTTGATTAGTAAACGGTATTCGTTCAACTGAGCCTTCATGACTGGGGGCTGCGCACCGTATGAAGGCCTATTTATTGGCGGTCGTTTACTGTTTAATTCCATTTACATATTTAATTGTCTGTTCGAGTTTTCCGTCATTTGACCAATATTTCCACTCTCCATGCTTTAATCGATGCTTAAAATGTCCTGCCACCTTTACATTACCATTCTCATGATATTCATAATAATTACCATCAATAATTTCAGGATTTAAGCTTGAGTAGTATGCTACTCCTTGTAATGTATCGTTCATGAAATAGTCTCTCATAACGTAATGGGCAGAAACTGAGTCATTCACTGTCGTCCTGTAATATTTTGCTTTACATTTTAGTACGGTGAGATTCCAATCTTTATCCAACAATAATTTATCATTATTTATTGTCAGATATTTTTCATCATGGATCTCTATCTCCTTCCTGTTTTCATTTGTCGTGTTAATTAAATCCGATAAGAAATAGGAGTACCTTCCTTTTTTTAATTCTTCTTGCAAATTGATTTTTGTAATCTGAGAAAAATCTCCATTAACACTTAAATGAATGTCGCCCGTATTTAAATTAAAAACTGTGGAATAGATGGTTTTTGCAAACAAGTTATTCTGGCGAGTTGCTTTTAAAATGGAAAAACAATTATTCACTGTTAACTCTTGATTTTGCAAACGTTTTTCTGCTTTTTTAAATCTTCCACATCCTATGTTATACCAGCGAAAGTTTTCCATGTCTTCTTTGCATGAAATTCTGAAGTTTGCACAAACTTGATAGTGCTTTTCCTTAGATGTAACAACTAATCCATTTTTGCTGTATGTAATAATTGCACTTTCACCAGTTTTGTCAACAACCATAAGTTGAGACAGTCGAAATCCATCCCAATGGAATGTTTCAAACAGTTTAATCACTTCCTCAACCGTTGCGCACTCCTCTAATATTTTGTAGAGGACATTTCCGTCTATATTGGGCTTATCTTTGTTATTATCTATTGTAACATAAGGATATGCCCTTAAGCCATCCCAGAATAATCCTTTTTCATTAATACCCGCTTGAATAGAACCATCGTATCCAAACAAAGCATATCCATATTTTCCTTCTTTTGACGGAATAAAAAAAATCTGAGAATTACTCCATTTATAGTCTTCATTACTACCAACAAGAGTATAACTATCATTCGTACCCATAAAAACGGTACAACAATATAAGTTGTCATTTACAAACCATATGAGTAATAGAAATAATAATATGGACTTTTTCATATTTTTATCGGTAATGGTTTTTTTGAATGCCGCCTAAACGGACGCGGCTATGAAGCGTAGCTTGTGTTGCGCCTGCGGCAAGCTATGCTTTATGAGCCATTATTGCACCGTGTAAAGGCCTATTTATTAGGCGCTGGTATTTTACCATCCTTCGTTAAAATTTCCTTGTATTTCTTTTACTAACTCTCTTTGAATTGTTAGAATCTTATTTATTTTGTCAAGATGAAACTTATTATCATATATTCTAATCATATCATGTATTCCAAAGTCACCTTGAGTTATTTTTAGAGATTGAATATAGTGTTCAAATTTATCTCCTTTGTTTATTGTGGAAGACTCTACTACCTTATCATAAATACCTAATGTTCCACAACTCCATAAATATTCAATCAATTGTTTAACGTTAGTTATTGATAATTCTCCATTATATATCCCAACTAGATTCACGTCTGTGAATTTATCATATTTTGAAACAAAATATTCGGTACGATGAACTCTTGAAAGCAGAGTATCATTTTCATTCTGAATATTGACTCTCACAATTTCAAAATACTTATCTGTCTCTCTTTCCTCAACTATTTCTCTATTAACAGAACTATATTCATTAGATAGGTTCGACCATGTTTTAGCTTGTTTCTTATCATCTGTATTTAGTTCTATCCAAGTTCTTGCCCTTTCAGTTATGGGTTTTATACTTACACTGTTCTCATAATACACATAACCAATTAAATTCTTTTCATAATAGAAGCCATCAGGATATTGATATCTTTTATTATAAGCAATCTCTAAAAACCTATCATTATTTGATGATTCAGTAATTTCATCTTCCTCACACGAGACGATAAGTGAGAATACGATTAAAAGAAAGAGATATTTTCTCATAATGTTTTCTTTAATAGATGAATGCTTTGTTTATATGGTTGCGTCCTCTTGCACCTAACCTAAAAGTGTTTTATCCTTTGTTTGACCAAGTTAATAAATATTGCTTAACAATAAAGATTCAGTAGTAAATAAAAAGAGCCGTTAATGTTGTTATAAAGGGTAAAACATTGTTGGACGATGGCGCCGGCCTATGGACCTGGTAGCTGCTGGTTCCTTTCTGTTTATTTCTCTCTATACGCTATTGCGTCTAACTGAAAAAGTAAGCCTGTGCTTCCACCTTTATGTGCAAATTCTGTCTGTATCGATTTTCGAACGGGATATTTTCCATTAAATCTTTCTTTAATTGCAACTTCCATCTCAGGAATATTCCATATATCTCTAAACAAGCAATCCATCTGAACAACTGAGTCTAATTCTAAATCAACTGAATTCAATCTCTTCTCCAAATGATCAATCGCGCCCTGTATTTGTTGTTCTATGGTTCCACCAATATTACCTACACAGTAACCTATGTAAACAAAATCACCAGCTTCTACTACTCCTGAATGTGCCCATTCCTCATTTATATCACTTCTAACTATTTTACCCATCAATTTTCTCCTTTTTTCTTTAAGGTACATTTCTTAACCGGGTAGCTTACGTCCCCTAAGAACCGTATCCCGGCACTCGTCTCAGGCACTTTTATCACGACAGTTATTGGGACCCGGCGAAGGGAAACCCGGCTGTTATTATTAATTTCGTTGGTAATAAATGTAGTTATTTGTTTACAATCTTTTGCTAAATCTTCCCCCCACATTGTTCTTTTGTAGAAGCAAGCGAACCAACGCTAATCCTCTATAATGCCCTGCTTTTCGACCTGGCTCCTTTAGAATGAAAAGAAGAAATCCTTTGCAAAACCCATAGCATCTATTGCCCGCGGGATTTATACCAATTAAATATCAAATTGCGCTGGTATAATGCCGATACATAATCAAAGGGCGTTTAGAAGTGAAACGCACTAAAGGCGCATTTTGATTAGTAAACGGTATTAGTTCAACTGAGCCTTCATGACTGGGTGCTACGCACCGTATGAAGGCCTATTTATTGGCGGTTGAATTTTTTATTACTTTTTCGATTTCTTTTTCTAAATTCTCGGAGAAACCTGTTTTTATCCAAATTATTTCGTTGTTACTGTTTAAAATTAATGTAGTTGGAAATCCATACATTATTTGTTCGCGTAAAGTATATCTCTTTTTGTGATTTTTTATTTTGTTAAAAGCAATAGGGTAGTCAACGTCTTTTCCCTTAATATAATCTATCAGTCTTTCTTGCGCATCATCTGGATAGTACACGATACAATCTATGTTTTTATCCGCAACACTTTTATTGTAAACTTTATTAATTATTGGAATTGCTTTCTGACACCAACTACAATAGATTGCTGACAAAAACAGAATTGTTGTTTTTCCTTTACTTTCTGATAATATCAATTGCTTACCATTAGTAGTTTCTAGTTCCCAGTCAGGAATCTTGTCGCCAATTCCTAAAACTTTTCTTCCTTTTGTTTTCTCAAGACTTGAAAATAATGGTTCGTTAAACGAAGCGGAATATTCAAATTCACTATAATTAAATTCTCTAATAAAAGGTTGTTCTGAATTTTCGACAACTCTTAATAATTTAGGGAATGACGTTTTTCTGTCAATATATAATTCATTTAAAATACCTTCTTGAGTAACGACTTTTAATAGAATACAAGGACAATTATCTAATATTGTATCTTGCGTATTGTTTATGGCGATACCGTGTGAATTTAGAATGTTTTTTACATAGGGTATTTGTCCATAAGTATCATTTTTAATCTTTCCTTTTAATTTATCCAGATCCTCAGTTAGTTTTCTGTCTTTTTTCACTTCACTTTCAAGATTCCATGTATGACTGTCTCCATTATAATAATTTGACAGAGTCATTGGTATTTTAAACCTTGGGTGAATCAACTTATCTTCAATAAAATATTTAAATCCACACAATGAATCACTGTCGAGTTTGTGAAAAATACTTTCTGTTGTGGTAAATATAGTGTCGCCTACCTGTTTCCCTTGCACAGTAAGTTCATCCACACAATAACTTATTACCTTCCCTGAAGTAAGTTTATTAATTGTTTCAGATAACACTTTTTCATTGTTTCTTGAACAACTAAGAACCCCTAATGTCAATACTATAATTAATGTTTTATACATCATTCTAATGCTACGTTTGTCCAATAATCAAAAACAATAAAAATAACGGACTCAATAAATGATAAAACGAAGAAAAAACAAAAGAATGCCAATCTTAAGTTTAAATAGTGGCTGTCTCAACGCCTCCAAAAATCATCAAATGAAGCAGGCAAAACCATTTAAATTCCTTATGCCCGGGTAACGTCCAACAAAGGGCAAAAAGAATCCCGTATCAGCTTTTGGTGCGGTTTTTTT
>JAEINY010000215.1 GCA_016342595.1 Marinilabiliaceae bacterium
CAGCACTAATAAAACGTTTCATGCCTTAAAAATAATAAAATTAGTGTTTGCTGCTAAGTCCGACAGGCTGCTAGTTTTAATTTTCCGATACACATACCAGTTAGGGCCAAAAATGCTGATGTTCAATAAAAATGATCACTTGTCATAATTTGTCAAGCTGCTATTGAACACCCTAAATCGTAATATAAAGCACTTAAAACACCAACGATGGAAAAGATTGGATTTATTCAAGCCGCTATTGTAGCAATACTCACTACATTCTCAGGAGCTGCCTTCAACAGGCTCTTCAACGCTTCATTGATGAATAGGCGTCGCAAGAAGTCGTTCAATGCGGAAGAGCTGAGTAAGCTAAAAGAGTATTTCAAGGAAGAAGATCAAGCCCATTTTGAATCATTCATTCTATCAACTCATAAAGAAGAGCACTTCTATGCCGAAACCGGAATCAGAACGAATTATCTCTCCATTCCCAAATACATCGATCTAAAAAACAGGTTGGGAGGTAATTACAACTGGCAAAAAAT
Source organism: Marinilabiliaceae bacterium (assembly GCA_016342595.1). GTDB lineage: Bacteria > Bacteroidota > Bacteroidia > Bacteroidales > Marinilabiliaceae > JAEINY01. The sequence continues at coordinate 522 of JAEINY010000215.1, forward strand.
AAAATCAGCCATGATGCACTTCAACCTGGATAGCGAGCAAATTGAAATCAAACGGAGTAAAATTCAGGTATTGCTCATGAAATCCATAATTGCCATTGCTTTCCTGCTAATATTGGGTGGTACCATAGCCATGAGTATTGTCGATTATTCAGATGAGTTGAAAACAAAGCTTGCACTACTGTTTATCACACTGACACTATTTCTTTTAGGTTTAATGCTGATAAAAGCACTTGATCCCATACACACGGCTTACCACATGAGGAAGCGACGATGTTAGCCTGAAGGGCTGAAAGATCAAAACCTGGAGTAAGCATAGCGACACCCTGGGGCCAAAAAATCTCTAACACCCTTCATCTGATATATAAAAAATTTCCTCCCCTTGCCAAGGGGAGGTGCCGAAGGCAGAGGGGTACAAAATTTGCCATAAATCAATTCTATTTAGATATTCTGCAAAAAACTTGCAAGATTTAAATATAGAATTGTGCATGTCTATTTATTTCGTATATTTGCAAGTAATATGCAATAATTATATATAGAGAGATGATACTTGAACTTAAGATACAAAATTTCTTATCCTTTAAAGATGAGGTAACCTTCAGTTTTGAAGCTACTTCTGATACATCATTCGAAGACTATTACGTAACGGAAGTAGCTCCGGGAGTGAAGATATTAAAACTTTGTATGGTTTATGGAGCGAATGCTTCAGGAAAAAGTAATCTGATTGAGGCATTTCAGTTTATTAATAATCTCATCGATCGGGTGCGAAAAGATAAAAATGAAGGAACCGGTTTTATCCCTTTCCTGCTTTGCAATGACAAAAATAAAGTTGGGAAATTTGAATTGACCTTTTTCGTGGAGGCAGTTAAATATGTTTATGCTTTGGAACTCGATTCTGACAAGATAATTTCTGAAAAGCTTAGTTATTATCCGGGTACACAACCGGCTAACTTATTTACCCGAACTCATAACGATGAAACAGATTCAGCTGAGATCAGCTTTGGATCAAAAGTAAAAATTACCAAAGCAGTGAAGGAAGTCTTGAATGCAAACGTATTAAAGAATGTTTCCTTTTTCGTGGGATATAACCAGGTCAATTACACTCAACCTGAAATAGAAGCAGCTTTTAATTGGTTCGATAATCAGTTGTTGAATACCATTAATCCGCATATTGATTTAACCCGATTTACCACTGAGCAACTGAAGAAAAATAACAAAATGAAGAGCTTTGCCATTGACTTTATGAAACAGGCTCAGTACAATATTTCTGATATTAAAATTGAAACGGAGAATGAGATCATTCCCGAACATATTTTAAAGGTGCTGGATACCTCTTCCATGTCTCAAACAGAGAAAGAGAAGTTGATCAAAGAAGGCGTTGAACGTAACCATGCCGAATTTGAGCACTCGGTAGAAATTGAGGGCAAGGAAGAGAAGCACTATCTGCCGGAACACCTGCAATCATCAGGTACAATGAGGTATTATGGTTTTGCGGCCCCTTTTTACCAGGCTTTTGAAAACAATGCTTTTTTGGCCGTAGATGAAATCGATGCTTCCATGCACGCTCACCTGATCAGGCATTTGGTAAGAGATTTTCTGATGAAATCAGCTGAGCAATCAAGATTTCAATTGTTGTTTACAACCCATAATATCTCTTTACTAAATGAGAAAGATCTCTTACGGAAAGATGCCATTTGGTTCACCGAGAAGCAAGAAGATGGTTCAACAGATCTGTTTTCAATGGCTGATTTCGACATCAGAAAAGAGTTGTCATTTTACAAAGCGTATAATACTGGTAAGTTCGGTGCAATTCCTAATGTTGATTAAATGGCAAGAAAACAACCTATCTGCAAACGAAAACTTAAAAAAGGCATTGCCGTCCTGGGGGAAGGCCGTACAGAGCAATATTACCTGAAGCACCTGAAAGAGATGATGGGCTATTAAGAATGATAAATAAGGTGCATAAAAATAAAAAGGAGAATAGATAGACAGAAACGAATTGACATAAAGAGTTTATAAACTAAAAAAGCGAATACCCGTGGTGTCTTGGCGGACAGGGGTATCAATTTAACCCTCAAAATAGCCTAACACATCTACAATGTACTAATTCAAAGAACCTACCAATACAGCCTGTTTTGTTTGCAACCATGTTCTGAATAAAGAAAGATCCATCTTATTTGTAAGTCATGACCAAGAAGATATGTCGTGGCAGTTCTTATGTGGTGAGGAAGACCATACGAATGATAATATCCGGGTTATTGGTCTGGGTGAAGTCATTGAATTAGATGAATCCTTGAATGCGCTTTTTGAGATACCGGTCTTAATGCAGAAAGAAAGTGTGTGGGTTCAAAATGGATTTTTTATAAATAAATGACAATTAAAAAAGCCATTATGCAAAAAGTGCGAGGAATCGTTGGGATGTTTCTCATGTTCGAAATTGTAATTGCTTGTTCTCCACGACTAATAAAATTCATACCCTACCCAATGTCTCAAAGCCTAGAACTATTTGGAACATAAAATCTAAATCAATTTCCCAAGAGAATACCCAAATCGAGTTACAACTTTCGTTGTGATCATCAAAGGAAAGATAGGGCAAAGATGTACAAGGATGCCTATGGCTTCAGTGAGGCAGTTTTTATTACCAGGTATACCGATAGGTACTTTAAAGCAATTAAGAAATCCTTCCATGCTTTGAAAGAGTTATCGGCGTCTGATTCAACATTATTATATATTTTCTTAATGATCAGCAGATTCCATTTATTAGAAATATATTGACCACTATTTTCATCTTGACACGGTCCATCGGCATTCCTCAAGCGTCAGTCGGCAACAGCTGTGCCAGGCCTTTGCAGCCTTTATTTCAGGTCAATTTTCAAGGTAAAATAAACGCTGCAAAGCCAAAGGTGGCTCCTCTCCATTTCATCGGATGAGTAACCAAACAGTGAAAGCGTCATCCGCTGAATAATCAAATTATCCAATCGGCACATTTTCAAATCAACATCAATAAATCATGGAATCCTCATAACTCGTAATCTCATATTTTCCAAAACGCCAGCCTGGCACACCTCTTGCGCTTCCTCCTCTTCGTCATGGCAGCTCTCTTGTGCCCCAATAAAGTTCAGCTACACCTCGTTCCTCGGCCGCTTCACTACATCGGGGCCCAACCGCTGCCTTTGTTTGGCTCGCCTGCTCGTCGCTGCGGGCTTCTCCCTAATAAGTGCCACTAAGCTTCGTGCCTCAGCAAGTGGTCACTAAATCGGGTTCGTGTAGAAAACTCATTCCATAATTTTTAAGCAGCCGGCATATAATTGTAAAATTGATCATTATTGTGGCCAGTCCGTATCATCTAAACCCCTTAAACAAAATTTAATCCTGGATATATTACACTCAAACGGTTCCTGAGCGTAGTCGAAGGACCGTTTCTACATATGCCAGTCCTCCACGCTTCGTACCTCACCATTCCCGGCCTGCCACCCTTGCTCCACTCGCAGTCGGCTCGCACCTCTCCAGGGCCAGTCTGCAAACCGCTCCGCTCCCTTGCAGCCAGTCCCTTCCGTCTATTTATATTGACCATCTCGAACGAATTAATAATTTAACATTAACCATTCATAATTATAAAGCCAGGCACAAATGAAACTTTAACTCCATTCTCAAGCATGTTAATTTTTTGCCCTTGATCCATTCCGTTAAAGTTCAATAAAGCCTTTTGCTCCCACTTCAAGGGGGAGCTGCCGAAGGCTGAGGGGGTATACTCCACTAAAACAAGCGTGCCGCCGGGCATTCCCAACATATTAATCCTTCATCATTAACCTTTAATCATTATTTAGTACTGTCCGCCGCACCCTTGTGCCTCAACCTGAAATACCCACATTTCCCATGCACAAAACATTATATCATTTCAATTGTATTTCAACTTATTTCCTGAATCGCAAAACCAGCAAACTTCCATTAACAGGTACAATCTCCTATGCACTGAGCACTAAAAAATATTTTAATCGGCCTCCAAAAGGTACACACTCACGGTAACGAGTAAAGGCCATGCCCTCCGGGTTTCAGCCGATTTTTTTTGATGAGGTGCTAAACTTTCACCTCTTAATATAGCTGTAAGTTAGTGCCGCTATACATTCAAAGGTCTTAAAGGAGTGCAACGAACGTTAAGAACAGTTTGAATGATAAGCGGTATTTATTTCTGGAATCAAAATAAACCGCCCGAAAGCCTTGACTTCTTTTACCGTTCCGGATGAGGTGGATGTTTACGCCGTTTAAAAAGACAATCCATATAAAATGCGCACTATCTTACCCAATTACCTCCATATTGAGTAAAATAATGCGCATCCCCGGACAACGGACTATGTGCCCCGGACGTATGGCTTCTACTTATTTCCATTTATTTCAAATACTGGAACCAAAATCCTATATAGAAGCAGTCCGATATTTGATTAAGCTCCCTTCAAGTTCTATCCCTTATCCAACTGATCACTAATTTCATACTGATGTCTGATAATTGCTAACTGCTCACTGTTCCCTGTTCAAACTCTTTCTCCCTCAAAAGCCATCGACATCATTTCTTGTTCACGCCTTGAAATTCCATATTTGTTTGCTACCAATCGCCAGGTGGCAACAACCTTCTGAGTTTGATCAATGATAGATTGGGCCTTCTCGCTATCCAGCCGGAAAAAATCAGCTACCGATAGAGCCAATTCCAGACTAAGTGAATTATCCTCATCTGAAATGTTTAAAGTCAATCCATTTCCGGTGGGGACGGCATTCAGGTCGTAGGCCGGAGACAGATGCCAGCCATTGGAACCTAATAGAAAACCATGATTGCGCAAGTGATCATCTGTGTTTTTCACACATATGCTGAATACTATCCTTCGCCATAATTGCTCCAGATCACTGTCAACCTTGTTTTTATCACCGTGTTGCTGAATAAAACCAACAAGGTCCAGGTAACTGATACCACTGTGGAAATCATCTCCGTCCTGACAGCCTAAAAGAGTCATAGCAGACGCAAAATGAACACGTTTCCGTTGATTTGTCCGATCAAACCGTTTAGTCAGAAAGGTATATTGACGGCTTGAAAAACGTTCTATTTTGGCTTCTGACATCTGTATACCTGAACAGGTGGCAAGTTCATAAACCACCATTTCCCAGCCACCCACATCAATGTTATCGTTAATACTTGGAAACTTGGCGATCCACAGTTGGTTGTGCTGATCCAGTACACTGGCCTTGGGGCGCGCACCTCCCAGGGATGATCCGGGTGCTGTGAGTAGGTTGAGCCAGTTGAGGTATTCAGGATCATCCACAGAGTCATCTTTTTCCAGTTGCAAACTGGCATGTTCCAATTCCCTCAGTGTGGTCCATGGTGGCGCTGCCATCTCTTTATTATCATTAAGAAAGGGTCCGTCGGGATCTTCCCTAAATCGTAATGCACCCATCCGGTGTTCATCATATACACCTAAAAGGTAATCTGAAGAAAGAAGGGTATGTTGAGGCCTTTCTTCCAGCCGGGCCATTAAAGCTTCTCTTCTGCGCATCAATACCCGTCCCCATCGATCCGGGGATGAATCCAGGAATAAACCGAAATTGAGTTTTTCTTCCGGTAAATATTGCGGTCCCTTGTACCAATGCAAATCCGGATCAAGTAACAGTGCATCATTGTTTTTTAGCCATGTAGGATCATACTCGAACGAAAAAACTTCATTTCCACGGAGTGATTCTACTCTTAAGGCACCCATGAGTGTTGGGGATTTTTTTTCATGCCAATCGGCAAAAACATATATAATTTTGGAAGCCATTGTGTATCGTTTTATACCATATATATAATGAAATTAGCACTTGGTATAATGCCGATCCATTAATGAAAAGCGTTTAGGAACGAAGTGAACTTAACGCTAAAGTCATTAAAGAATCGGTATTATTTGTTTTTCGACGGGTTTAATAATTTAGCATCCAGTAGCTTCCTGCCTAAGACATCATCCTTGGCTACATTCAGTAAATCATTCGCTAATCCCAGTACAAACAGAACCTGTACATAGATTCCCATTGCAACACTTGGTGCACCTTTTTCTACCGACAGTAATGTTCGACGACTGATACCGGCCCGCTCTGCAACCTGTTCTGTTGTTAGTTTTCGTCGTAATCGCGCCATCTTGATCTGTTCTCCAAGTGTAACTAATAATTTCGTTTGTTTTGGCAGTAAATGGTTTTGTCTTGAACTCATAATGCGCACTATTTTACTCAAAAATAATAAAATTGAGCAAAATAATGCGCATTTTTTGATGGCGATCTATATACTTCTATCTATTTCCAGTTATTTCAAACGCATTTCTCAAGCCCCTAAAAACAAATTCCGAACCGTGTGTTGCCTTAGTTTTAGCGATCTTCTTTGTTTTCCTCCCTTTTTTAAGGGGAGAGCCTGTCCCGCATGGCGGGATGGCCGAAGGTCGGAGGGGTATCTGCTTATACAGCCTATAATTCCTCCTCCAAACTCCCATATCCAATCCCGCACAAAACACTTTTCTTTTATCCAAATCACTATGCTGAAAGACTTCAATTTCCCGATATTGACTTTCCAATTGGTGAACCAACCTCAACGACACATTCAACTGCTCATGAGTAAACTGTCCGGATTTCCCAATCAAACAAATACCAATGGAATGATAATTAAATCCCTTAACATGAGCCCCAATCTCTTTTCCCGACACTACCGGATCATCATCCAGCGGCCGACCAGTCTCGATGTGACCATTGAAGTCCGAATGATAAAGATTAGATGCAATCCAACCATTTAGTATCACATAATGGTAGCCAATACCTGACCAGCCACGGCCTTGATACCGGCTCCCATTTTGAATCACTTCCTGTGCCGGTAGTGAATGCCACTTATACCAATTGTATAACAAAATGATTGATAAAGCATTTTGCTTATTACAATGGTAAATGCCGGTACACAATCATAGATTGATATTTTTATCAATCGTTTTGATTGGTAATCGGTATTGGAAATCAGTGCCGCATTCCCGAACGACGAGTCCGAACAATGTAATACCACTTTTACCATTGGATGGAGTTTAAGGAATGATCATTTCTTTCAGTAAACTTTTGATTTCCTTTTTTATCATTAAGTGATAAACTAGTTGGTAAAGTTTGATTCCATAGTTGACGTGTACCACGTTTCTCCATGGAACGACCGACTGCATAAACACCAACCACACCTGCCCAGGCTGCCAGGAAAGTCTTAAAAATAGCATCCGATCCCTCAATGATACTCAAAGCATTATCCCCCAGCTCCAATTGATCCAATACAATGTGACGAATCCCGAATAACTCCAACAAAATGAAAAACAAGCCCACATAGATAACAGTCGGACGGGCCCGTTTGGTATATCGGTCCCCCTGCTGCAGTTCGGCCACCAGGATATTCTCCTGGGCTTTCAGCTCTGCCCGAATCGTCTGCTCAATCTCACTCTCCCGTTTTTGAGTGAGTTGCTCCATCTCAATTAGAAACTGACGTTGATTCTGACGATGTTGCTCTTCAATCCGTTTTAGCTCCAATTCAAAAGCCTTTTTCTCATCCGGATTAGTAATAAACCGATCCACCACATCCGACAGCGAATCCAGAATATTCGTTCCCGATCCGGTTAAAAATTCACCTATTCTTTGAATTATTTTCATAACGAAAATTTTAAATGACTATAAATATTCACTCGCAGTTAACAAGCCCGGATATCGGACTTCGTACTCCGGACTTGTTCCCTCTGCCTGCTCTCTACTGACCACTGACTAACCACAACTGCCTAAATAAAAAAAGCCCCCAGACTAATCCAGAGGCTTCCCATCACAAACCACAACCAAACGCCTAACCCTTGGGCGAAAACATCCTATGTGAAAAAACTTGTTGTAGTGCCGATCGATGATTAACGAATACTCAGAAGCAGAGCGAACTGGGTATTCATTGTTAATCACTTATCGGTAGAAAAAAAATATCTTCGAAACAACTTCTTCAATAAAAGCGAAACCAGGAAACTAACAACCGTACCCAATATGGCATAAAAGATCGTTTCCAAAATACCACCAAACGAGATACTCATAAACACACTCACCAGGCTACCTCCTAAAAATCCTGCTTTGCCACCGGTATTTAAATGTTGCTCAGTCATGAATCCTTTCATTTAGAAGTTATCAATTTTTTCCTCCCTTTTTTAAGAAGGTCGGAGGGGTACCTGTTCTTGAAACTTGAATCTTGCATCTCTTCCATTAAGGCAGATCCACTACAACCACAGCCAACGGGTTCGACTCCTTATTGTTCAACAAGTACATTTGCCCGTTCACCTCTTGGTAATACTCAACACCAAACACCACGAAAACCGGTAAAGTACTGTTGGCTGTCACATTCGTCTCAACTACCAAGTTTGTCTGGGTGATTGCATCATAAGCCAAATCCCCACTCTCAGCCACATCTACCTCATAAGTGCCATTCTCAAAATCAAGGACTGCTGTACCTAACACAAATCGAAAATGAGTGGCTCCATCTACCTGACCAATATCCTGATTAGGAACAAACTCAGAAATCGTTACACTACACTCCCCGTCGGCACGGACAAATGCAACAGCATACGGTGTTCCAACCACTGCTTCCAGTCCAATAGCATTGTTAAACTCGAACCCATCCAATAAAGTAAGATCACCATCCACCACAGTACGCTCCCCACGAAGGTTAGTACTATCCGCATGAATCACCTCCAGCATTTGCTTCGACAAACGGCTGGCCACCCGTTTATCTGCCGACTTGGAAATCGGTACCTTCAGTGCATTGCGCAATACCTTACCCGCCTTACCGGCCCGTCCGAACTCAGCACCATTCTCACGAGTACGTGCAAATGCAGGATCCTTCTTAATACGATCACCATCCACACCACCTTTTTCCCGGGCATAATACTCACTCCCGTTTTTGTAGAAAGACAAATCCCCAACGCGTCCTTCCAGTTTGATTATTCCTTTCTGCCTTGCCATAACAAATAAAATTGAGTTAATAACAGAAAATTAAGTTCCTTGATGACGTAATCCAAACTCTCCTGTCCGTTCTGTCCATAGAGGGCTATTATGGCAAAATATGACTGATACAGTGCAGTTATTTTGTATCTTAGCAGTTGTCCTATAGTATGACAACAGTATAGATGAAGTATAGATACAGTATAGATACAGTATCATGACTGTCAAATTGAACCGAATCTGCATATATCCTAAGGATGTGCAACGCATCACCGGTAAGAGTGAGAAGTCAGGTCGACGCTTATTGAAAAAGATCCGTGAAAGGCTGGGGAAGGAGGACCACCAGTTCGTCACCACCGAGGAATTTGCCACTTACACTGGTATAACCTCGGAATTGATCCAGCAATACCTCACGGATTAGAGCCTAACAAAGACACCTCACTTACCTCTGATTTGTAGCTCCTAACCTCATTTATTTTGAAGTCGATTGTATTGATTTGACCTGATTAATAGGGGAGTGGTGAATAAAAACTAGTCTACTATTTTATCTCCCTAACAGTAACAGCTCCAATTGTATCATACATTGCAACAGCCAACAATATTCCTAAATAATCAGCTTCGTCAATTTTCTTATGAAAACAAATCACTTCTTTATTCGCTCCCTCAGGCAACATATTGAAAAAAACGGGAAAAAGTAAGGAGATGTATAGGGCTCTGCTCGTTTGGGCATTGTCAGGCTAATTGGACTTTTAGTAGGATTTTCCAGACACTAGTAATTATACTGAAAAATTAAACTACCATCATCCAATTGCTTTAGTTCACCTGCAAACTCATCTTTGAAAGATATTTCAGTTTTTCTCATTTTTACAAATACAACCTTGTTTTGATTAGGCATAAATATAGAGCAATCGCTTATTGATTTTACATTGAATCCACATTTCAGTTTGAATACTGAAGTAAACTCATCCTTAAATTGCTTATAGTATAGCAAATCCACATTGTGGTGTGGATTTGCTGTCGCAGTAACATTTTATCATGTTCAAATATTATAACTAGTGTATTTAAATACTAGCAGCCTGTCGGACTTATTGTTTTAACCGGTTTCTACTCCAATTTCAAAAAGCTACATTTGGGTAGTTCTT
>JAEINY010000216.1 GCA_016342595.1 Marinilabiliaceae bacterium
CAAAAGATAGGAAAAAAAGAAGTGCCAGATTGGGTATTGAACTATAAATTCAGGGAATTTTCTCCTTCTTTCTTCTAGGAAGAGTACCATGAATAAGGAGTGGGAAGGTAGTTTTTTGCTTAAAAGCAAATTTCAATGCCCTTTGACTAATAAACTTTATCATTATAGATCGAATTGTTTCCTATGTTTATAATCCATACCAATAATCAACAAGATGCATTATCCCTATCAAAACAAAGAAGAAGTATTCATTCCTTAATCAAGGTTCCAGATTTTATAATAGAAATATCCTCAAATGATGAGATGCTAGCAAATGAATGCTTAATCCGCGCTGGTCGAGGCTTTACCCTGGTAGATTAATCTCGTTCACTGCCAATTTTAATAACCAGACTCATCTTACTCATAATATATTTATAAGCTCCTTTAGAATGCGGTATCAAACAGTCACTGCAATCTTTAACATCATTGGTGTATTTAAAATTTCCACCACATTTATCTTTTAACATATACAGCGGGCAAAAACAAAATAAACAGTTAAAATCTTCTTTATTTTCTACTTTATGACAAGGAAAATATTCGCAATTTCTATTTTGGATAAACTTATAATTTTCTGACATAGCTCTAACTTCTTAAGTGTATTCTTCCTGTATTATATAATTCCTAAATCAGGTCATTTACCTGAAGTGATTAATCTATACAAATATCTTTTTTTTATTTCGAATTTTATATGATGATTGTTTTTGTACATATGATATTAATGCATTTTTGGGCTAAATATCACTTTCTAGCCATTGAAAAGTCTTGATACTTTTCTGGCTCGTCCATGTTGGGTGGTAGAGATAGTTTCGTTTCAATATTGAGGAGAATCGGTGTATCTCTCATTTTGTTGACATAAATCATGTGTATAAAACATAGAAACAATCTTGGTTATAAGAGTAGTTTTTAAAGAAAAAGTAAACTGGAATTCATTACATTGTTTGGCAATCATTACTAGCAAAGTTATATGAACACCAGTTTGTTGTTTCATTAATTTGGTTTAGTTAATCCTGAAGTTATTCATACCAACTTTTAAAATAGCAATGCATATGTCAAGGTTAAAACGAAATAAGGAAAGCTTAAATGTTCTATGTATAAATAATTTGGCATTATCAAGTCAGGGACAAAGGAATGTGAATTTTGGTGTTTTCTCATTGGGCATTACAAGATATCTAAACTTGTAAAATATTAAAACATGAAGTATTGCATAAAAAAGAGAAAGAGTAAGTAAAATGAAAATTATTCACATATGAGGTAGGGTAAAAGTTGTTTTTTGGTACATATTAAAAGATATCCAAAGCTAAATAACTGAGAATTCAAAAGCTACTTATTAACTTTTGATGGAAAAAAGAATGAATACAACAGAGTCTTTAATACAAACAATGGAATTAAGTTTTTTTGCTGAATGAATTTAGTAAAGGTATATTTGCTTATGTCTATATGGTATGTGTTATTTGAACTGATAAAATTAAAAAAAAGATGCTTGTGTAATTAATGGAGCTTAAGCGATTTGTGAAATAAGTTAAAATTAACTGAATTTTTCATATAAGGTATAAGGATGACTTATACGATATATATGGAGATGAAAATAGGATGAATATTTTTTTTAACAAAAAACTAACCTAAAATATGAAATTGATACAAATAAGTGATGAGCATAAAGTAGCAATTAAATCGAACAAAGGAATTCGATTCCTTTTACTGGACGAAATAGTCTATGTAATGGCGATTGATAACTATTCTAAGGTTGTTTTAGCTTTTAATGAGGAATTTTTGGTGCCCAGAACTTTAAAAATTGTGGAAAAGCAATTGTTACCTTTTACCTTTATTCGTTGTCATAAAAGTTTCCTTGTTAATGTTTGTTATATTAAGGAAATGTGCTGTAATAATGAAAATAAGCTTATTCTATCAACGAATAAGGAAGTGCCAGTTTCGAGAGAGGGGTTAAAAAAGATTAAAGAGGCGATGGGACTTTAAGAGATTGTTTGATAAAGTAAGTTTCATGATATGACGACTGCTTGATCTTGTGACGTCATCCCTTTTATCAAGAGGAAATGAAGGACTTGTGCTTAAGTTAAATAGTGCAATAAAAATTAAATGTTTCAAATATCAATAGAATGAATAAGAAGTTGAGTTTTTTTATTATTAGTGTTATTTCCAGCCTCCTTTTATTGAGTTGGGTTTATGTGAGCCGGGAATCTTACTCAGTGTTTATGAGTAAAAAAACGCAGATGAACATCGAAAAAACAGTTATCAACCTTGGCCAATTGGACCGAAACAAACCTCAATCAGCAATTTATCCTTTTACCAACACAGGAAAAAATCCTTTAATAATACAACAAGTAGAAACCAGCTGTGGCTGTACCCAGCCTGAATGGCCAAAACACCCCATTAAACCTGGTAAAAAAGGACATATAAAAGTTACTTATGATGCCAAATACCCAGGCCGGTTTGTGAAACGTATTAAGGTGTTTTGTAATATAGAAAAGGGATATGAAGAGTTGGTAGTGAAAGGGGAGGTCTTATATGAAGATAATAGATGAGTCAAGATGAGGATGGCTATATCAGGAATGGAGATTGTGTCTTCTGGTATTGACTCATGTATTCTGAGTAAGAAATTGATATTATAATAGTCAAACTTGTATGGGCATTTAATAACTACTTGATTGGAAGCTGGAATTCTCTTTTTGAAATTGTAGCTGTCAATAACTAAGAAAATTAGACGGATAACTAGGGAAAACATACCGTTAACTAAAAATGTTAAATAGGTTGTGGATATATTAATGTAATGCATTATTTTCGAACAATAATTATCTATCACAATGAATAAGGTAATAACAAGAATATGATGCATTTTGATTTGGATTCTCTAGGGTTCTACGGTTTAAATATTAACAATGGATAACACCCACAATTGGGGCGGTGATTTCGCACTTTATATTCACCAATCAAAGGGAATAATAGATGGCAATGTGGCAGAGATAGCTGCTTTAAATTCCTATGCCTTACAGCATTCCAGTTACGATACCTTTTCGCCGGAATTATACCCCTGGGGATGGCCCATTTTGCTGATTCCTGTAGTTAGCTTGATAGGCTTGAATTATTTCTGGATGAAATTATACGTGCTATTTTTTTTCCTAAGTATGACGTATTTTGCTTTTCGCTACTTTACCACCCTAACAGATAAAGTGACGGCTATAGTGGTTACGCTGTGCTTGCTGGTGAACACTTCTTTTCTGATGTTTACTAATAGTGTATTGTCTGAGTTCCCCTTTCTTTGTTTTGTTTTTTTATCCCTCTGGCTGTTTCAAAATGTAAAGCTTGTAATGGAAGGAGTTAGTTGTGATACTGACAATAAATCAATAATGAAAAGGAGACTTTTTCTTAATGTGTCAGTAGGTGAATTGGCCTTGTTACTATTTGCAGCTTTTTCACTGTTTTTTACTGTTGCAATAAGGAGTGAGGGCTATTTGCTTATTGTGGCATTGTTGATAAGTGCATCTTTTGATTTTATTAATTTTTCCAATAAGCTGTTGTTTATAAAGCAGAATAGTTGGCAATTTGTGTTATGGGGGACCGTTGCACTATTGCATTTTGTTTACCTATTATTGTTACCACAAGGAAGCGGTGCTCATGTGGGGCATTTTAAATTGGCATCCATTGCTTCTATGCTTGAAAATGTAGAATTCTATCTCTTTAAAATCCCTCTTCTTTTTAGTTCTTTTTTTGGTGATCGTTTTGCGTTTGTTATACTTCCTCTGGTTTATTTAGGTATGATAAAAAGATGGACGCATGACCGGACCTTGGTTGTGTTCGTTCTTTTATTGCAGGGATTATTGATTATTTGGCCGCATCAAACCATGCGGTATTTGTTTGTGCAAATACCTTTTATCTTTTATTTTCTGATGCGTGGACTGGAAATGATCAGCTTTTCTTTAAATATAAAAGGATACAAAGTGTCCATGGCCAAACTATTTTTTGTTTTTCTTATTGTTTGCCTGAGTATTGATGCTGCCATGATAATTCCAAGTCAGTTGGCTGATGATAAAACAACCGAAGGACCGGAAACACCGGCTGCTAAAGCTATGTTTGAATTTATTCAGGATGAAACAGGTAATGATGCGGTGATTGTTTTTTTTAAGCCACGTGTTATGTCATTGTATACCAAACGTAAAAGTTGTCTGGTAAACGATTATCCTTATAAAATCAGAGCCGAAGGGGATTATCTGGTAATTCACAAAGAGATGGGCAATTTTGACCAAATAGGGAGCATTCATTATAATCCACCGGAGTGGTTGGATATCAAATATGAAAATGATCTGTTTATTGTTTATCAGATAATGAAAAAACTTACCGTATGATACTATCTATCGTAATGCCTTGTTTGAATGAAGCACACACGCTGGCTGTTTGTATACAAAAAGCCAGTAGCTTTCTTACAAAAAATAACCTGGAGGGAGAAGTGATTATTGCCGATAATGGCAGTACCGATGCTTCGGTAGAAGTAGCTATGAAGAGTGGAGCACGTGTAGTACCGGTATTGGCTAAAGGTTATGGTGCTGCATTGGTAGGTGGTATAAAGGCTGCTAAAGGGAAATACGTTGTGATGGGTGATGCCGACGATAGCTATGATTTTTCCAATCTATTGCCTTTTTTTGAAAAACTGGATGAAGGATATGATTTGGTCATGGGTAACCGGTTCAAGGGTGGCATTAAAGATGGAGCCATGCCATTTTTACACCGCTATCTGGGTAATCCGGTATTATCTTTTATTGGTCGTCTCTTTTATAAGAGTCCGGTGAATGATTTTCATTGTGGGCTGAGGGCATTCACTAAAGAGGCGTATGAAAAAATGGAGTTGAAATCGACGGGTATGGAATTTGCTTCAGAGATGGTGGTGAAAGCCACCATGCTGGGATTGAATATTTCGGAGGTGCCTACTACCTTGTCGAAGGATGGGAGAAACCGTCCTCCTCATCTAAATACATGGCGGGATGGTTGGCGCCATTTGCGGTTTTTGATCATGTATGCTCCCAATTGGCTTTTGCTGTATCCTGGTATTATATTGCTATTGTGTAGTCTTATATTGGGTGGATTGCTAACCATTCATCCCATTAGCGTATTTAATTTGCAGTTGGATATTCATACTTTATTATATGTGATGGTGGCAGCATTGATGGGTACCCAGCTATTGTTTCTTTATACCATTGTCAGGAGATATGCGTTTCAACATATCATTCCATCCCTACCGAAGGCTTCACCTACAGTGACACTTGAAAAAAGTTTGATAGTTGGTATTACTTTGTTATTGGTGGGTTTGATGACGAGTTTTTACACCTTTTCAGAATGGGTGAGAAGTGATTTTGGGAATCTCAATCCTGTCGAGTTTATGAGATATGTTATCCCATCTGTTTTTTCAATATGCGTGGGATTTCAAACCATCGTTTCAAGTTTTGTAGTGGCATTGATAAATGATCAGAAGAATTAATTAAAACATAAAGGTAATTAATAGATTGTCCGATTTCAAACTGTTTGGTTAAAGGAATGAGAAAGGTGTTGTATTTGTATAGTTATTATGTGATAGCGGCTAGGTTGAAGAAGTGGCTTTTGAGAGTACTTTTGATGTTTGGAGTTATTTTATTAGCGGTAGTCTTGCGTGTATTTGTACTTTCTTTTTTTTTCATTCCAACGAATTCGATGGCGAATGCTATTTTACCAGGTGATCGTATTTTGGTGAGTAAACTACATTATGGACCCTTGATGCCAGCGTCTCCATTTGAAATACCTTGGGTTAATGTATTGTTCTATTTAAATGGTGATGCACGGGCAATGGCTGATGATGAATGGTGGCCGATACATCGTTTTGATGGTTTGGGAGGAGTGGAAAGAGGTGATGTAGTGGTCTTTAAGTGTCCGCCGAATAATAAGCAACGGTATGTAAAGCGTTGTGTGGCCTTGGCAGGAGATACTTTAAAAGTGTCGTATGGAAAATTATTTGTGAATAGTCGCTTTTGTAAGGAACCTGCAACTGTTACCAATTATTATATGATCTGGAATAATGATTCGATCCTCTTTTATCAATTGTTGGATGCATGGGGGGTAGAGTACAAGAGGATAGATACGGCTGCTGATGGAATTTACGCTGAAGTAAGGCTCACCGAGGCTTTAATGAAGCAACTGTTATCGAATCAAATGGTCGATTCTATAAGGCATTTTGTGTACCCTTTGGAAAAAACTTCTAATTTATTTCCTGAAGATGATTCCTATTGCTGGTCGCCGGATGAATTCGGGCCCGTAATTATTCCTAAAAAGGGGATGCGAATTGAATTAACGCACGACAATATACTTCGGTATGGCACCATCATGGAGAAATATGAGAATCTGAAAATTGGCAGGAATGCTAATAGCTGTAAGATTGACGGTAAAAAAGTAAGAGCCTATAGATTTAAGAAGGATTATTATTTTATGATGGGGGATAACCGGCATAATTCTACTGATTCTAGATACTGGGGATTTGTGCCGGAGGAGTATATCATTGGAAAAGCTGTCATGGTGGTCGGAAATATAAATCCGGACAGTAAAGGGTGGAAAAGTATACGGTGGGAAAGAATTGGTAAAATAATACGATAAATAGTGTGTATCTGCAAAGAAAAGGGTTGTGAAGGAAATATTTAAATATGCAATAAAAAAGCTGCTGGTAAAATTCTCCGGATATGCTTCCTGTGCGGATTATTACGCATTACATGTTTGTTAGTATGGTAAATATGCACTATTGAGCTAATCTGACATTACTCTTCTTACCAATACCTAAAGGAATTTGTTAGTTATCTAATGATTTGAGACAATTAACTAAAATGTTTGTTTTTGTTGGTATGTGTGTAATGATTATGGGTAGTTTTGTTTTAATTATGATGGAGGTGAAAATGATTATTTTTTAATAGATATGTATTATTAGGGTTGGCATTGACAATGTTTTTGTGGAAAGTAATATCTCATTCGGACTTATGCATAGGTTATATATAGTAATAATTTTTAATTTTTAAGAGATGAAAAAGAAAGTTTTTAAAGTAGTTGGAGCTGTTATGTTTGTCGCAGGATTATTAGTAAATAGTCATCTTGGATATGCTGCGGTTGATGGTATTGCGCAAAATAATTTTGACTATTTGATGTCAGTTGTAAGAAGACCCACTACAAATCATTGTGGTTCTGCGTTGAATGCAGAGTGCTATGAGTATGCTAACGGAGCCTCATATTGTCTTTATCATTCTGAAGAATCAGGTTTAAATTGTAAAGACTAAATTTAATAAAAGAATGGTGTTTCAACCGTTTGAGGCACCATTCTGAGCTTTTGTTCTTATTGAAAACTTCAGGTTGAAATATGAAGGTTTAAATAGGCATGTTTATTTTAAGGGGGCGTGTAGGATATATCTATCTTATGAGGTTAGATATACATGAATAGATCTCGTATTTGAGCATTGTTATTCAGACTTTTAACTGGATCATAGAAAATAAATATAAACACATGAAACAAGTTATAAGATAGTATCTATCAAGAAAGGATGATCAATTTTAGCGAGTTTTATTTAACCTAGAATAGCAAATTTTATAAGATGGAAAATAAATTTATATATATACTTATTTTAATTTCTGTATTTACAGGAGGTTGCTCAAAGAGAGCGGATTTGTCTGAAGCACAAATGATTCTTGAAATTGATGAGGCAGATGAAAGGCAAGTGGTTTTAAGTGAGTCTGTAGATTATATCAAATTGGAAACTACAGAAGAGTCCATGATGAAATATATTAACAAAGTATTTATTGATAAAAAAAATGAGAAGGTATTTGTTTTGGCTGATTTCAATATTTTAGTTTTTGATTACGAAGGAAAATTTCTTTATAAGTTGAATAAAGGAAAGGGTCCAGGAGAAATATTGGCTGTTGTTTCATTCAATGTTGATGTGAATAATCGTGAATTTTATGTACTTGATCAAGGTCGGACAATGGTTTGGTTTGATTATTCAGGAAAATTTATTAGAACAGAGCCTTTGACAAACTTTTATAGTGTAGATGCATATAAAAAGGATGATGATGAATATTATCTCCTTAGTAATTATGTGGGCAAATCGGTTAAGAATTTTGTTGGAGTATTTAATTTCACAGATAATGTTATAACAGATCAATATGTTCCGTTTTATTATAGTAGTTATCCTACAAATGTATTATTGAGTTGTCAACATTTTACTAAAAATAATAATCAATTATTATTTTATAGTTCGAATGTTTTTGGGTTGTTTGAATTTAAAAATGAAAATTTCTATCCATTAATAAAGCTAAATATTGGTGAAAAAAAAGTACCAGAAGAGTTTTCAAAGCACTATGAGGTGAGAGGTAAAAGAGCGTTTAGAAAAGAAGCAATAAAGAGGAAATACATTCCTTTCATGTTATATGCATTTAAGTTTAATAACAACTATTTGTTAGGTTTGGATGATAAGACTTTAAGCTGTTATTCTGTTAATGTCAATGATGCATCTGACTTTACCAAACAAAGCAGTCTGCCTCTTTATTTGGGATTACCAGATTTACCCTCGTTAAAGATTCCAGTAGGTATTCAAGATGATATGATTGTTTTAGGATGTATGCCAAGTGATTTTTACAGTGATGGTGAATTAGATGGAGATAAAAAAGTAACAATTGCATCAAAAGAAATTCAAATAAATGTTAATGATAATCCAATTCTTTTGTTGGTTAGATAATCTGTTTGACAGACTCTGGTATGAATTGTAGAGTTGCAAGTATTATGATTCTAATTCGATAATTAAAATAGGATTGCATTATATGAAAATCTATGTATATGTAATGATTTTGTTATTAGCATGCTTGTCATGTAGGTATAGGTCAAAAAAAGAAAGTGAGTTAAGAAAAGCCATTGGTTCAGAATTGACACTCAGCATGATAGATCAAGTTGAGTATCAAGATTCGATGGTTATGTTTCAGGAGATTAAAGACAAATATGATTTTTTGTTAGTTGTCTATTTACGAGATGGTTGTGCGCCATGTTATGATGAATTTCTAGAGTGGCATGGGAGGATTGAGAAATTTAAAAAACATAACAATTTTTCAGTGCTTTTTATAATTAACGGCTTTACTTACCAGGAGTTTTTACAAGATATTCCTGGCAAAATGAACTTTAAATCAGATTATTATATATTTATGGATCCTGATTTTAGTTTTTTGGATAATAATAATAAGCTTCCAAGGTGGATTGTTTATAAATCCCTTTTAATAGATTGTGATAGCAAAATTAGAATGGTTGGGGCTCCGTTTTTAAATGAAAATATGGGAAAAATGTTTGTTAACCTACTGGAATATAATTGCGATTGAATTGTATTTTGAAAGCAAATTTTAATTATAGAGTCTATTTAGATATAAAGAGAGTAAACATGCTTGATTAAAGCAAGTAACCTGCTTTAAAAGTGGATAAATAATGGTGATGAAAATATTTTTTTTAAAAAACAAATATGTACTATTTGGGCTGGTATTAATTGCCGGAATTGTCTTTTTACCTACGTTTTTTAATGATTTTCAAAATGAGTGGGACGATACCTGGATGTTGTTGGAAAATCCCTACGTGATTAATTTTTCATGGAGCCGTTTTGGGCATCATCTTATGCATTTCTACTCTACTCAATATTCTCCTGTTAATACACTTTATTATGTCATTATTTATAAATGCTTTGGCTTAGATGCTGGAATATTTCACTTTTTTTGCCTGCTCATACACTTGGTAAATGGTGTATTCGTATACCGTATCCTACAAATTCTAATTGAAAACGTTAAATCAGGATATAGAATAGAGCGGATTAATGTGTATTCCGGCCTGGTTGCTCTTATCTTTCTGATACATCCATTACAAGTGGAATCGGTAGCCTGGATCAGCGCCTCCAAGGTATTGTTGTACGCTTTTTTCTCTCTTTTGGGATTGTTGGTGTATTTGAAATACCTCCGGTCTCAAAATATTTGGTATCTGTTGGCGGTTCTGGCCTGCTATTTTATGGGCTTTGGTTCAAAAGAACAAGCCATCGTCTTTCCTCTTAATCTTATAGTTGTGGATTTTCTGTACGGCCGTTATCAGGAGTGGCGGTCATCTTACAGATATTTTTTTAAACGAGTGGTTTGGGAAAAAATTCCTTTTCTTTTGGCAGCCTTGCTAATGTGGTATTTTTCCGCTCAAAACGGATTAGGACCTCAATCAGCAGGGATGACTTATCCGTTAATGCAACGGCTGGTATTGGGGGCTTATAGTTTCATGCAATATATCTTCCACTTTATTCTACCAGTCAAGCTTTCATATCTGTACTTTTTTCCTATGGAAATAGGACAAAAGTTACCCTTGTTTTTATGGATTTATCCGGTACTAATTCTTTTAGTGTTATGGTATATATGGGAAATGTTTAAATCAAAGAATCGATTGGTTTTGTTTGGAATACTGTTTTTGGGAGTTAATTTGCTAATGGTTCTTCACTTCATACCTGTGCCACGTAATTCCATTATTGCAGACCGATACATGTACCTTCCCATCATCGGGATTGCGTTGGTAGGAGTGCGCATGGTTGATTACTTA
>JAEINY010000217.1 GCA_016342595.1 Marinilabiliaceae bacterium
GTTTCTTTTCAGAAATAAGTGCCATTGTCCATATCGTTGCACTAAAATTTCTGCCGGAAAGGTTAGCGACATCGTTGATGCGATTACTTTTCTTTCCGCCATAATGTAATCGTTTAGCAGCCATTGTAATTAAACAGGGCTTTTTGTCTCCTTTTTTTAGCTCTGAAAGAGCGATATCGTAAAAGCATAGGGTGCAGCGAAGCGGAGCCCTATGATAATAGGATGGCACGTAAAAACCGGCGCAAGCAATGAGACGATAACCGCAGTCGGCTCCATGCGCCGGAATATGCAAAACTTCTTTAAGCTATTCTTTTACACAAGCTAATTGTAACACAGAGTCCTCAAGCCTTGGCATGCTAACAAAAGCAGAGATAACGCTGAGAAAAGGGTAACACAGAGTTACACGAAGAAGCCACAGAGAGCCACAGAGCAAAACAACAAGTTGTTTCTAAAAACGCAAAAGATAACCATCGGTCTTGTTATTATGTCGAATCCAGTGATGAAATCCGTGTTAATCTGTGGATAAGAAAGAGTTATATAGTAGCCGCACAGAGGAAAATATAAATACCAAAAACAATATCGTATTGAGATCACTGAGGTGGTTTCGCTTCGCTTCAACCGGAATGCACTGTTATATAATTAACACCTGAATTGATTCATTTTTGAGTATTATGCTCGATAGTGTAACCTGCCATCCAATGTGCGAACCGCCTAATTGCAATAGCGTTAAGAACGGTGTAATGGAGGCGAACAGAAAGCAAAGCTGTTTGATCCTGATTTAGAACTTGTAGGTATTTGAGCATCAAATTCCACAAGGTTCTTTATCGGGAGAGTTTCTTTTCTTTCCGCCGTAATGGAATCGTTTAGCGGCCATTGCAATTAAGCGGGGGCTTTTTGTCTACTTTTCAGCTCGTGGAAAAGTAGAAGTCTGTGCGGCTTGAGCACTTGTATGATAAAAAATAAGCATATGAAATCGGCAGTCACAGATTGAATTGATGGCAATCAAAATAATCACTTGAATTTAGAGTTTGAAGCACTAGTTTGTGAAGCCGGTTCTGTTAATCTGACGGTAGGATACGGCATTTTCTTTCTTTTATTAGTAACCTGACGGTCCGATTATTCTTCCTTCAGGCAAAGTGCGCTTTCGAATCGTTTGATGCCTCATCGTGTCCGATGGAATCAAAATCTTACCGTCAGATGAATGAACTTTGCCAAAAAATAATAAATCGAATCATCAGAAAGTGGATTTTTTAGTTCGGTCAGGCTATCCGACCATCTGATGCGTTTTCTATTTATCCGGATGCCTTATCTGACGATAGGATTGATGATCCAAACCCTTTTTAGACATCAATTAAAAAAACAAACCCACTCAGATGGGCTATTTGTTAGTTTTTGCTCCTATAATTAACATATCTACTCTCACTCTAATGGTTTATAAAAAATTGCCTTCACTTTTTTGTATATATTAGTTGCTTTTTAATATTGATTAACGAATAAGTATGAAGAAACTCTCATTGCATTGGAAAATTATCATTGGTTTATTGTTAGGTATCATTTGGGCGGTTTTATCCGGTTATTTCGGATGGAGTGCTTTTACCGGCTCCTGGATTGCTCCCTGGGGCCGTATTTTTATTAATCTGCTTAAATTGATTGCCGTTCCGCTGGTGTTATTTTCCATTATTGGGGGGATTGTTGGCTTGGGTGATCCTAAAAACCTGGGAAAGCTGGGATTACGCACCCTGGGTATCTATTTGTTGACGACAATTATTGCCATATCGCTGGGCTTACTCATTGTAAATACCGTCCAACCGGGAAAATGGATGGCTGATAATGTACGGATAGAGAATAGGATCGCCTATGAGTTATGGGCACAAAGCGAAGGACATGCTTTACACGATGATATCTATTTGATTGGTGATGAAACTAAGAAAGACCTTGTTGCTGAGGTGGCCGATCGAAATGGTTTTGAATCAGATGAGGGGGTACGTGAACGATTAAAAACAGCAGTAGCACAAAGCGAAAGTGGCCCGCTACAATTTGTGGAGGACATGGTGCCCGAGAATATCTTTGGTTCTTTAGCCGATAATGGCAGCATGCTGAAGATTATATTTTTTGCCATTCTCTTTGGCATTGCCATTCTCTTTGTGCCGGCCCATCAATCAAAGCCACTCATTGATGTGGTGAATGCTTTGTCTGAAGTATTTCTTCGGATGGTGGACATCATCATGCAAGGGGCCCCATTTTTTGTATTTGCTTTGTTAGCCGGTTTAGTCTCAGAGATGGCAGGTGATAATCCCGCTAAGATCTTTGAGCTCTTCAAAGGATTAACCTGGTATTCCTTATCGGTGATGGGCGGATTGGTTTTGATGGCGTTCGTGATTTATCCCACCATCATGAAGTTCTTTGTTTCCCGGCTAACCTTCCGGGAGTTTCTGAAAGGCATTAGCCCGGCTCAGTTGCTGGCCTTTTCCACCAGCTCCAGTGCCGCTACCTTACCGGTTACATTGGAATGTGTGGAAGAAAATTTGAAAGTCGATCCGAAAGTATCCAGCTTTGTATTGCCCATTGGTGCTACCGTGAATATGGATGGCACCAGCCTGTATCAGGCCGTGGCAGTGATGTTTTTAGCCCAGATGCACATGGTGGAATTGGATTTTGTTCAGCAACTGACCATTGTTTTAACCGCCACACTGGCCAGTATCGGTTCAGCCGCTATCCCAAGTGCAGGCTTGGTGATGCTGATGATTGTATTGAGCTCCGTCGGATTGAACCCGGCCTGGATCGGTATTATCCTGCCCGTCGATCGTATTTTGGACATGATGCGCACCGTGGTTAATGTAACTGGGGATGCTACTGTGGCAACGATAGTTGGGAAAACGGTAAATGTGGATGAAATGAGTGAGATTGAAGAGTAACGAAGTAAAAAGAAATTTTAAAACAGTATATCATTCAAGTACCCGAGCTTTTTTTTAGAATAGCTCCTTTATATTAGGTTGACAGATATTATTATTATCGCATAAATGGGGAGACAGTCGGTTGATAGACTATTTCCCTTTTATGTTATTGTATCAAGGTGATGTTGAAATAAAGAGATATTTATAATATAGTTATTAAAACTCATAAAAGGTGGTAATCGGCAGGTTATCACTTTTTTCTATGCTTGTTTTTGTAAAATAAACTTTTGTCCCGTAATAATTATTGAATTTTTTGTAATTTAGAATATTATTATATTTAATTTTAACTATATGAGAAAGATAATTACTGTATTTATTTATTGTTTGATAATTGGAAGGTTAGTTGCACAAGGAAATGAAACTGCTTTACACTATACTATTGAAGAAGTTTATGATGATGCTACCGATCAATGGGTAAATAGGGTTAAAAAGGAATATGAATATGATTCTAACGGAAATCGAACATTGTGTAGTAAATATTCTTGGGATATTGCCACTAGTCAGTGGATTAATGATTCTAAATGTGAATATGCATATGATTTTAATGGAAATCAAACATTGTCGATTTGGTGCACTTGGGATGCCACCATTAGTCAATGGGTGAATTTGTATAAATATGAACATGCCTATGATGTCAATGGAAATGAAACGATGAATAGTAATTATACTTGGGATGCCAATACTAGACAATGGATTGGCAATGACTCAAAGGTTGAGAGAAATTATGATTCCAATGGAAAAAAAACCTTGGAAACCTTGTTCACTTGGGATGCCACCATTAGTCAATGGGGAGGTGAAATGAAATTTGAATATGCATATGCTTCTAATGGAAATCAAACATCATCCATTAGAAGCATTTGGGATGTCGGTACTAGTCAGTGGATAAATAGTAATAAATCTGAAGACATCTATGATGCCAATGGGAATCTTACATTAGTGAGACATTATTATTGGGATCCTACTACTAACCAATGGGTGAATTTGTATAAATATGAATATGCCTACGATGTCAATGGGAATGAAATATTGTTAACTTGGCATGCCTGGGATTCTACTTTTAGTAAATGGGTAGGTGTACTGAAATTTGAAAGCGTTTACAATGTCAATGGGAATGAAACGTTGAAAACTGTGTATGCTTGGGATGCTACTACTAGTCAATGGATATATGAAAGTAAATATGAACATGCCTACGATATCAGTGGGAATGAAACGATGATGGGTAAATATTCTTGGGATGTTACTACTGGTAAATGGTTAGGTGTGAATTATAAATATGAATATGCATACGATTCTAACGGAAAACGAACATTGTTTAGTAAATACACTTGGGATGTGGCCACTAGGCGGTGGATTAATGATTCTAAATGGGAATATGCATATGACTCTAATGGAAATCAAACATTGTCAACTTGGTGCATCTGGGATGCTACTAGCAATCAATGGGTGAATGGGAAAAAAGCCGAAACCGCATATGATAGCAACGATATTTTAGCATTGTCTAGTTATTATTCCTGGGATACTGGAATAAATGATTGGATAGAATCCAGTAGGGTCACCTATTATTACTCAGGCACCAGTACTGATTTATCTGATGGTTCAGTTCTGGATTACAGAATCTATCCAAACCCGGCAACTGATTACATTACAGTAGATATAAATGAATATTCAAAATCCGCATCAATTGAGTTATTTGATGTGAAAGGTAGAAGGGTACTGAAACATGATTTATCTGAAAGCAACCAGATTCCTGTTAGTCATTTACAAAGAGGTGTATATATTCTGAAATTAGTACAGGATGGTACTATTAATACGAGTAAGGTTATATTGAAATAGAGAGATATGGAAGGGGGCAATTTTTGCTCTCTTTTTTTGTTATAATGTGAAGTTCAAGTATTTTAGACTTCATTATTATCAGTTGTAGTAAACATGTAGTAGGGGATGCCACTGTGGCAACAATCGTTGGGAAAGCAGTTAAGGCTGATGAGATGAAAGATGTGGAATAAAATAGTGGAAGATATTGTATTAATAATGCGGGAGATCAGGATAGTGAAAGTGACGGTGTAATTAACATTTAAGGGACTAAAAATTTGGTGCTATGGAAATAAAACTGGCAAAATCAAAAGGTGTTTTAGGTATTCTAAGTAAAGCATTTGAAGACGATCTGACAGGTTTTTACAAGTCCATCGCGAATCATTTGGTGAATTGCAGGCGAAAAGACAAATTGATAATTGAATTTGAGGCAGACGACCATTCATTCACCCTACCCATTATTATTGAAGCCCATCTGATGGAGGACTTCATCAGTGAGTTTAAGGTTATTCTGATCGCCTTTGAGTGTTACGAAGAGCTGACCATGCTGAAGAAAGCAGGTATTTGAACGCTTAATTCATTCCCGGACTCTTCAAAGCGATCTGCGGAACTTCTACCTTTTTCAAGGGTTGGCGAAAATAGAAGGTAGAACCCTTATTTATCTTCGACTCCACCCACATGGTACCATTCAGCACAGCCATTAAGCCTTTGGAGATGGTTAAACCTAAACCTACTCCTTGATGATTGCGCTGTAAGGTTTCATCCCCTTGTCGGAACCGTTCGAATATTAAGGATACCTTCTCAGGAGTGATGCCAAGCCCTGTGTCGCGAACAAAGAACGTAATAGATGGTTGGATTTCATCGATGAAAAAACCAATGGTGATTTGCCCGCGTGTGGTGAATCTAATGGCATTATTGAGTAAGTTCGAGAATACTTGATAGAGGATGAGTTCATCACTATAGATACAGATGTCTTTATAACCCATAGGGTATTCTGTAACTATTCGTACTTTTTCCAGATTCACCTGTTTCTCAAAAGTGAATTTCATCTGCTCCATAAAAGGATATACCTGAACCGGGCCTTCTTTCTTTTCCATGAGGTCGGCTTCCAGTTTAGACAGGTTGAGGATGTTACCCAATAAATCCAGCAGTACGTTACCGTTTTCTTTGATGATATCCAGGTATTGATGCTTCTCTTTTCGGGAAATATCATCATCGCGCAAGAGTTCTGAAAAGCCAAGAATGGCATTCATAGGTGTGCGTATTTCATGGCTCATATTGGCCAGAAAGGAGTTTTTCATTTTATCCGATTCCAGTGCTTTTGTTTTCTCGGTTTTGAAACTATTATGTGCGTAATAGATCAAGGGAATCTCGCACAAAAAGAAAATGACTGTGATGACATAGATATCTGTTAACCGGCTGGCTTGGTTTGAATATGGGATAATTAATTCAGGATAATAGAATTCTAATCCAAATAAAAGGGTGATGTTTAGTCCAAAAATCACAGCGATGGGGATATAAAAACGCCCTGGCGTAATGAATAAGCCAAGTGCAAAGAGTGCTTGAAAAATCAACAAGGTTGGCCCTTTTGAACCCGCGTTTAATAACCAAAGAGCATTAAGGATGAAAATGGTCACGACAAGATAAATGAAACGGATAGGCTTGAAAAGACGTTTGAAACGAGCTGCCCAGAGCATGACAGCGAAAATAACAAAGGTGCTTACGGTTAAAAGAATGAGCGATTGATCAAGACCTAATGCGATATTAAAAATTGATGCGACAAATGAAACCAGCAATGATAATCCAAGTGTCTTTAAGAAGAAACGTTCATCAAATGACATTTCTTTTGAAATTAGTCGATCCACCAGTTTCTGTATATGTGTTTTTAATGTGTCCATATATTCTTGTAAAATCCAAATTTACAAAGCCATGCGATTAAATTGAAAAAACAATTACAGGTGTATTAAATTGCTTGATGAAACGACTCATTTTCTATGTAGAGAGTTTCCCACTCTTGCATCAAAGCCTCATTGCCTGTTTCTAAACAGCTATAATTTAGTTTTAATGTGAGTTTAACGAAAAACTGAATCCCATCATCAGGAGTGGAGAGGCAAACGAACCCGGCCAATGGTATGGTTAAACCTTTGCAAATTCGTAATTAACTCCTGGGTGAAACCCAGGATTATTAATGTTAGTACGAAACCTGATGTAGCACTTTGTGGTTATAAAAGGGTAATCCTGGAAGGATTGAATTTGAATAACCACGGGTGAAACCCGTGGGACAAATGGTCCAGACACTACAACCCAGAATGGGTTGAATATTAATGGAATTGGAGTTTTATTGATACATGTATAATTAAACCTGCGCATTCCCCGAATGAACCATAATTATTTGATAATATCTAAGGTCTCTGTTTGAGCTAACAGGTATACTTAAGAAGATTAAAACTCAGAAAACAGGTCGATGGGAATCGAAATCGAAAATGTTGTTCCTTTTCCTGATACAGAGCTGACTGATATAGTACCCTTCAACATTTCAATGTAGGCTTTGGTAATGCTTAATCCTAAGCCTGTACCTTCAACGTTTAGGTTGTGCTGTTCACGTATTTTATAAAAACGATCGAAAATTTGGTTCAGGTTATGAGCTTCGATGCCAATGCCATTATCTTCTACCTTAAATATTATATCACGTCCAGATGGATAACAATGCAATTTCACAACACCTTGAGGTGTGAATTTTTGTGCATTATTTAATAGGTTAGAGATGATTTGAAACAACTTCGTTTCGTCCGTTTGGATATGTATATCTTGCAGGTCTTGATTTTTACAAAAGCTGAAATCCAGGTGATTATTCTCAAAATTGGGGGTGTGAATCTGATAGAGCGTATCCAGAAACTTAGGTAAATGAATAGATGATGGGTTTAGTTTTTCCTGGCCGGCATCAATGGTTGATATATGAATGATGTTATCAATAATGGCCTGTAGTTGAGTTCCGGATTTCATAATGGTATCAATGTAGGCGGTCTGCTCATCATCATCCACTCCATTATATTTTAATAACTCCGAAAATCCGATAACGGCATTCAGGGGGGTGCGTACTTCATGCGACATATTTTGAAGAAAGGCGGTTTTTAGCCGGTCTGATTCTTCTGCTTTTTCTTTTGAAACTAATAACTTTTCATACAATTCGTAGATCTCCGTGTTACGTTCGTGTAGCTCTTCATTAAGGGTTAAATATTCTTCATTCTGAGCCTGAATCTCATCGTTTTTTTCTTTAAGCTCATTATTTAGGCTGATGTATTGGGTAATGTTTCTGAATATTCCGACATAATATTCAGCTGAGAAATCTTTTACGTCAGTGAAGGAAATTTCAAAAGTTTGAGCTTGAGTACCAGATGAATTAATGCTGAGCATGGTTTTATCCGGAATTTGCTGTCGTTCAATTTGGTTCACTAACACCTGATCGTGAATAACCGATTTTAACGGTTTGTGTATATCAATATCCGGAAAAATAATCTGCAATGCCCTATTAAAATAGACCAACTCACTATTTCGGGCATTAAAAATCATCACACCGTCATCGATGTGGTCAAAAACTTTTTTATAGAGCTCGAGTTCATCTATTTTCTTCCGTAATTCCGGGTAATAAGATTTGCGGGTAGAATGTTCACCCAGGCCAATGATTTTACTTTTTAGTTTATCCTTATCCATATGCTTACATTGACTCTTCAAGGATTACTTCTAAGTCACGCTGGACTGCATCTCTTGGGTTAGTAACAATGCATGGATCATTCAAGGCATTTTTTGCTAAGTGGGGTAACAAATCACTGCTGACTCCTTTATCCCCAAATCCACTTTTGATACCTTGTTTGGCTGTGAAATTATGAACAGAATTAACAAGGTCTGTGCGTAAATTTCCAGTGGGATTTGTAATATAATCAGAAAAATAAGGCATTATTTTTTTGTAACGTTCCTCTACCGCATTGAAATTATAATTGATGGTATGGTGTAATAATATGGAGTTGCATTCGCCATGTGCTAAATTATAATAGCCACCCAGGCTATGTGCCATGGCATGAACAGCACCCAGACTGGCATTTGAAAAAGCCAAACCTGCTTCTAAACTTCCCATCATCATGTGGAATCTGGCATCTATATCGGTTAAATCTTTTAATACTTTGGGTAAATATTCAACAATCAGGTCGATGGCATTCATGGCCCGGTTATCGGTAATAATGGAATGACCAGTGGATACAAAGGCTTCAATAGCATGTGTGAGCGCATCAATGCCGGTACAAGCTGTTAAATAAGGATCCATTGTTTGTGTGACAATGGGATCAATTAATGCCAGATCAGGCACAATCATTTTGCTGATGATGGCAACTTTTTTCAGTTTCTGAGTATCCCGGATGATGGCGAATTGCGATACATCAGCTGAAGCACCTGCAGTTGTGGGAATACAAATGATAGGCGGGGTAGGTGTGTCAATCTGATCAACGCCTTCAAAATTCAAAATATGACTACTATTGGAACATACAATGCCGATTCCTTTGGCGCAATCAATTACGCTTCCACCACCAATTGCCAAAATTCCCTGGCAATTATTGCTGCGATAGATCTCAGTCCCTTGCATTACTTCTGCATCAAGCGGATTGGGACTCACATCCATAAACACGGAATACTCCAGACCCGCTTCATTGAGTTCCATTAAGATGGCATTATACCATGGCATGGAGCTCACAACAGGGTCGGTCACAACCAATAATTGGCGAATCTGGTAGTTTTGAAAATACCGTCCGGCCAATAATCGGCTATCTTTCCCGA
Source organism: Marinilabiliaceae bacterium (assembly GCA_016342595.1). GTDB lineage: Bacteria > Bacteroidota > Bacteroidia > Bacteroidales > Marinilabiliaceae > JAEINY01. The sequence continues at coordinate 9,588 of JAEINY010000217.1, forward strand.
ATAAAAATTCAGGCGCTACAAATTTCCTGATTTCAGAATAATTCATCGATCAATTTATTCATTAAAAGAGTTGGTGGTAACACGGATTAAATGTATGCCATAATTATAATAGTGAAACACAGTGAAGAGTTTCACAAAAAAACGCAAAGATATAATATCTTTCGCTGTGTGCTGATATTTTTCAGTTTTGACCTTTAAAAAAATCCCGGATTTGGTATGAGTAGTATCGAGTTTATTGCTCATACAAAGTAGGTTTGAAAGTGAGCATTACCCAGGCCCAGTTGTGTGTAGTACTTTTATCACCTGATTGTTTTAATATTTCCATACCTTCAGATGCAAACATGTGTGAATACCCAAAATCAAGATTCACCTGTCCCTTGTGGTTATATCCGCACCAGATATCCAATTCTGTACCTAACGTTTTATTAATATCAGCATTAATATCTCTATGTGCACTGAAGAAATGTAAGGCTGCATTGAACTTGACTTTTCCAGGTTTGATGTTACCTTTTAAGTACACATCATGCAATCCAACATTATTAATATGGTTACCCACATAAAAGTAATCCATGAAACCATTGAATTTGTGATTGGTACCATAAAATGGAGTGAAGGAATTATTTTTTTCATCCTCATTATAAGCGGTACCAGAAAGTAATTCATAACCGGCTCCAATGCTTGCTGTTTCACTGGCCTTATACATAGCGTCAATGGAAAAATTCATAGCAGAGAGATCTTTTCCACCGGCATCCTTTCCAAATTGATAATAGCCGTTTCCGGCTAATGTAAAACCTTCAATACTTGTTTTGAGATGACCACCAATGGTTTGACTATAACGGATTCCTTGCTCTGAAATGTTGCCATCTTCATCCGTTTCTTTTGTATAGGGTTTTCAATTATTTAAAAATAGAAAACTTCCAGTGTAGGAGTCAGTTTTTCTGTTCAGCCACAGGAATTGCAAAGCTTTATAGTCATCATCTCCAGTGTAGATA
>JAEINY010000218.1 GCA_016342595.1 Marinilabiliaceae bacterium
ATCTTAATACAGTAAACCCTCACTACAGTAAATTATCATAACAATAAAGTACCCACTCTTTTCTAGAGAGAGCCTAATATTTTTATAACAAAGGGGTATTTGTGTGTGAGAAACAATTACCAGCTACGACCTGAAGTCGCTTCACTGGGAACGGGTCTTGAAAACTTGCGCCAGCGTTTGCACTTGATGGGTGCAGGTAAATTAAAGGTGGAGCAAACGATGGAATACTTTTTAGTGAGTATTCCAATGATCACTTCTTAATGAATTAGTAATGACAGAAATAGTAATCATAGAAGATGAAAAGCCGGCTTATCGCTTGCTGAAGGGTATGATCAGGAAACTTCGTCCCGACTGGGATTTGGTAGCCCATCACGAATCGGTGATAGATGCTGTTACATGGTTTCAGGCCAATGCGCATCCCGACATTGTTTTCATGGACATTCAGCTGGCCGATGGCCTTTCGTTTACCATTCTGGATCAGGTGAAGCTGGAAAGTTTCGTCATTTTCACTACGGCATTTGATGACTATGCCATTCAGGCCTTCAAAGTCAATAGCATCGATTATCTATTGAAACCATTTGATGAAGAGGCCCTGGAAAATGCCATGACCAAATACGAGGAACTGACAGATGGACTAAAACATAAAAATACGGAATCCATCAAAGTAGACGAACTGATGGCCTCCATTCGGATGGAGCAAAAGCTCTATCGCACACGGTTTCTCATCACCTACAGAGACACTTTGTATACACTTCCGGTATCAGACATCGCCTATTTCTACAGTGAAAACCGCATTACCTATGCGGTAGCATATACCAGCAAAGAGCACATCGTGGGATATTGTTTAGATAAGCTATCCGAGGACCTGAATCCCGATCAGTTTTTTCGTGCCAGTCGAAGCACGTTGGTGCACATAGATGCCATTAAACATATATCACCCTATTTTGGAGGAAAGATTTCTGTAACCCTGCAACCACCTGCCAAGGGGAAGTTGACCGTCAGCAAAGAAAAGGCCCCTGTTTTTAAGCAATGGCTAAATTATTGAAAATGTAAGGCTCCATTTTTTAAGATACGAGAAATGATAGCCGGCAACGCTTATAAATCTGCGATTTTCTCTTGCCAAAATACGTAAACCATACGAAATTTGAATAGGAGTTTGGAAGAATGAATAAATGGGAAGGTGTAGGGATAGCAACTTGAATAGGCTGGATGCACTGTGATATATTATGTAATGAATGCATGGTCAAATATTGAGGTTTCTAATAAAGACCCAGAAGTGATGCGGATTAATCAATTCGAAAAGCGATTGGGTACTTTGCCGAATAACATATGTCAAATCCGTGAGTTGATTACCCGGTTTGAAGTTTGTCATTTTAAAGCCAGGCAGCATCTATATAATATAAAATCCGCTATAACACATCTTCAACCACAGATTAATCTCGATTCTATAGGGATGAATCATATACGGCATGGAGATGATGCCTGGAAGAATGATGAGTCCCAAAGGAGTAGAATGGGGCAGCAGTACATTGAAGTTATTAAAAGCTGGCTGAATGATACTCCAAATGGCCCATCTATCATTATTGATGATGAAATTGCTTCCAAACCCATCCATGAGTGGCTGGGAACAAAAGAGCCTGCTAAGGAGCACCTGGTACGTCTTTTATTGGCACGCCTGACGTGGGATTGGACGACTTATGAAACACTGTTGAGTGGCAGTAAAGAGGAGAATCTGGAATATCAAATTTGCAGACTGGATATTTGCCACTATGCTTTTCCTTCAAATCTGGACAATGTATTGCAAGGCATAGGCAATATGCAACCAGCATCCGGGTTTGAAGGATGTGGTTCTTTCAATGCCGAAGCCAGGGATTTTCTGATGCATGAATTTGGCCTCTTGAATGAATGGCTGAAAACATTGATACATGATGAACAACCGGATAAAACCGAATTGATCAAAACTTGGCTGATTGCCTGTTTATGTAAAACCATCAAAGAACAGGTCAAGCTTTCAGATCTTATTTGTGGATTTGAGAAGTGATGTAAGTCCAGTATTTAAGCCTTCTTTCCTTTATCCAATACACAATAAATACCACCTTCTTTTAAACCCGGTAAAAAGCATTTATTGCACGACGTACATTTAGCTGGTGTCTGATCGGTATAAGTCCAGCGGTATATTAAATTAGGCTCCCGAATCAAGGGGCGAGCCATGGCAATGTAATCCATCTGGTAATCCTGAATGGCTTTTTGTACTACCGGTAAACTTCTGAAACCACCCACTACCATGACCGGACAACTCACCCTATTTTTAATACCAATAGACAGATCCAGGTTATAGGCTTCACCTTCCGGAATGCCAATTTTAACTCTGGCCGGTTTGTAGGCAGCTGAGGCGGATGTCCCCGAGCTTACTTCGATAACATCAATACCTGCCATGTCCAGTTGTTGGGCCACTAAAACAGCATCATCAAAAGACAACCCTCCGGGGAGATTATCAGAACCATTTAATTTGATCAACACAGGATAATCATCCCCCACTTCTTTTCTGATCTGACGATATACTTCCATGAGGAAACGGCTGCGGTTTTTAAGTGAGCCACCATATTCATCCCGGCGCTGGTTGGTATGAGGCGAAAGGAATTGATTCACCAGGTAACCATGGGCGCCATGAATTTGTACCGCATCAAACCCGTATGATTTGGCCCGGCGGGCAGCCATTCCAAAAGCATGTACCAGCTCGTTGATTTCATCTTTACTGAGTTCTTCCGTGTGTTCCGGAAACTGATCCACTTTGACGGCTGATGGAGCCACTGGTTTTCTTCCTGCTATTTGACTGGTCGTTTGTCCTCCGGCATGTACCAACTGAATAGCTATTTTACCATTTTCCTGGTGAACTGCCTGGGTAAGTTCTTTAAATGTTTGTTCATAATCATCAGAATAGAGGCCCATCTTCCCCGTTAGTTGTTTACCGTCAGGTCGGATGTAAGTGTATCCGGTAATGATCAGTCCAATTTGACCTTTGGCCAGGTCTTGATAAAAGGTCTTTAACTTTTGCGTGGGGCATCCTTTTTCATCGCACATCCCTTCCCAGGTAGCTGAACGTACAAAACGGTTTTGGAGCGTCATGCCGTTTATGTTTGTGCTATCAAATGGTGAGTTCATAAAGGTATTATTAGGATCTTATTGTATTTCAAATGAAGACAATTTAGTGATTCACTAAGATAAATGCCAGCTTTATCAATTTTGTCCTTTTTAAAAAGGAAGGGGTTAAAGTATGGTAGTGATATTTTGTTCATTATAATAAATAGGAATGGAGTCAAAGGTAATTACCATTTTCTTTATTCTTAATACATCGTTTTTTTAACTAAATACTAAAATGGTTAGATTGACAGAGGTGTTGTCAAGTGGGTTTGTTTTCCATCACTAAGTAAATAGCGTTGATTTTTCATCGTTCCAATATCAGGAATGTTTTTTCATAAGTAGGAGTAATTCATTCCTTAAATAACCAAGTTCATCCACAATTAGTCTGTTCGATACATGAAGAAAGGCGAATTTGGTTTCAAATTTTAGGGGTATGTTTAATCAGGAACACAAAAATAAGATGTAATCTCAGCAAAATACCATTTAAAACATCACTCAGTTTCGAATATCTGACTGAGGAAATTGAGCAGATCAGTTTAGCGGATACACATCTCATGCAAAGCATGGCAAAAGAAGTGCTGCTAAAATTAAAACAAGTACCTGCATTAACAAAAGTGATAACTGATCTTTCATTGATTCAGGCACATCCCGAACTAGTGAATCAGTTAATAGCCTTTTTGATCAATCCTTTAAGCGGTGATACTGATATTTCTGCAGCGCATATGCCTTTTAATTTTGATCCTATTTATGCGACGTCTTTGCATCAGGAAACTTTCAGTGGTGCACAAAAAGAAATGGATATTGCCATGGATATCAGTGAAAATAAAATATTGATATCCAAATTGTATCAGTCCTTTATTATCATTCTTCGAAAAGAGTATGGGCTGGATATTCCTTTTGAAATGCCGTTCGTCAATTGCAACCTTCACTGAAGACCAAATTAGATATTACACAACTCATACTGGTCCATACTAATCCATTAAGTATTGCCTTTCGTCAGGATGAAAAGAAGTTTGATGTGGCAGGCGCTGACAATATTCGTTATGAAATAACTAAGAAACGCATCGATAAAGCTTTAATAAATGGAACTGATGAACGGGTGACGCAGGTGGGTAAATTTGCTATCATCTATTCACATGCCGATGAGATCGTAGAGTATCGTAAATACATTGATTATTTGATTTCGAAGAATTACCTTACCAATTCCATTGAAGATTTGGAGCTGGAAGATCTAAATGGTGCTTCTGGCCTAAGGGCTCTGCGCGTTGAGGTGAATTTTAGCAATACCAAGGAGCTGGATGAGATCGGTTAGAGTGAATTGTAGACGAGTCCCGGAAGGACGAAAGTATCGTAGCTATGAAATACATTGACAGAGATATTAGTTGGTTGTCATTCAACGCCAGAGTACTGCAGGAAGTGGAAAACCTTTACCTCCCCTTAATGGAACGGCTTAAATTTGCAGCTATCTACTCTTCAAATCTTGAAGAGTTTTATAGAGTCCGTGTAGCCGGTCATCGGTTTGCCCAAAGATACAGGGGTGATCTAAAGAATAGATATGGCTACCGTCCATCTTTCATTCTGCAGGAAATCAATGCCATTGTCGGTGATCAGCAGGAAAAATTGGGTCGTCTCTTTTTCGAGGTATTAGTACCGGAAATGGCCGATGAAGGAATCTATTTTCTGCACGACGAATTAGAGCAGAGAGATAAAACATTGGTATCGAACTATTATGAGTCTCATTTAAAGGATCAGTTTTCACTTGTTGATATCACAGATCTGTCGATGATAGATCTTAAGAACCAAGCCATTTATCTCTACATATTAAGTGAAAACAGGAAATACCTCCTGGAGATGGATTACGAAAAGTGGGGACGTTTTATCACCATATATAAAGACGACCAGGAGACCAGGATCATTCAATTGGATGATATTTTTCGATATAATGCAGCGAAGTTTTTAAATGCTTCTTCTGAAGTGTATGCGGTGAAAATTTCACGCGATGCCGAATTATATATCGAAGAAGAACAGGATATTGATATTGTACGAAAAATCAAGAAAAGTTTGAAGAAGCGGGAAACAGGACTTCCCAGCCGTTTGCTTTTCAATGAAAACATCCCTTTTAAACACATTAATGCGCTCCGAAAGAAGATGAAGCTGGACATGACCAGTTTAATACCTGGGGGGCAATACCACAGTTTTTACGACTTCTTTAAATTTCCTTTTTTTGAAGACAAATCACACTTGTATCATCCTGAATTTCAAGCCATACCCTGCAAACGGTTGGATGCGTCTGCAGACTGGTTTGCTGAAGTGAAAAAATCAGATCTCTTTTTAAGTTTTCCTTACCAGGATTTCCGGTATGTCACCCGTTTTCTGCGATTGGCAGCTGAAGACCAGGAAGTACTGGAGATCAATATTACGCTCTATCGGGTGAATGATTCCTCTGAAATTTGCCAGGCGCTGGAGTTAGCTGCCCAAAAGGGTAAAAAAGTATTTGTTTTGGCCGAGGTTTTGGCCCGGTTCGATGAAATATCCAATATCTATTGGGGTGAAAGGCTTGAAAAAGCGGGGGCTAAAGTGAAATATGGTATTAAAAAATTGAAGGTGCATGCTAAAACATTTGCTATTCATCGGCGTGAGAATAATCAGGAGGTCACCTATGCCTATTTAGGCACCGGAAATCTGAATGAAAAGACGGCCAGGCTATATGCGGATCATGGCATTTTAACTGCTGATAAGAGATATACCAATGATTTACGTGAGGTGTTTAGCTTTATGAAGAAAGCTACTGATAAACCCATTCTCAATCATCTGTTGGTGGCACCTTTTGTATTACGTGACAAGATAAATTGCCTTTTAGATAATGAAATAGAAATCGCTAAAAGTGGTGACAAAGCTGAAGCCTTCATCAAAATTAATAGCTTAGAAGATCTTCAGATGATTGATAAAATCAGGGAAGCGGCCGATTCAGGTGTTAAGATAAATATGGTAGTACGCGGTATTTGTTGTTATTATCCGCAAACACCCGAACAGGGAAGGAACATTAAAATTGTGAGTGTGGTGGATCGATTTCTGGAACATACCCGGATTTACCATTTCTACAACGGCGGAAATCCTAAGACATATCAGGCTTCAGCAGATTTGATGACACGCAACTTGTCAAATCGTATTGAAGTGGGATTTCCGGTTTGGGATACCACCGCTCAGCAATTGTTACTGGATCAGATCAATCATCAGTTGTCTGATGGTATTAAAGGAAGAATTAATGACAACGTCAACAATAATCAATATGTCACCGGGGCAAATGAAAAAACGTCACAGGAGATGATGTTTGAACTGGTTAAAAAAATGAACCCTTAGCGAGCACCACTTAATATCAAAAAACTTAATGATAAGATTGGGAATTCATACTATAATTATGATCACTTTTTTGGGGCTGTCAGGCTGTTCGGCAGGCAGCCAGACCCCCTATAACCTGATGGGACCCACTGAAGGATATCAATTGTCAAGTAAGCTGGACGAAATTTCAGGCTTGCATTATTATGCCGATTCAACATTAATTGCCATACAGGATGAGAAGGCCGTTATCTATTTTCTGAATAATCGTAACGGAGAGATTATGCATACTTATTCGTTTGGTAAGAAGGGTGATTATGAAGGTATCACTTCTTATGAAGGCATTATTTATGTGCTCAAAAGCAACGGTGATATAACAAAGGTAGATACTACAACCAGAACAAAGGTGGTTTATGAACTAAAAAACAGCAAAGGGTTTGATTTTGAGGGATTGTGCCTGGACAAAGATAATGAGCGTTTATTAGTGGCTTGTAAAGTGCATGGCGACAAAGATAAAAATGGCCACATTCGCATTTATGGATTCGACCTCAATACGATGGCATATGAGAAATCACCCGTCTATAAAATTTCGAAGAAAGCTATCTCTCCGCTGTTTAAACCTTCTGCAATAGCGATTCATCCCATTGGGAATATTTTTATTTTGAGTTCTACAGCTAAAATGTTGGTTACCCTATCTCCATCAGGTGAAATCCTTAGGAAAGATGCTTTACTAAAGGCCATTTTTAATCAACCCGAAGGAATTACCTTTTCCGATAACGGTGATTTATACATCAGTAATGAGAAGAAAAACAAGTATCCCACCCTGTTAAAGTTTAGTGCTAAATGAGACTGAAATGCATATTTTTATTGGCACTATTTCATGGATTTATTTTGAGCGTTAATGACTTGTATGGTCAACAAAAAAGACCGTTGGATGAGCTGCCTGCTCACAGCGAGATTTTGTATTCACTGTTTTTAATTGGTGATGATCGTCATTGATACACAATGGTGGCTCCATCAATATGAAAAATCAAGTGGCCTGAAGGATGATTGTCAATGCCGGAATGAAGATGAGTTGATGGTGCTGTTGAAAGATTTACTCAAAAAGTATCGGCATCAACACATTATCGTGGCCGGGCATCATCCGCTTTATAGTATTGGTGTACATGGTGGGAATTTTCAAGTGAAAGATCATCTTTTCCTTTTCACACATGTGAATGAATCAGCTTACATCCCCTTACCTGTTATTGGTAGTATTTATCCTTTTTACCCCAAGTTTATCGGTCACAATCAAGACCCACCCTGTTTACCATGATATGGCAAAACAAATCAGTGAAGCCATGCTGGAGTATGAAGATATCTTTATGTAGCCGGTCATGAGCATAACTTGCAATATCACCACATGGATAATATTCATCATGTGATTAGTGGTGGTGGCACAAAACATCCTACCTCAATACCAATCTAAATTTGGCGTTTGGGGCACAGGAGAAAGGCTATTCCCGGATTCTTTATTATGATAACGGCGAAATATGCGCATCGCTTACTTTACTTTCGTACTCAATTTAGTTGTTTCCATCAGTTTGTTTGTGGTTTATTTGAAGGCGGGGATGTGATTGGTCTGTAATGATGAATGTCGTTAGCTTTTACTTTGAAAAGCAATAGATAAGCTAGCGTGAGCACTTCCGAAAGATGAAATTTTGTGTGAAAAGTTATTTCCTTTTTCGCTTGTTAGATGCTGAATGGACCTATAGGGTAATAAAGAGATCAGGCAGTTGGGTGTAAGTGGGTTTATTCTGATTAACCGGGAGTTTTATGGGAAATTAAACTCAGGTTAAGTTTTAAATAATTTGAAAATCAACTTTTTTTAGTAAACACAACTTCTGTTTTTTAATAAATAGTTTGAAGACTAACCTTAGCACTCATTCAAAATATTCACAAATCATTAATTATGGAGTAGCAAAAGGAAGTTAATACCACTAGATAATTAGCAATTTATAATCAAATATTAATGATGAAAAATACTCAGCTATACCCTGTTAATAATGGTCAGATCAAGATTGGAAAACATAACCTTCAACTGGATACAGATAAAATAATTCATATAACCCCTGTTGGTGACGTTGATGCAAATGAAGGTGATGCTATAAAAAGAGGTGTTTTTAATTTAATACATACTGCAGGAGGTAATGTCAATATTATTGGTGACTTGAATAAAGCTGGAAAACCCTCCTCAAAAACAAGAAAAATAGGAATTGAATTGTTCCAAGATAGCCGAATAAATAAAGTGGCACTATTTGGATTGCATCCGGTAGCGCGAATCATCGCCTCTTTTATCATTGGGGGCTCTATAAAGAAGGATATACGGTTTTTAAAAACCGAAGAAGAAGCACTGACCTGGTTGAAAGAGGAATCAAATACTGTCACTTGATTATTAAACAGCATTGATCAGATGAAATCAGAAAAAGAGCGAATCATTGAAATGATTAATGTGCTAAATGAAACAGCAAAAGGAAACTACGATATTCAGCTGGAATCCTCTCACCAAGAGGATGAATTAAGCCAATTGTCAGACGTAATAAATAAGGTGATTGACAGCCTAAAAAATCAAACTGTTCGGCTTGATTATGTGGATCAACGGATTAACCAAATTCTAGAAACCATACAGCACGTGGCTAATGGAGATTATTCAGTATCATGTAATCTGAGTATCGAAAAAGATATCTTCGATGCTTTAGCATTTGGTGTTAATATGATGAAAGACGATATTAAAAGTGGTATAGAAGAAATTGAACGTAAAAACAAAAGGTTGATGCAGAGTAATAAAGAGTATAAATCGCTGCATGATGAATACAAATCCCAAAATAGAAAATTGTTATTAGCTAAAGAAAAGGCTGAAGAAAGCGATCGCTTGAAATCTGCCTTTTTGTCAAATATGAGCCATGAAATCCGAACTCCTATGAATGGAATTATTGGGTTTTCGAAGCTTCTCAAAAATCCCAAACTGAATGGTGATAAACGCCAAAAATACATTCGTATAATTGAAAAAGCCGGCCATCGAATGTTAAATACGATCAATGAAATAATAAACATTTCAAAAATTGAATCTGGTTTAGTGGATATTTCCATTAAGGAGGTGAACATTAATAAGAAAATAGAAGAGATGTATCAATTTTTTAAATCAGAAACAGATAAGAAAGCGATTCACCTTTCCTGTAATAATAAGTTGTCAGCACAGGCAATTATCATTAGGTCAGATGAAGACAAAATATCTGCAATACTGACTAATTTGATAAAAAATGCCATTAAGTTTACTAATCAGGGAGAAATCATTATTGGATGTATCTCTAAAGAACAACACTTGGAATTTTCGGTAAAAGATACTGGAATCGGGATTCCCATTGATAGACAAAAAGCCATATTTAACCGTTTTGAGCAAGGTGATATTGAAGATAAACTGGCGTTCCAGGGATCGGGGCTTGGCCTAACCATCTCTAAAGCATATGTGGAAATATTAGGGGGTACCATCTGGTTAGAATCCTTGGTAGGTAAAGGTTCGATTTTCTATTTTACAGTGCCAATGCAGCATTGAAAAAGATTATCCAAATGATGAATAGCATTGAATACATGATTTCTATATTTTTCTCAAGGTTTAAATTTTTGCATAAAGACTTTTATAAGAAATATTAATAAAATAAGGTTACAACGCTTGAGATCTAAATATCTCTTGTTGTAACCTATTTTTATTTTAAAACCGTATAATTATTGAGGGATTTTCAGTGCCCTCCATACCATGACAGTCCTTTTTTAACAAACAAGATACATTGCTTAAGTTAAAATATTGTAACTAATAATCGAATCACCATACCTGTACATTACCAGAATGTTTAATAATAAATATTGGAAAGAAATCCATTATCATTCGTACTAATATCTCTTTTTTGACCTAAAGAATACTCTTTCTGTTTTCCAGAAGCTCGATCAATTTCATTAACTCCAAGTGATTTCATAACATTACTCAATTCATTAATGAGTCTAGTCTAAAAAGGTTTTTGCAATATTTATGTACACAATATGACATGTGTTAATTATAAATTACGAA
>JAEINY010000219.1 GCA_016342595.1 Marinilabiliaceae bacterium
TATTTATGAATTATTTTACGATTCTGAAACTTTCCAACCGTTTGCTTCTCTCAGGTTTTTATACCAAAAGTATAACAAAATGATTGATAAAATAATTTGCTTAGTACTTGTGGTTAATGCCGATACATAATCAAAGAGCGATTTTTTATCGCTCATCCGATAGCTATCGGATTTGATTAGTAATCGGTATTATTTTCAGAGTGTTGCATCATCAAAACCCGGGCGTGCAAAGGAGCGGGCATCGGGAAATTGTAATTCCAGGTTATTTTTTAGTTGATCGAGGTGTTTGAGAAGGTTTAGTAAGCTATCTTCTTTATGCGGAATGTGCTGGAGGAATGTCTGCCAGCCTTGTAGAGATTCATCGATGGCTAGTAATGCGATTTTTGCAGATCCATTGCAGTCATATTTTATATGTTCATCGACGTCAACCTGTTCAATTGAAGAAAGGGCTCTTGCGACCTTTGCAGGAATAAAAAGTTGAAACCAGGTGATCGATTCCAATGCTTTCGTTATTTCATCATCCTCAGCGGCGATCAGTCTGCTTTGCATTTCCAGTTGATTGGATTCAAGCCACCGTTTTACCTTCTCAGCATAGGATTCTGCCTGCATGGTTATTGGATGCTTCTCTTGAAGTCGACAGAGTTCTTCACTTGTTAATTCATTTAGTATTGCATTGGTGTCCATCCCCCGTTTATGCAACTCTTCCTCAATAATTTCTGATGTTGCTTTCAGAATAACAAGTAGTTGCTCATCTGATGGTTGCTCATCCGTTGATGAGGTGGCTTCACCTAACTCTTTGTTGATAGCATAAGAGCTGCAGCGATTAGTAAAGGGACAACTATTACATCTGCCATCGCAGTAATTATGAATGCCGGTAATGAAATTTTCATGAATTGGTTTACGAATCAGTTCTTTAAATTTGTCAACTTCAACTCTAATACCTTTTTCATCTTTAGCAGTGATGAGCTTATCAAAGTCGATTTGATCAAAGGATAACGGATGCTGGTCATCATCTTTATCCTTGAAGTCTTCACAAATGGAGCAGTAGTCGGGGAAAGGGCATTTATTTTCCTCAAATCGACAAGTTTCTATCTGTACCATTGCTGACGATGAATACTTTTGCTTACTATCCCAGTGATCAATAATGAATTGATACTTTACATCATCCGTTACGTTTACCGGGAAAACAAATTCAAAATTAAAATGAGCTAACAGTTCTTCAGTAGCATCAAGAAGTTCAATTATTTGTTCTGCTGACAGCTTATCTGCCGGAGGGAATTGATAAGGCTCAATGCCGGTAATAGCAGATATCTTTTCACAGCGTCCATGAATGAATTCGTTTGCATTTTTTATGTTAAAATCATTATCAATAGTTTGATCGCTGTCAATCCCAGTACTATCTAATGAATTATTTATTGGTCGCTTCGCCTTCTCAATCAGTTCTATTAATTGTTCTAAATATTCGTTCATGGACTTAACGTATCTGTTTTCGTTTGTTTAGGATGTCATTTACTAAACAAAGGATTTTGCCAAGTGTTTAAAATCATTTGGAAGAGAGCGTGATCCGGTTGTAAATAATCTGTTCAAATCATTTGTTTCAGAAAGGGGCGTTGTTTTATTTATCAGATAAATGTATAAGTGTTTCAATCAATTATTTCGAGTAGAGCAACATCAAAAATGGTTACTGCATAAGGACCAATTCTACCGCCTGATCCTTTTTTACCCCAGCCCAATTCCGGTGAAAGGTAAAACTTATAGCGGCTGCCAACCTGCATTAATTGCAGCCCCTCTTTCAGGCCATCAATGGCTTCATCCACCTTGTATTCAATTGACGTCGCATCTTTATAGGTGTCATCAAGTATTTTTCCACCTAAAAGCATCGCTCTTAGATGCACTTTCACGGAATTAGATAAAATAGGTTGAGAACCATTGGCCTCTTTTATAATTTCAAATTGTAATCCCGAATGAGTTATTTGTATGCCTGGTTTTTGACTATTCTGCAAAAGAAATTCTTCCGATTTTTTTCGATTTTGCCCGGCTGAACCGCTGTTGTGTTTTTTTCCCTTTCCTTTTCCCATGGCTGGTTTTTTACAAAGATAAATTTTCTGTCAATTTTCTTGTGCACTTTTATTATTGGAGAAAATAGTTATCTTCCACCTCATTTGATAATAATTGATTTCAGGCGTTTGGGAATTAAAAATTTCGAATGATAAAATGCCTGTCAACCATGCAAAAAGAAAAATAATTGAATGAATATCTATTTGGTTAAAAGCTATCTTTCCTATTTATTGAAATCCAAATATAAAAAAGGATATGGATTGCACAGTCCTTTTGTGTTTAATCTGGTGAGGGATTTAATTGGTGATAGCCATCGTTATTACGTTTTTGAATCCGTTAAAGCCTATCGGAAACAGCTCATGAAATCGAAGCAGGTAATTTCTATGTCTGATTATGGGGCGGGGAGTACTGAATTCAATAAAAAAGAGCGACGGGTATCTGAATTGGTATTAAAATCATCCATTCACCCCAGGTATGGAGAATTGTTATTTAGGTTAGCCAATCATTTTAAACCAAACTGTATTCTGGAATTAGGTACTTCCATTGGAATCAGCACTTCCTATTTAGCTCGCCATAATAGTTCCAGTAAGGTATATACGATTGAAGGATGTGAAAATACCGCTGCCTTTGCTTCCAAAACATTCAAAAGTTTAAAATGTCGAAATGTGAACCAGATAGTCGGGCAATTCAGGGATGTATTGCCTGAGTTAGTGTCTTCTTTAAATCAACTAGATATGGTGTTTATCGACGGGCACCATGAAAAGCAGGCGACGATAGATTATTTTAATATTTGTCTGTCGAAGGCTGGTAACGATTCTATTTTTATTTTTGATGATATTCATTGGTCACAGGGGATGCATGAGGCATGGAAGATTATATGTGACCATCCCAAGGTGACGGTCAGTCTGGATCTGTTTCAGATTGGAATCATCTTCTTTAGGAAGGAGTGCCAAAAACAGAATTTTGTGGTGAGTTATTGATATAGGAGATTTTAGATATTTGGCTCTTTTATAACTTGCACAGACGCACAAAACAATAGTGATTCTTGGATTTTAGTACAATCAGGTAGTCAGCTTTTCATAGAATCTTAACGAACCAATATAATAAGGCAGGATGCGTAATGATATTTTGTGGAAAATTATATATTTGTTATGCTAAAATAAATAGACGATGAGCAAACAAATTATTCACATATCTGATATCACCAAGTATTACCAAGTTGGGACCGAAGTAGTAAAGGCCTTGCAGGGTACCTCTCTTTCCATTGATAAAGGGGAGTATGTGGCAATAATGGGGCCGTCAGGATCAGGGAAGTCAACCTTAATGAATATTATAGGTGCCTTGGATACGCCCACCGGCGGTCAATATGTATTGAACGGAACCGATGTCAGTCATTTAACAGATGAAAGTCTGGCTGAGATACGTAATAAAGAAATTGGTTTTGTTTTTCAGACGTTTAATCTGTTGCCCCGATATACAGCCTTAGAGAATGTGGTTTTACCGCTGGTGTATGCGGGTATTCCCAAGGCCGAACGCATGCAATTGGGAGAGGAGTCTTTAACAAGTGTGGGATTGGGAGATCGCATGCAGCACCGACCCAATGAAATGTCGGGAGGTCAGCGACAAAGGGTTGCGGTGGCCCGGGCGTTAATAAATGACCCGTCTATCATTCTGGCCGATGAACCTACAGGGAATCTGGATTCAAAAACATCAGTGGATATCATGCGATTGTTTGGTGAGATTCATGCGCGTGGCAATACCATTATTTTAGTGACGCACGAAGAAGATATTGCCCAACATGCCCATCGTATTATTCGATTACGAGATGGCGAAATTGAGAAAGACTATAAAAATGAACAAGTGACCTTAGTGGGGTAATCATTTAACCTTTTGTTTATGATTTGTGTTGAGCCATTCAATTTGGTTACTGTTAAAGATATGTTTGCAAATGTAGGAGGTTTGAAAATATTTATAGGATAGTCATTCTGGGCATATATATATTGAATCATGAAAAAAGTGTAGTTTATACTAAAACAGGCGATAAAGAGAAAACGGGATTGATAGGAGGGACGCGCGTTTCTGAAAGTCATGAGCGGCTGGAAGCCTGTAGAACCATTGATGAATTGAATAGTTTTATTGGTTTAATTCGTTTTTATGAACTGGAAGAATCCATGGATCAGTTCATTATATATCAAAGTAAGCTACTTACAATTGGTGCATACGATTTGTCATCAGGCCGAGTGTTGGATGATTGCAATTGCCGATACGTATGACCTTAATCCATGAGTGATACAATATATTAACCGGCTGTCTGATTATCTGTTTGTGCTGTCCCGTTATTTGTCAAAGTATTTTGATGTTCATGAAATTCCATGGAAATGGAACTTGTTGGAATGATTTTTTTTTTTATATTCGCGTTAAGTTACAAATTGGAAAAACAAAATATTGTTAAAGTTAAATTGAGTTCTTATGTATTGGACACTCGAACTAGCCTCTAAATTAGAAGACGCGCCATGGCCGGCCTCAAAGGATGAACTGATTGACTTCGGAATTCGTTCTGGTGTACCACTTGAGGTTATCGAAAACCTTCAAGAGATAGAGGACGAAGGAGAAGTATTTGAAAGTATTGAGGATATTTGGCCGGATTATCCAAGTAAAGAAGATTTCTTTTTCAATGAAGATGAGTATTAATTGAGAGAGTAAAAAAAAGGGTCGTTTCGACCCTTTTTTTTGTATCAATTAATTCTCTATTTATCGTTGTCACCAAACTTGTAATCGTCATAGGCCGAGGTGGTCTCATCCATCGATGGCATTTCAGTATGTTTAAAGATGTCCCATCTGTTTTTAGGCCTGATTTCTTCCAGCCAGATAAATCCTTTTAAGCGCACATCTTCAGTGGGTAGTAGAAAAGGAGGATTCATATTGCCATTGGGATCTACGCGCATCTTAATACCTGTAATTTGCCTGTTTTTTAGATTAATGGTAAGGTTACTGCTTTCGGCACGATTTACCCCAATAACAAACTCATTATCCTTGGGATAATATATTGTTTGACCATTACCATCCACATCAATCTTATACAATTCATTATTTCGGATATAACCGGTCATGTTGCGACCTTTCACCTGGTTGAAAAAGAGGCTGTCTTCAGGTGCCACCACAAAGGCTGAATTGATCATCTCCGCTTTGTAGAGGGCTTGATTTTTTGAGTACAGTTTAATGGTTTGGGCCGTTAATTGATTATCCATGGCCCAAATAACCGGATTATTGTAAAAAGTATTCGTTGAATCGCGGAAATCATAGACCATCGAATCACAACGACCTTGCAGGTCTTTACGGAAAAACTTCACGTTATAGAAAGCTTTTACCATTCGGCTATCCTCCTCAATAAGTGGGATTAGCTGTAAGGTGTCAGCATGCAAATAAAGGGTATCTTTCTGATGAATTTGCATCAATTGCGCTTTCTTTGTTGCCAAACCATATTTAGAAAGCTCATTGTAATATCCATAGTCACCGGCAATAATCATATGATTTGTGGTATCGTGCAGCTCCATGTTATAAAAAACCTCACCTAATCCGATTTTTCGGTCGTAGTAGATGGTATCTCCTTTCAATACTTGCTCTTTCCCTTGAACGTAACTGTTGCGCTGTAGTTTAGCTTTGTCGTTCATGGTATCATAATAGCCATCTTCACTGTAAATCAGGTTGTCATCACTGATAATAAAAGTAGGCCCCAGAATATTAGCGATCTCAGTGACCGTATTGTATTTTAACGTATCCGAAAAAATAGAGTATTGAGGATTGTTAACAACTACAGAATCTTTAAAGTGTACTTCATTATAGTCCGGATAATAATAACCCCAATCGCTGATCAATGTATTTTCACCACTAACGACTTCCCCGCCATTGTAATAATACCCTACATTTTTAATGCGGTCGTAATCCAGAAAATCAGTTGTCAGGGTAACGTCTTTCTTGATAATTTTCACATTTTCGCGTACTTTGGCCAGGTTGTTATTTCCTTCATATAATAGCAGGTCACCATACAAGTGAATGGAATCATTTTGAATGATGTGAATATTATCAAAGGCTTCTACATAACTGGAATCTGAATATAAATAGGCACTATCACAAAACATGATGGTGTTTTCATGCTGAAGCTTCACATTTCCAATTAATAGTTTTACACCTTCTCCAAGGTAATCCCTTTGATCAAGATAATCGGCCTTTTTAATATTTACTTTCGCTTTCTTAGTAGATTGGGATACCTGCTCCTGCCCATTTATAGTGAAGCAAATAAGCGATAAAAATATAACGAGTTTGAAATGCATAGAGTCGTTTACATATTTAAGTTGCAAAGGTGGGAAAATAATGGAAAATAAAATCTAACTGAACATTTAATTTGCCTGTTTAGGGGACGTTTTGTGCTTTTGCTGTATTTCAATTAAGGCTGTGGAGAGCGATTGGTGATTTAAATAGTCGTAGACCCTTAAGATGGGAAAGAGGGTTGGGTAGATTGTATCGCGCTGAAGCAGGTAATTCATTCGCAATCCTGTTTCCTGAATCGAATCTGTAGATGTACAATAGGACAGGGTGCAAATGTGATCATCCGGTAGCATTTTTACATAGTGTTGACCATCCCGGCACCGGATAAAAAAGCCAACTTCATTTCCGGATGTTTTATAGGAGCTATAATAGCCGTCTGTTGGTGCATTTTCCATCTCCAGAAAAAAGGATTCATCCACCTCATGGATGAAAATGGGATAGATGCCTCCCTTTTTAAAAGAATTAAATTGAATGGTAGGTGATGAGCTTTGGTGATTGCGGATCGCCATTTTCAGATCCATACTATCGGGATGCGTTGAGTGTTTTTGATTGATAAAATCAAAACCAACTACCTCAAGGGTGCTATTTTTTTTCCGGCCTTTTATTGGAGTGAACGTTCGCGATCTTAAATACGGCTGATTTTCGAAATTTTGTTCTGAAAGTAATGAAATGAACAGGTTGCTTTGTGATATTTCAGGCAGCAGACGAATGGTATCAAGCGAAGTATTTCGTTTTAGGTTTTTGCGTGATTGAACAGACATGTAACCATAGGCTTCAATTTCGTAGCTGATGTGGTAAGCTTTGTCAAAAAGACTCTGGAAATGCCCCGAAATATCAGATTGAAAGGATTTGTTGCTTGCTGCAGTGCGATCGATGTTATCCTGATATTGAGCAGTGGCTTTGACAACCGCGTGTGGAATGGGTTTGTTAGTGACACCATCAACGATCACGCCATTCCAGTTGATGTTGTAAAACTCACGGGAACAAGCATTGTTTATTATAACAAGCACTAGAATAAGAATAATGCTTGCTCCCGTGTTTAATTGTATTTTATTCAGACAAGTCTTCTTCAATCAATTATTAATTAATCCAACCATCGTATTTAAACTCACATTTCACCCACTTCTCATCAATGGTTATATAAGTTTCGTGTTGCTTTTCACGAATCCAGGTATCTAAGGCTTCCTGACGCTTTTTGTTTTCCAACATGCTTTGAAGCATCTGGTAATCATTACGCATATTAGCTTTGTGAGGAGCTGTCTTGTTTTTTAGTAATACAATACGATAGGTTTCCTGACCTTTTTGATCGTCCATCATAAAAAATGGTTTCGAAACATCACCTATTTCCATGGATTGTATCGTTTTGTTGATCGCCACAGGAATTTGACTGATTTCAAATTTTGCGGTCCCTGTGCCCGGATTTACCATCAAACCACCATTGGTACGCGAGTCTTTATCCATGGAGAAACGAAGGGCGGCTTCGGCAAAGGAGATGGTTTCATCCGTAATTAATCCGCGAAGGGTATCTAATTTCGATTCAGCTTCTTTGCGGGCATCCAGGCTAACCTTGGGTTTAATCAAAATGTGCCGGCAGTTAATACGCTCACCTTTACGGTCGATTAATTGAATGATGTGATAGCCAAATTCTGTTTCCACAATTTTTGAGACTTTCTTTTTGTCTTGCAAATTGAAAGCTACACTGGCAAATTCCGGTACCAGGCCGGCACGAGGCATCCATCCTAATTCACCACCACGAGCTGCAGATCCTTTATCTTCAGAATATAAAACAGCTAAGGTGGCGAAATCGCGTCCCTCATTAATCTGTTTCTGGAAATCACGTAATTGGGTCTTAACCCGGTCAATCTCCTCTTGTTCTACTGTAGGGTGTATTACCACTTGCTGTAATTCATATTGAGTAGGCACCATCGGAAGACTATCCTGAGGAACGCCTTTAAAGAAAACCCTGATTTCAGAAGGGGTCACCGCAATGTCGCCGGTAATAGTACGTTGCATACTTTGTGTCAGCATCTGTGTGCGGACCATATCCATTTGGTCGCGTTTGATTTGAATCAATGACTTACCAAAGTATTCTTCTAATTTTTCTTTATCGCCAATTTGCTGGATGAAATAATTAACACGGGAATCAACCTGGTTGACCACTTCATTTTCGCTTACTTCAATACTATCTAATTCGGCCTGGTTAAGCAATAATTTACTAATGAGCTCCTGTTCAAAAATATGGCATTTCATATCTCCCGGTACAGTAACTCCTTCCATAACGGCTTGTTCATATTGATGTTCAATATCCGAACGAAGAATGGCATTGTCACCCACCACCGCAATCACTTCATCAATCACATTTGACTGGCCCACAAGGGGTGAAAAAGAAATCGATATAAATAGTAATATAGCACTAAGTTTAAAAAATCTTTGCATGCTCTTTTTTTTGGTAAAATTAATAGAATTTTATGATTTTCTGCTTCAGCCCCTCTTCGTACAGGTCTGCTTCTAGTTGTTTGATGAATTCCAACCTTTTTTTATTAAGCAGGATGGCCTTTATTTTTTCTTCAACGAATTCCAGGGGAGCGACTTCACCAATCAATTTGTATTCTTTTATAGCGAAGAAATAATGATACAGCGAATCAGATGTTTTGTAATCTTTCCGATACTTTAGGAACTGTTCCGGTTTCGAAATGCGTTCAGGTAAAGCGCTGTTAATTCGATTCATAGGCAACCAATGATCGATGAATACTTCATATTTCTTCGCATTGGTAAAACAATAGGCTTCCAGTTTAATCATATCTTCCGAATCATCGGAACGATAGAGGTCGCGAAGCTCATCGATATTGGGTGCTGTTCGCGGCACCGTAACAAAAACACCCTTGATGATCGGACTGGTTAATTTGAAGTTGTCAATCATTCTCTCATAGTAGGCCTGAATTTCAGAACCGGTAATAAGGGGGGAGTATTTTTGCTCCAGAAGTTTTTGCTGGTATTGATGAATCAGTAACGAGCGACGATATTCTTCTAACAGATGTTGCACGTTTTTCTCATCAGGTGTGAGGTTTAACTCCGCTTTGAGCAATAAAAGCTCAGACCGGATCCAGCGATTAATGTAATCCTGAGCAAAATTAACACTGTCGGCTTCTGGTAGGTTATTCGGAATGGCCGAATAAAGCATTCTTTTGGTTAATGGTTTCTGGGCCACTAACAGTAGTGGTTCCGACAGCGGATCGTCAGGTTGGGTATTACAACCGGCAAATGTCAGAGCTCCTGCCATTGCAAACAGAAATAGATAGCGTGTAGTCGCCTGTTTCATTCGTTAAAATTAGTTCATTTAATGAGCCGGCAAAATTACAAAAACCTCAGTATTGCTACTGTTACTATTTCATTCTCTCCTCCCGGTTAAAATGTAATCGCCAAAGCAAGGCTCTAAATTAGAGTTTTGTCTGCTCTAAAACAAAAGAGTTGATTTCTGGTTTGTATTTTTTTCGCAGGTTTTCGATCCAAACTTTCTCCAGGTGGTTTTGATAATCGGAGATAACCTGTCCTTTTATGGCATTCAGTTCCTGTTGAACGGCTTCTTTTTTATCTCCTTTAATAAATAAAAAGTGGGTGTTTTTAGCGATTTTTTTATTTGCATCGTCCGGCCAAAGTTGTGCATCCAAAGCAGGGTATTGACCTTTGTGAAAGGTACCTGTTTTAACATTAACACCAGATGTTAATTGGCTAGGTAGACTATCTGAAGCCGTATTTGAAGCAGCCAGATGTTTTTTTAGTTTCTTCAGATGTTTTTTTGTCTGACAGAAATATAGCATCCCTTCGAAACGTTCGGGTAGTGCATAATCGGTTTGGTGCGATTCAAAGAAAGCTTCCAAACCGGTGCTATCAGCCGATGCTTTATTCCATATTTCTTTTTGACTGATTTCGAAAATGAGTAAGCCATCGTGATA
>JAEINY010000220.1 GCA_016342595.1 Marinilabiliaceae bacterium
GTTAATTTTCCCCGATCACTTCACCCTTTCGCCGGCCGCGGGGAAAACGATTACTCAGTTCCCGGCTGGCTTCTTCAGCACCAGGCTGGCCCATACGTGCAGCATTTTTCAATACTTTATAAACAGACAGGGCCGAGGTATAGGCCTCACTTCCTGCCAGGGTCATGGTATCATTGGCCAGGTTACTGATTCGCTCTAATGGCGTAATAATGTTCCGCAGTGTTTTCACCGTCTCAAAATCTTTTTTTGCTTCGGGAATATCAATAAAATTGGGTATGTAATCGGGATAAGCCACACCATACTCCAGGGCTTTATCAACAAAAGCCACTGTTTTATCACCCATTTTGGGCAGCTCCCGCCGATCCTCCGGTGAAAGGGTGATCAGTTTAGATTCCAACACCCCGACTAAAGTCTGAATAGCCTGCTCCACTTGATTGCGCTCTTCCAGCGTAAGCTGAAACGAAATAAGATTTTCCATGTTATAATTGTTTTGGGTTAAAAATTCAGTCCTTTGTCAGTAATACAAAAAAAGTTAGTGATTTTTTCTTTTCGAAAAAAGAATAATTCAGTTTTTTGTAAATCTTCCATGTGCATGAGGCGTAACAATTATCTCCACTCACGGCATGATTTGGAAAGAATTTGAGAAATGAAGGTTTGGATAAGTTACCTCATTAAGGAGCCAAACGCCTCTATTTTTTTTATCCAAAGGCTGCAATTTGACTGAATAAGAAATAAAAAAAGCACCGCTGGTTAAACGGTGCTTAAGTGGTTTTTATGGTTGTTCAAATCACAAAACAAATACTATATATTATCGGAATAATAAGCAACAGGTATCTCTCTCAGATTATAGCCGTTGGCCATCACTTCGCCATAGGCACCAGCCGATCGAATGGTGATCAGATCACCGCGTTTAGTCTCGGGCAGCACGATGGCTTTCCCGAAACAGTCGCTGGACTCACAAATGGGACCCACCACATCATATTTCTCCGTTTCACCGGTTGATGACAGGTTCTCCACTTTATGATATGCCTGGTAGAGTGCCGGACGTATCAAATCATTCATTCCGGCATCGATGATGGCAAACTTGGTGTTAACGCCATTTTTTACATAAAGCACCTTGCTCATCAACACGCCACATTGCGCCACCATAGAACGACCCAATTCGAAATGTAACTCCTGACCTGGTTTCAACTCCAAGATCTCATCAAACAGCCTGAAGAAACTTTTAAAATCCGGGATGGCATTTGCATCGGGCTGTTCATAGTCAATACCCAAACCGCCTCCTACATTAATTACCTCCGGAAAAATCTGGTGACTAATGAACCACTTTTGAATCTCATTCACCCGCAAGCACAGATCCTTAAATGAGTTGAGATCCATGATCTGGGATCCAATATGAAAATGTAGTCCCAGCAGTTTCACATGCTTCATGCGCTTTAACACGTCCAGTACATTTTCCAAATCCCATTGGTTGATCCCAAACTTGTTCTCTTCTAAACCAGTTCTTATATAATGGTGTGTATTGGCATTCACATTCGGATTGATGCGCAAGGCCACATTGGCTATTTTGCCTTTTAATCCGGCCAGCTCATCAATGATCTCCAGCTCCGGAATGGATTCCACATTGAAACAGGCAATATCATTATCCAGTCCAATGTTAATTTCACGATCTGATTTACCCACTCCGGCATATACCACTCCGGATGGATCAAAACCGCAATCCAAAGCCTTCTGAACTTCATTACCACTCACACAATCCGCCCCAAATCCTTTGGCATTAATCGCCTTTAATAAGCGTTCATTGGCATTGGCCTTTACTGCATAATGCACTTTATAACCATATTGGTCAGCTTCGCTTCTCACATACCGTAATGTCTGCTCCAACAGTGCCATGTCATAGTAATAATATGGCGTTTGCAGACCTTTCAATACCTCCACAGGAAAGTTAAAACTCATCTCTCTTATCCCTAATTAAACAGTTTTTGACTCAACAGATTTAATGCTACTTTTTTATCGGTGGCATTGATCAGCAATGACACATTGAAGTTGCTTCCACCGTATGAAATCATGCGGATCGGAATCTCTTTGACCGCATCAAATATCTTATTGGCATACCCGTTATTCTCAGCTACCAAATCACCCAC
The DNA here is from genome assembly GCA_016342595.1 of Marinilabiliaceae bacterium. Taxonomy (GTDB): domain Bacteria; phylum Bacteroidota; class Bacteroidia; order Bacteroidales; family Marinilabiliaceae; genus JAEINY01. The sequence goes on from JAEINY010000220.1 coordinate 2,145, forward strand.
AACACAAACGATCACCTGATCGCGGTCCACATCTACCGTCCCGAATTTTTTCAGATCATCCACGATTTCTTTCAGATGGCAATCATCATCAATGGTCACAGATACACCTACCTCCGAAGTGGTAATCATGTCAATGGGTGTTTTATAACTTTCGAAAATTTCAAATACTTTACGCAGAAAACCATACGCAAGCAACATCCGTCCCGACTTAATTTTAATCGCCGTAATGCCATCTTTAGCGGCAATAGCAGCAATGCGATGCTTCTCCTGATGCGAACAAATAAGCGTTCCTTCCGCCTCAGGTTCCAGAGTATTCAATAGACGCACCGGCACATTGGCCAGTTTGGCTGGTAGTACGCTGGTTGGGTGCAATATTTTTGCGCCAAAGTAGGCTAATTCAGCTGCTTCATCAAAGGAAAGCTCTTTAATCGAATGCGTCCCTTCCACATAACGTGGATCATTATTATGCATCCCATCAATGTCGGTCCAGATCTGAATTTCTTCAGCGCCACAAGCCACACCGATTAAAGAGGCGGAATAATCACTTCCACCGCGTTGTAGATTATCAATTTCACCAAACGCATTGCGACAAATATAACCTTGTGTAATAAAAATGCCGGTTTCCGGATAGGATTCGAGTATTTGATTCAAATTCTCTTTCACGTAAGCATTATCCGGCTCATTATTTTTGTTAATGCGCATGTAATCCAATGCAGGTAATAACACAGAATTTTTACCGTTTTCCAGCAAATAATAATGAAACATAGCGGTGGAAATCAACTCCCCCTGCGCTAAAATGGCTTTCTCTTCGAAAACCGTAAACATATCTTTTGTAAAGGATTTGATGTACTCAAAATGTGAATGAATCAACTGCAATCCTTTTTTCTTATATTCATTGGTTTTATAGAGAGCAGCAACCTCGTTTTCATATTTTTTCTCCAGTTGAATAATGAGCTCAGTGGCCCCATCGTGATCCTGTTTATATAAATAGTTGGTAATCTCCACTAAACTATTGGTTGTCCCAGCCATGGCTGATAACACCACAATTTTTCGATGCTGATCAGAAATCAATTCGACCACCTCTTTCATCCGCTGAGCTGATCCGACTGATGTTCCACCAAATTTCAGTACTCTCATGTCAATTATATTAATGTATTGCTTGTATTACATCCAATTCTATTGCAAAACTAAAAGAAAAGGGATCAAAAAAATAACAAATTCAAATATTTATTTTGGCCTAACTTCTAATTATTAACTGATTACACACAAACACCTCCTATTCAAACGTAATTTTAACCTATTGTTATATTCTTAACACTCTACACCGGTGCAAAAAAATAACCCGGAAGTAATTTTCCCGGGCTATCGCATCCTTATGATTGTCTTATACCTAAAGATAAACCTCTAATACTTTAGTTTTTTCAGCAGGTTTAAGAGTAATAGTACGTAATTCAGCAGGAACGAGCACCGTTTCGCCTTTATTTACTTTTTCTGATTTACCATCTTCATACTCTATTTCAAAACTTCCTTCCGAACACATATAAATCAGAAATGAATCCAGCACATAAAAATCTTTTTTAATTGCCTGATCAAACTCCAACACATTTGTTTTGAAATAGTCGCATTTCACAACTTCTGTGGTTTCGTTGTTCTCAGCTTTATAATCGGTTTTTAAATCTTCATAAAATTTATAATCGATGGCATCCAAAGCCTGCTCAGTATGCAGCTCTCGTGTATTCCCCTGATCATCTTTACGATCGAAATCATAAATGCGATAAGTAACATCGGATGTTTGCTGAATTTCAGCCAACAAAATACCTTTACCAATGGCATGTACACGGCCTGCAGGAATATAAAACACATCGCCTGGAGCTACCTTGTGTGAAGCCAATATTTCATCCAATGAGTTTTCCTTCAGATGTTTCAAATACGTCTCTTTATTCACATCCTTACTGAAACCAGAAATTAAAGAAGCTCCTTCATCCGCTTGCATCACATACCACATTTCAGTTTTTCCAAATGAGTTATGACGCTCCTCAGCCAATTTATCATCCGGATGAACTTGAATAGATAACACATCATTGGCATCGATGAATTTAATTAACAACGGAAAATCGTTTCCGTATTGCTGATAATTCTTATCACCAACCAGGTCACCCATGTATATCTCCAATACTTCATTCAGGGTATTACCTGCCAAAAAACCATTTTCAACTACCGATACATTTCCAGGAACACCGGAAATCTCCCAACTTTCACCGGCATTGGGTAATGGGGAAAACTCTTTTCCCAGGGCCGTTTTTAATTTTTCACCACCCCATATTTTATCTTTCAGGATAGGGGTAAATTTGATCGGATATAAAACACTCATTGCTGCTAGTATTAAATTTTGCTACAAATATACAGACATTCAAATCAACATTAAATGCAACGATTGTTCAAAAACGTTAACATTTACGGTTCTTCAAAAAATCTTTTGTTTTTAATTGATCCCCATTACCTTTGCAACAAATTGTGAAAAATGGAAATTTTTGAGGCCGACTTTCTGACGAGCAGTGCTAAAACCGATCAGTGTCCTAAACCCGACCGACCGGAATATGCCTTTATAGGACGATCTAACGTAGGTAAGTCATCACTTATAAACATGCTGTGCAAACGAAAAGCATTGGCTAAAGTATCTTCAACACCGGGTAAGACACAGCTCATCAACCATTTTAAGATTGATAATACCTGGTATCTGGTCGATCTGCCGGGTTTTGGCTATGCCAAAGTATCTAAGACCTTACGGGAGAAGTTCGGAAAACTGATTACCGACTATATTGAAAGTCGCGAAAATATGATGTGCCTGTTTATCTTGGTTGATTCACGGTTGCCGGTGCAGAAAAATGATTTTGAGTTTATGAATGCGATGGTGGCCAATGGGATCCCGATCGCCATTGTTTTTACCAAAACAGATAAACTCAATAAGACCAAATATAATACCAATATGAAACAATACGAGCAAGAGTTATTGAAATATTGGGAAAAGCTGCCTCCGGTTTTCTATTCGTCTGCTGAAAAAGGCGAAGGACGAAAAGAGATCCTTGATTTTATCGACAAGATAAATCAAGATTGGTAAATGCTAAATACAAAGGGAGTTACATTTTTTAAGACTATTTAGATTGAATTTTATGGAGTTAGGCACTGTTAAGAATTTATGAATTTCTTAACTTTGCACCACAATACACAATCAAAAATCTGATAAACAACACATTAAATGCCACCCAAAGCACCAATTAAAATTTTTTCGGGTACTTCAACACGGTATCTGGCAGAAAAAATTAGCCTGTGTTCAGGCCGCGAATTAGGAAGCATTAACTGTTTACGTTTTAGCGATGGTGAATTTGCCACCGCTTACGAAGAAACAGTTCGAGGTTCACACCTATTTTTAATTCAATCAACATTTCCTCCGGCAGATAACCTGTTGGAATTGTTAATGATGATTGACGCCGCCAAAAGAGCTTCAGCTTACAAAATCGTAGCTGTTATGCCATATTTTGGTTACGCCCGCCAGGATCGTAAAGATCAGCCACGGGTTTCAATCGGTGCCAAATTAGTAGCTGACATGTTGTCTGCTGCTGGTGTCGATCGTGTGATCACCATGGATTTACATGCTGATCAAATTCAGGGATTCTTTAACATCCCGGTCGATCATCTATATGCTTCATCCATTTTTGTGCCGCACATCAAACACATGAATTTGGATGATTTGGTTATTGCCTCACCTGATGTGGGTGGCACGAAAAGAGCCAATACCTACGCCAAATTTTTGGAAACACAAATGGTTATTTGCCATAAGCACCGTGCAAAAGCTAACGTTATTGACGAGATGCGCATCATTGGTGATGTAAGCGGCAAAAATGTGATCATCGTTGATGACATGGTAGACACAGCCGGCACATTAACCAAAGCAGCTGATATGATGTTGGAGGCAGGCGCCAAAAGCGTAAGAGCTTTCACGACGCATGCAGTCTTGTCCGGACCAGCCTATGAACGCATCGAAAATTCAGGACTTGCTGAATTATATGTAACCGACTCCATTCCGTTAAAACAGCAATCCGATAAGATAAAAGTTTTATCAGCAGCGCAATTATTTGCTGACACTGTTGAAAAAGTTTATAATTATCAATCGATAAGCAATCAATTTTTGCTATAAAAGCGCTAACTTTGCAGCCGCTTTAAAGCAAGCGTGTGATGGGAAATTAAGCCACACATTTAAACTTAATTTTGAGTAGCACTTAAAAATTTAATTATGCAAACTATTGAAATTAAAGGTATTGCACGTACCGAGATTGGCAAAAAGTCAACTAAAGCGTTGCGTAACGCAGGAAATGTACCATGTGTCATTTATGGTGGAGAAGAAAATGTTCACTTCTATGCACCGGCCAACGAATTTCACAAATTGATCTTTACACCTAATGTTTACCTCATTAACGTAAATATTGAAGGTAAAGTATACCCTGCAATCATTCAGGATACACAATTCCACTCGGTACAAGACAATTTGTTGCATGCTGATTTCTTGCAAATCAAAGAAGACAAACCTGTCGTAATTGAAATCCCTGTAAAAATGAATGGTTTTGCAGAAGGTGTGAAAGCCGGTGGTAAATTACAATTGGAGAAACGTAAATTGAAAGTAAAAGGTCTTGCAAAACACTTGCCAGACGTACTGGATATTGATATTACAAATGTTAGTCTTGGTCAAACAATTCAGGTTGGAGCTTTAGCTTATGAAAATCTTGAATTACTGAATGCTAAGAACGCTGTTGTTGTAGCTGTAAGGCTAACAAGAGCTGCACGTGCGGCTGCTCAACAAGAAGGCTAATAAAGATATTTTTAGTTTGGAACCTCCATATTATTCAATATGGGGGTTTTTCCATTTTTATTACAATTGTTGTTAACCGAATAGAGGCAGATAATTCATGATCAAACAATTCATTAACTTGTTCCGATCAACAAATAAGTCTTCTACAAACAAGAATGTACCAGAAATGAAATACCTGATTGTAGGTTTAGGAAATATTGGAGCTGAATATGAACACACAAGGCATAATATTGGCTTTGATGTGTTGGATGCAATGGCCCGGGAAAAGGAAATCACCTTCAAAGATCAACGATACGGCGCTGTGACTGAATACAAATTCAAAGGTCGGATCTTCATTTTGCTCAAACCGAACACATACGTTAATTTGAGTGGGCGTGCTGTCAATTATTGGCTACAGAAAGAAAAAATCCCGCTGGAAAATTTATTGGTTATTGTGGATGATCTGGCCTTACCCTTCGGCACCCTTCGGCTAAAGCCCAAAGGTGGTGATGCCGGACATAATGGACTTAAAAACATTCAGGCAATGATGAATACAGCTTCCTACGCCCGATTACGTTTTGGCATCGGAAATGACTTTTCCAAAGGTCAACAAGTGGATTATGTGTTAGGTCTTTGGAGTGAAGATGAAATGGAAACACTAAAAGACCGGATCAAAACATCCATCGGTATCATCAAATCATTTGCCACCATTGGTGTAGCTCGAACCATGAATCAGTTCAATAAAAAATAAGACATGGCAGTAGGAAACAGTGTTCGTATTGACAAATTTCTATGGGCCGTTCGATTGTTTAAAACTCGTAGCATCTCGGCTGAAGCCTGTAAGAAAAATCGAGTGAGCATGGGCGGCCAGTGGGTAAAATCATCACGCATGGTCAAAGTGGGTGAGGTTATTGAAATACGCGTCCCGCCTATCATACGTTCCTATGAAATTCTGGACCTGGCCGAGAAGCGAATGGGTGCTAAGCTAGTCTCTGGATTCATAAAAGATGTAACCCCTGCCGATCAACTTGAAACGCTGGAGCTCGCCAAAATGGCACACAACCTATCCAGACCCAAAGGCTTAGGGCGTCCTACGAAAAAAGATCGACGCGATCTGGATCGTTTACAAGAGGGAGATTGGAACCTTGAGGATGAGAATCCGGATTAAAGGCTAAAGTTAAAAAACATTACTGATGACTAAAAACTAAAATACAATGATTATAGCCAGGCAGAAAAAACAAGAAAACATTATTGAATATGTGTTGTACATGTGGCAAGTTGAAGACCTGATCCGTGCTAACAACTTGGATATGTCTTCCATTGAAACCAATATCATCAAGGCCTATAATCAACCCGAAGAAAAGATGGCTGAGATTAAAGAATGGTGGAGTAACCTGGTGGAGATGATGAGTCTTGAAAATAAGCAGACTAAAGGACACCTTCAGGTAAATATCAATACCGTTTCGGATATCAATCAGCTTCACCAAAAACTAATGAAGCAACCTAATGAGGTGGCCTATCAACATCAGTTCAATAGCATTGCCCCTTTCCTCAAAGAGTTTGATGCAAAATCCGGAAATACCTTATCCAATGATATTGAGATTTGCCTGACTGCAATATATAGCTCCTTTCTGCTCAAACTAAAAGGGCAGACAATATCAACAGGAACCCAGCAAGCTATTGAGTCAATTAGTAAATTCCTGAATATAATCACTTTGAAATACCACAAAGATCAGGCAGGAAAATTAGATTTGGACTAAACTTCTGATATTAAGGGAGGGGAGGACGAATATGACACGATTTTCTCCTTCCCATAAACTGGTAACGATGATGCGCCACCCAAGTATAGATTCTATCCAATAAAATTCGTGGAAAAAGTTGAATAAAAAACTTCAGCAATATATATCCACCACCCAAGGCCTGCAATATTAATAACACCCCGCCGGCTCCGAAAAAGGCTACTCCATGGCTCCAAACTACCAATTCATCATTTAAGTGCAGACGATCAATCGTATCTTTCTGATCGGGGAATTGATCAATATAACTTTGTTGAGAAACAAATACAAACCTGTCCCTTTTATTCAAAACTGATAGCCAACGCACTAACATTGAACACATATTACACCCACCATCAAATACTACTATTAACTGATCAGCCATCATTTTCCTCTTTTCAATTAAAAAGTTCGAATCTAAATTCTCATGTAATTTTCTCTATAAAAATAAAGGGTAGCATCAATGAAACACCACCCTTCTGAAAAAGTTCACTTATTATTTATTTTATCAAAACGACATCTACCCGACGATTTATACTCCCTAAATTACCTGAGAGTGCTTCATCTTTGGAAAAAAGCAATTCAGTATCTCCTTTTGGAATCAATATAAAACGATCACGGCTTAAACCCAATTCGTCCACAAAAAAAGCCAATACACTTTCACAGCGTTTCCGACTCAACTCCATACATAAATCCGCATCACCCGGTTCATCTGTAAATCCAAAAATATCAGCTTTCCAATCGGGATTTTTAACCATCGCCAGGGCCACAGTTGCCAAATCTACCTGAGCTTCCATATCAAGATTATTTTCACCAACTGCAAAAAAGACTGATGTCACATTCTCTGTTCCATAAATTCGCTTGATGGTATGTATAATCAAAACCGAATCGGTCCGAATAGTAGGATTATCAGCCATCTGCCGCACTTGCTTTTCAAAAACTTTAATTTCATCTGCTAAAGGATCAATTTTGGCTTTACCAAATAACGTAAATCCATAATTACGATAGGTCCATTTAGAGTGACGCTTATCCTTTTTACCTATTTTATATGAGATATTAATATTGCTATTCCAGTATCGATCATTCCCCGATCCGGCCAAAACATTATCCAGTTTATCCTCCAGAGAGAAGCGCATCGTCGATTCAAAACCAATATCGAAACTGCGATTAATCCGATACTCGATTCCAAACCCCATGGGAACAACCAACTCTTTGGCCCGGGCAATTTTCTTATATGGATCATCCCGATCATACCCTTTTACCATATAACCATCACCCGCATTAGGGGCCCATACATCTCTATAATGCACCACTTCACCGCTTTCAATGTAATGAACACGTGATCGGAATGCGGTTAAACCCACTCCTAGCTTAAGGTAAAAATTCCATTTATCATTGATCGGTCCGGGAAGTGCCAACAATTGATTGACATAAGTACGACTGTTGATAGAAAAGTCCAATAAGTTACCTTCATTATACACTAATCCTTTACTCGTATAGAAATCACTCATCA
>JAEINY010000221.1 GCA_016342595.1 Marinilabiliaceae bacterium
AAAGAACTACCCAAATGTAGCTTTTTGAAATTGGAGTAGAAACCGGTTAAAACAATAAGTCCGACAGGCTGCTAGTCTTTATTTATGGAAGCCTTCTATTATCAAACTGATTTTTTAGCTATCATTAATACTTATTATTTTTCAAAAAGGTTGCAAAAAAGGAGAGATTCTTATTAACATTTTTGATACAAACAAAACAGGGGGTTTTATTCATTTTAAGTAAGAGTCTAATAAAATCAGTGGTGTTAGATGTCAAAGTAAAAGCCGCTTTGTAGAAAAGCGGCTTTATATTTATTATAGAAAAAAAAAATTACTTTTTCTCAGCACTCATTACTTCGAACAAGTCAAGATCAAAAATCAAGGCTGAATTGGGACCAATTTTATCACCCGTTCCACGCTCGCCATACGCCAAATTCGAGGGGATGTATAAACGCCATTTAGAACCAGCAGGCATCAACTGAAGGGCTTCAGTCCAACCTTTGATGACTCCATTCACACGGAATTGTGTGGTATCACCACGCTCTACAGAACTATCAAAAACAGTTCCATCAAGCAGTGTTCCGTGATACTGGCATTTCACCTGATCGGTAGGGTTGGCAACGGGACCATTTCCTTCACGAATTACTTCGTATTGCAAACCCGATGCGGTTACTTTCACTTCCGGACGCTTTTTGTTTTCTTCCAAAAACTGTTGTCCTTTCACCAAGTTGGCACCCGCTTCTTGCTTCTTCAACGAATCTTTTTGTGCACGCATCTCTGTAAATACTTTTCGCAACAATGCATCTGCCGACATCTCAGTGAAGTGTGATTTACCATAAGCAAATTCATTTAAAAATCCTTTGTAAAAAGCATCTTCATTCAAATCACCGAACTGATCTTTACGAAAAGTAAGGTAACGCTCCTGCAATTTAGATTTTGCAAAAACTTTTGCCAAATCTACATATGTTGTGGAGTCCACAGTGAAAGGCACTTGTTCGAATTGCTTTTTCACTTGATTGGCTTCGATGTACCCCAGTGCATAACTGACGCTATCCAATTGGTTTTTGAACTCCATCTTACCTGTTTTAGGAACCTGGTTACAAGCAGTCAAAAGGGCTACACCTGCCAGAAACGCCACAATTGTTTTTGTAGTTTTCATGTGTAAAAAATCTATTTAGGTTAAACAATTATTTAATCGCCAATAACTCTACTTCAAAAATCAGTGTTGTGTGAGGGCCAATGTGGTTACCTGCACCGCGCTCACCATAAGCCAGATCAGAGGGCACATACAATTTCCATTTACTTCCAACAGGCATCATTTGCAATGCTTCCACCCATCCCTGGATAACACCATTTACCGGGAATACAGCAGGTTCACCCCGTTGTACAGAGCTATCAAAAACAGTTCCATCAATTAAAGTACCATGATAATGGCACTCTACCTGATCAGTCGCAGCAGGCATAGAACCTTCACCGGCATTGATCACTTCATACTGAAGCCCACTTTCCAGCGTCACAATTCCTTCTTTTTTAGTATTCTCAGCTAAAAAATCTTTCCCTGCCTTGATATTTCCTTCGTGTTGTTTTGCCTGTAATTCAGAAAAGAACTGTTGCAATAACTGATTGGCTTCCTGCGCATCCATTTCACCTTCTTTTCCTTCAAAGGCCACTTCTAATCCCTCGGCAAATTTTGTATAATTAATAGTCTCAAGCCCTGAAGCTTTCAGACTTTGAGCGATATTCATTCCCAATGCATAACTAATTTTGTCCATCTTAAATTTTCTCTATCAATTAATATTGCTGCGAAAATACACTTTAGAATTAACAATTCGAAATGACCAAAGCGCAATTATTGCCTATTATTGTTTGGTAGCCCGAATCATCTCTCGCTTACCTTTAGGGCCAGGCAAGCGTTCTACAATAAAACCACATGCTTGCAGCCTTCTTCGGATGACACCTTTGGCACAATACGTGGTTAAAATACCACCACTGTTCATGGCCTGATATATTTTACTGAATATCTCATCACTCCACATTTCCGGTTGTTTCTCCGGTGCAAAAGCATCGAAATAAACCAAATCGTAAGTTGAGTTAAATACAACAGATAGCAGATCAGTTTCCTGCTTATGAAGTAAAAAATCAGCGGTCAATAGCTCCATCTGATTCCATGGCAAGTGATGTAATTTCCGAAACAGCACCTGGCCTTCTTTATCATCACCGGGTACAAAATTGAGTTGATTGGCCAACTCTTCCGATACCGGGTATTTTTCGAGTGCATGATACCTAATGGATTTATCACTTTTATTACACAGGGTGAGATAAGCATTCAACCCGGTACCTAAACCAATCTCCAGGATAGAGATCGTATCCTTTTGACACTGCTTCAAGCCTGCTTCAATAAAAACATGCATCGATTCATTGATGGCACCATTCACAGAGTGATAATGCTCTTCCAATTCTGGCACATATAAAGTATGTGATCCATCCCCGGATATTTTCAACTCTACTTTTCGATTCTTATCCTTCAGCACGTTATTACAATGATTAATGGTTAATTATCAATGATTACTTTATACCGCTTCATCCAATATCCTATTTTACTCGTTGATTTTGATGTTTTCTTCTCTTGAAAAAATTTGTTGTCGAATACGAGACGGTATAAATGATAACGTCAGAAAACGCTTTTTACAACTTCCCTGTGGATGAGCTTTACATAGCAGGAGCAAATACCAGGTCATCAAAACTATCCCTTTAAAAACACTTGATAAACTAATCGCCCACCAAATACCTAACATACCCAACAACCTTTCAGCCGATAATATATAACCGGCAGGTACCCGCATCCCGGTAAAGAAAATGCCCACTACTGATGGAGGTATGGTCTTTCCAATTCCGTTAAATGCACCCCTGGTAATGATTTCCAGGATCATAAACACCTGCGAAACAGCCAATATTTTTAAATATACAATTCCTAGCTGCAACGATTCTTCTTCATGCAGAAACAATGAAAATATTTCTTCACCAAATACGACAAATGCCACTGTCACTATTATCCCCAGAAAAACACCAATCCCAATGGTTGTGAAATATCCCTTGCGAATGCGCTCCCAATTTCCGGCCCCATAGTTCTGACCAGTGAAACTCCCCAAAGCAGTTGCAAAACCTGTGGAAGTCATCCAGGAAATAGCTTCTATCTGGGCACCCACACTTTGAACGGCAATGGGCACATCACCCCATTTGGTAATGAGCCGGGCAAGGATCAAGGCAAAGATTGCAAACAAACTACTCTCCGTCGCTACCGGCAATCCCAGCTTAAAGATGCGCCTGGTTATTCGCCAACTTAATTTAAACCGCAAGAAATCAGGATTCATAATTTCCTTTAACCATACAAAGCGTATCATGAACACCGTAAACACAACAAACTGAGCAATAACCGTGGCATAGGCAGCTCCTTTCACACCCAAGTGTGGAAAAGGCCCCCAACCAAAAATCAAAACAGGATCTAATATTATATTTAATCCCAATCCAATAAGAAGATAATAGAAGGGCTGCCTACTATTACCAGCCCCATTATAAATTCCTTGAAAAGTTGGATTGATGAATGTAAAAAGAAAGCCGAAAGCCACTATTTTCAGATAATGAATGGCTCCTTGCTCAACATTAAGAGATTTGAACCTGAAGACGCTAACCAGCTGAGGTGAAAACAGAAATACAATCCCAGCCAACAGAAACGCAATTACAAATGCCCACACCAATGCATGACGAGCATAACGTGTAGCCTCCTCCGGATCTTTACGCCCCAACGATTGGGATACACCTACCTCAGCACCGATACGTGTCACCATAACAACAGACATACCCAGCCAGATAAAGAAGCCAGCCCCTCCCACCGAAGCAACTGCATCACTCCCTAAGCGCCCTAACCAAATCATATCTGTCAGGTTATACGCCATTTGCATCAACGACGTACCAATAATAGGTAAAGCCAATTGCACTAACTGATTGAATATTGGCCCTTTTGTAAGATCTACCGATTTTGTCATATCGGCGGCGAAGATAGTAATGAATTATTAATGATGAATGGTTAATTACGAATTTGAAGATAGAGTGATTGGTTAATTAGAAAATTTGCTAATGATAAAATCTGAGAGATCAGATAATTTCAAAACTTATCTAACTACCGAATCAAGAACTAAGCATTAAAAATTGATCAATATCCACTATCATTGCAGCGTGATTCGGAAAATCATACATATTGACATGGATGCTTTCTTTGCTTCCATCGAGCAGCGCGACTTTCCACACCTCAAAGGCCAACCAGTGGCCGTTGGTGGTTCAAGAGAAAGAGGCGTAGTGGCAGCAGCCAGTTACGAAGCCCGTAAATTTGGTGTTCGCTCAGCGATGCCATCGCGTACGGCACTCCAAAAGTGTCCTCAATTGATTTTCCAGCCGCACCGTTTTGAGGTCTACAAATCAGTTTCCAACCAAATTATGGAAATATTCTTTGAATATACTGATTTAGTGGAGCCTTTATCAATCGATGAAGCTTTTCTGGATGTGACGGTAAATAAGAAGGAAATGACTTCTGCCACACTGATCGCCCAGGAGATTAGAAAGCGAATCTATGAAAAGACGGGCCTTACGGCCTCAGCAGGCGTTAGTATCAACAAGTTTTTGGCCAAAGTTGCCAGTGACCAACGAAAACCCAATGGACTCTTCCTAATCAAACCCAAAGAAGTATTGCCATTTATCGAACAATTACCCATTGAAAAATTTTTTGGAGTAGGAAAAAAAACAGCTGAACGAATGCATGCATTAGGGATTCATCATGGAAAAGATATCCAAGCCTATGACCTGCCTAAATTAGTAAAGCTATTTGGTAAGGCAGGTAAATACTTCTATGACATTTCACATGGCGAAGATCACCGAATGGTTCAGCCACATAGGGAACGTAAATCTGTAGGCATTGAAAACACCTTTCAACATGATTTACGTGATCAACAACAGATATTACATGAATTATCTGAATTGGAAGCTGGCCTTATCCGTCGTTTAACCAAAACCGGAAAGTCTGGTAAAACATTAACATTAAAAATAAAGTTTGATAATTTCGAACAGATCACCCGATCCAAAACAGTTCGTATCCCCATATCATCCAGACGCATACTCAATAATCTGGTGCATGATATCTTGAAAGACGCCCCTCTCAATCGACCGATTCGTTTATTGGGCCTATCTGTATCCAATTTCGCAAATGATAAAACAACAGATGCTATTCAGTTAACAATTGAATTTTAACGACCTGCCACACACAATAATACACATAACACTAGCATTAAACCCAAACCACATTGTGAGAAAGGTGTTATAATATAAAGGGAAAAAATGATAGTTTTGCAGCCGAATTAAAATCAACTATACACAAACTGATAAAAAAATGGCACAGCAACAGGATTTCGAGAAACTACGTGAACGATTGTTAGAAAACAAAAAATGGCCGATGCGCTATATGTTTAAGTTTATCGTTCCTAACCAAGAGGGAAAAGTGGACCAGGTAGTAGCCTTGTTACCAAAACATGGAACAGTTAGCTTCAAGCATACCAAAAACTTTCGACATGTATCGGTCACCTGCGTTGTTTCCATGAAAAGTGCTGATTCCATTATAGACGTAACGACAAAAGCATCTGCCATCGAAGGTGTGATATCCTTATAGCCTGTACATCTCACATTTGCTCGAAATCAATCGGATTAATCAAAAAAAATACTGAAATTCGAATTGAAAAGCAACCCCCCCAATGTCCACTACTGACTCACCTTGTCGGGCAAATTTCATTCCAAAAAACCTAAGGTTAAATTATTCAAGTTGGACATTCTCGTCTCCTTTTTTTACCTTTAAATAGCTTATAACACACATTCAAATTGTTTAACTATTTAACTTGAATAAATCTATCCCCATGAAAAAAGTCTTATCCCTAAGAATTGTCATAACAGTCCTTCTGCTTTGTTTATCACAAATCTTTTGGGCCCAAACAAAAAAAGAAGTTCAATTTTCTCTGGACACGTTACTTAAAGCCAATCAGGCCCTTAAATCGGATTATAAAGAATTACAGAACAGCTGGAGACTATACGATGCTTTTTACGATCATGTCAAAACCAACCTCTACCCCAAGCAGCTAAACAATTTACCAATTGCTGAAGCGATTTCGTCCTTTGACCTGTCCCTGGAAAATACCTTGCTGACCATGCGCTCCTTAACTGACTCATTGACTCTACTCACAGATTCACTTAATTTACTAAACGTAAGATTATCGGCTCTACAAGGACAAGTATCAAATTATTCTGAAATTCTTATGGCCGCATTAAGTACCTCTTCTTTTCCACAAACCGAATCCGAACTATTGGGAAGTTGGGATTTGTTTTTAACCCCCATTCAAATAAACAGGACTCCTACTGAGGCCGTTCTAGTAAGTTATCATCCATTCAACATTGCTGATTCTATCAAACATCATCGCATCAACAAAATTGATTTCGGTCCCGATGAACTGGCAACTCTTGTCTTTCACAATGGAGAAAAACAAAAATGTTTTTATTCGATCCACGAGTTTAGCCCCAATTCCAGCTTCACCATAGAATTTTCAAAACAAGATGAATTTAAATTATCTATGCATATATCTGTTTTACCACAAGGGCTGCAAGCTTCCTATGAAATCCCTGTTCAAACAGATAACGCAATGTATTTTCTAGGATTAATGAAAAAATAGATTTGCATTCACACTTCAAAAATAGCCCAATCTCCTACAGAATGTAAATTAATTCGATTTCTATACTTTATTGGCACAGTTTATGAAAAATTGATTATATTATTGACAACAAATTTGATTAGATATATGGCAAAGAGAATTGACGAGTTTACAGTTAGATCAGGTGATCAGGAAGCGATTTGTGCCATTTATGGTCTTCAGCGCAATGACAAGGTCATCTTTTACGCATCTTATACCCTTCAAAAAAGATCCTTAAAAAATATTATTGCTGAGCAGGGCCCATTTGAATTGTTCCAACCATGGGATGGAATTGTATTGAGCCAGTTTAAAGAATATGTGGAAGAACATCTCCAGGAAATGATGGCAAAAAAAGTAAGTGAACTGGTATAAACAATACATCAACCATCAATGTAACTAGTGTACGATAAAGATATTACAAGTTTAAAAAAAGGAGCATTCTTCTACAGATTGCTCCTTTCTATTTCTTTGAGGATTGAATATGGTTACACCTACGGGAACTTATAAAATATTTTACTACCCAACATCCATCCTTATACTCAGGATCAGACAAAGCAGCAATAATAAAACTGATTTCTTCATGAATTCAACGATTTAAGATACTTTACAATTATATTAAACTATCACTTTGCCATCCCAATATAATCAAATCAATTTTCTCAGGATTAGCAGTTCCAAGGTGATGCCGCGTATCAGCCAGAAAAATATGCTTAGCAGGAGGATTTAGTGGCTTATCCTCATTAAAATACTTCTTTCGTTGAGCTTGTATAATCCTCACACCAACAGAGTCAACAGCTACCGGATCAAACCCTAACAGCAAACCGTTATATTTCCAGGTAAACTTTTTATTAAAATGATGCGGCCCCACTCCATGAAACAATGGTGTCAGCATCACCAATATGTTCAAACGCGTTTTGCCCCTCACATGTGGTAACGACCAAAGTGTTGCCAAATCAGCACACGAATCAGGATGATAATCCCACGGACGATCCACAAACATAATGTAGTTCTTCAGCAAACTCCCAACTCCCGACCAGGCATGCGTGCGCATGGGTCTGACATTTATTAAGGCGGTGGACCTCTGAAAAACGGAATCCTTCAAAATCCCTCTATCGTTAATGCTTATATTCTCTGGGGCAAGGCCAACCGCAATAGCCTTTTCCTGTAATATCTCCTCCAAGGCCTTTGGGGTACGTAAGTGCCGCCATACATTGGTTTTAATACCCAAAACATCCCGGGCATTTAACACATTCTTCCAGGCTGTTGATTCCCTTGACTGTCCGGTTAGCTCCATTAAACCCTTGTTTAGCATTTGTTCCAGCTTACGTTTAAACGGTTTACCACTCGCATCTAACACCTCTTTATCACGAATCAGCACCACTTTCGTTTTAGTCACATCATTTTTACCCCAAAGGTTCACCGGAGCGCTCATAAAAAGCGATGTACCTATTGCTGCAACAGTTGAATCTCTTAACAGTTGACGACGCGTAATAGTCTTTTTTGCCATGACGAAAATGTTTTAATTTTCTATTTGAATCTTAGAAATCACCGAATTCAATAATTTATTGACGATCTTGGAAGAAGGACCATTAAATACAGCGATAAAAAATGAACCCTCTACTTTTCCGCCTGCCCACGACCCATCCTCCAGTTTCTCCACACCATCAGTTGCTTGATCAGTTAAATACTTCGTAAAAAACTGCTTACCTGCCTGAAATGCCTCTTCCTCTGAACAATACTGAACCACTAGCAAGTAGTGACGATCATCGTCAGACCCATATTTGGCAAGGATGGCATCTGATTGGGCATTTATTTTTAAGAAATTATCATTCGCTATGTAATAAAAGGCATTTAACCAAATGTAATGATGAAAATAGCAATACCCATCCTTCTGCAGTCCATGCTCTGGTAAAAATCTAATGATCTCCGGTAGCAAACCGGTTTCCTGAATTTTCTCATCTAATGCAAAGGCCATTTTATGAATGGTCCGTTTTATCAGTTCATTTTCGTCATTAGACACAATGGATATGAAATACTTCCCTTTCCAAAAGATCAAAGCTCCAGTAAAATATTGCGATCCTTGACCGTATTCGTTTTCATCCTCAGTGCGAGTGTGAGAAAACACACCGAATGCATTTTTCGAAGAGCCCATGTCAAATATTTCAACCCGGATCTCCAGGTTTTGATGTATAAATAGCTGACTAATGACCTCTTTCATTCCATAGGAAATGTATAGTTCTGCACCTCCGTTGATATAATCATAAAGTGTTTCAGGGGTGTGCAGAATCAATTCATCAGGTTGATACCACCCGTTGATAGAGTCGGGCAATTTAATAGTCGATTCAGAAAGTTGAGCTTGCATACAACAGGAGATTAGAAGGTAAACAATAATACTCACAATTTTTATTGGAAATCCCATAGCTTAATACGATTGAAAGACTTTATCAATTTACTAAAACATAGTCTCTAATTCAACCTGCATTAATGGCTAATTCAATCTTTCAAAAGAATGGCCAAATAGAATATTTCATCCGACTACTGGTCGGCCAACATACCTTCAATCCATAAGTGAATATACAATTGAATAACCAACTACCCCTACTAAGAAATTACATTAATTTTCCAAATTCATTGTCCAATAATTAGTTGATAGCATTTTCTGAACAGATACAACTTTCACGATTATTCTCTTACTAATTTGATGCTTACAAAAAAAGCTGCCAAAAAATTGACAGCTCTATCCATTCTTACCTCACATGATTACTTCAGCAACTTATCCATTTTAGCGGCCTCATTTTTCATATCCAGGCGGAGGTAGATATTTTTCAGATACTTAAGATAACTCTTATCTTCAGGATTCATCTTACGCAGTTTTAGAAAGAGATCCCTAGTCACTCTAAAATCCGCTGAAATCTTCTTTAAGTCACGACGTAAATAAGCATAAGTGGTCGCATTCTTATTTTTATTATACTTGGCCATTTCAGCTTGATAGCGCTTTTCAGCACTCTCATATAAAAATTTAGCTTTCCATTCAAAAGCCTCTAAATGATCTGGCTTCAACTTCAACAAGGTGTTACAAGCTTTCAAAGCTTTTTTTGATTTCCCTAGCTGATCAGCCGCCTGTACATATGAAAAATAGGCCTCAGGAGAGATGTTGACATCTTCAGTTTGACCACTCCATAATGAATCTACTTCTTCATACTTCTGAAATTGATTTAGCAAAATCACCTGGCGATTGAATGCCTGTGCTTGCAGATTCTTATCTTTCAGTTTTGATTGATAACGACTCCACACATTCAACTCCTTTTCCAATTCATTATT
>JAEINY010000222.1 GCA_016342595.1 Marinilabiliaceae bacterium
GCCTTTTGCATGCTTTCACGAATCTCATCAGGTGTGTGATTATTGTATTTGCGACACCACTGAACTGGTTTATCGGGACATAAAAAACAGCGCTTGTGTTTTCCTGAAGAAATAACATTGCCCTCCACATCCATGATATCAGCATCAATAATTCGACCCAGGGGATGTTTCTCTTCGAATATTTCAGTGAGTTCTTTCAGCTCTGTCGCACCGATTCGCTTTTCAGATACTTTATAAAGTATACATTCCCCAGCCTCATCTTCAAAATATTGTTCTTCCCACTGCAAGGCAATGACATGACTTCGAATAAACAACTCAAACCGCGTCTTAACTGATTGTAAAAAACCAGTAAAAACATCGGATTTCTTAGGAAAACCAGGAATATTTAATTGCAAGGAAATCAAATGAAATCCCTGGTTAATCATTGCCTTTTTATACTGCCACCGAATTTCGCGTGACTTTAAAAGCTGGCCGGGGACTTCATTATTTTTGGGGGCTGTGTCCATACTTATTCTTTCACTTGTCGAATCACATCAATAATGGTTCCATCCCGATACTCTACCACACCAACCACACGATCGGTAAATTCAACATCCTGTGCTGCTCCGGTAATTTTCTCTACTTCATTTGCTAAATCCGAGATCTCTTTCACCGGATAACCCGCTTCAACCAGTCGCTCTTTCAACTCCTTCTGATTGGGGTTCACACAAATACCGCGTTCGGTTACCAATACATCAATGCTTTCACCAGGGGTAACAATAGTATGTACTTTCTTCTTAACAATTGGAATCCGCCCTCTAAAAGATGGACACACAGCTACTGTTAAGTTCGCGCCAGATGCCGTATCACTATGACCACCTGAGGCTCCTCGAACATAACCTTCAGAACCAGTGATGACATTCACATTAAAATCTGTATCAATTTCCAAAGCACCCAGTACCACAACATCCAACTTGTTGGTCATGCAACCACAATTAAACGGATTGGCGTATAAACCGGCAGGTATCTCTATGTGGTATTGGTTATTCATTAAGGACTCACTCACAGCAGCATCAAAGGACTGTACATCAAAAATAGAACGAAACAACCCTTCCTTTAACATGTCGACTCCATAGGAAGTCACGCCACCAAGAAGAAAACTACCTTTAATCTCGCGCGTTTTCATGATTTCACGGATGTATTTAGCTACTGCCAGCGAAGCACCTCCGGCACCCACCTGAAAACTAAAACCATCTTTCAATTCACCCGACTGCTCAATCACTTTAGCAGCTAAATGAGCGATGCGTAAATCCATGGGTGACTTAGTGATACGTGTGGTATCACCGGCAATTTTCGACGGATCACCAATAGAGTCAACCTTCACTACATAATCCACATAATTTTGACGTATGGATTGAGGTACACACGGATAATCTACCAGATTATCCGTTACAATAATGACTTGTTTAGCATACCAGGCATCAATAGATGCATATCCCATGGAGCCAAAAGCCGATGGCCCATGAGATCCCGTTGCATTCCCCTCGTTATCTGCCGCTGATGCCGCCAAAATGGTTAAGTCAATTTTAATGCGGCCTGTATGTACTGCCCGCACTCTACCGCCATGCGAATGAATCACAAAGGGCTTTTTAAGATGGCCCTGAGCGACTGCTTTTCCCAATTCACCACGAATACCACTGGTGTAGATTTGAGAAATCGTACCATCTTTAATGTATGGTAAGATAGGCTCATGAGCAGATGTCAAACTACTTGAAGCCAAGGTAATATCTTTAATTCCTAATTCAGCCAGAATCTGCATCGACTTCACCAACACATCATCTCCACCCCTGAGGTGATGATGAAATGAGACGGTCATACCGCTATGTGGATTCGTTTTTAAGATGGCTTCTTTCAAATTATCACACATCTTATCAGCATGTGGTAATTTTGCTTTAACCGGAGGAGGAACAGTTATTTCATCCATCCATCCTTTTTTCAATTTCGTAAAAGCCCCTCCAAACAATTGAAGCTGACCTAATCCTTCCAGGAATTCTGGTATATCTCTATCTAATGAATTTTTCAAGGCACTCTATTTTTTAGATAAATCTACTTTTTCTAAACACTATAAACTTATAAAGTACTTAAATCGACATCCGCCATTTCAAGTACCCGAATTGCTCTTTGAACAACCGGCGCATCCACCATTTTACCATCTACTGCAAATACTCCAATTCCTTCAGCCGTATTTCGTTCAAAAGCTTTATAAATCTTAGCGGCTTTACGTATCTCCTTTTCTGTGGGTGTAAATACATCGTTCACGATCTCAATCTGACGGGGATTAATAATCGCTTTACCTGTGAAGCCAAGTTTTTTAATATACTCTGCTTCTACACGCAAGCCTTCTTCATCATCCACATCTACATAAACGGTATCAAACACATCAATTTTACAGGCCTTGGCTGCCATCACAATCTGCTTACGGGCATAGTCAATACCAATTCCATCATTGGATTTAACCAACTGCATATCCGCTGCCAGATCTTGTCCGCCAATGGAAATAGCATCAATACGCGGTGAAAAACGGGCCAATTTATACACATTTTCCACTCCAAGTGCGGTCTCTATCATCACATGCAATTTCATCTGATCATGCGGTAAATCATGCTCCTCTTCAATTTTATGTACGATATCTAAAATACGCTGTAATTCATCAGCTGTCTCTACTTTAGGCAGTCGCAGAGCGTGTGGCTGTAAGGGTACAATAGCATGTAAATCTTCCTCACCAAAGGGGGTGTCAATATGATTGACTCGAACTGTTACTTCACACGTATCATAGTCGATATGTTGAAGCATGTGTGAAACAAGAATCCGTGCCGCATCTTTTTGATTCAAAGCCACCGCATCCTCCAGATCTAAAAGAATTCCGTCAGCACCGTAAACGCCCCCTTGCTGTAACATGGCCGGATTATTTCCGGGAATGTAGAGCATGGTGCGCCTTTTAAAAGTATAATTTTCCTGGCTCATGATCTCTGTTAAATTAAGGTTCCGGATTGCAGACCAGCCGATCGTTTTAATGCTGTTTCTAAACGGGCTGAAATGGTTGGAGACAAGGCACCTTTGTCATTGACGATGATGCGTACATCACTCACCTCCCACTGGTCTAATTCGTTGTGTATTTGCTTCAGCAACTCTTCTCCGAACTGCTTCATCACAATAGATTGCAATTCAATTTGACGACCTGCTCCGGTGTCAAGTGGTTCAACCATAATGAGAACATCACTTGATTCAAAACTACCGGCTTGTGCTTTAACTTTTAGCTCCATGCAATTCGATTAAAGAAATATTTCAACAAATATATATACTATAAATCCTTATCCTCGATAAAAAAAGCTATTCTTTAACATGTTTTTCTTCATGCAGCCTAACAAAAGCCATACAAAACGCTGAAATAAAACCAGCTACAATTCAATATGATTTACACCCAATAAATAACAAAACAAAAATCACATCTCAACACACCCCTCGCACAAGGAATAAACACCTATTTTTAGAAAATGCATCAAACAACTGAATAAGCCTTGATTACCACCAAATATTAATTATTTATGGCAAACACACGAAAGAAATAGATAAGTAAAAAAGAAGGAGTTATATCAATAACTCCTTCTTTTTTTGCTTGCATTATCTGTTTTGAAACACTAACCGGTCTTCAGATACTTCAAGATATATCACCTTTCCTCTCTCTACTTCTTCAGCTAATATCCGTTTAGAAAGATCATTCAGTACATAACGTTGCAATGCACGTTTGATGGGGCGGGCACCGAATAAGGGATCAAATCCGGCTTTAGCGATCCACTGTGCTGCTGCTTCACTCATCTCTACCTGCACACCAGATGCCGACAACCGTTTTTGAATCCCCTTGAACTGCAGATGCACAATCTGTTCTATTTCCTTTTCGGTCAAAGGCGTGAACATGATCACCTCATCAATCCGGTTTAAAAATTCAGGACGTATGGTACGTTTAAGAAGTTCGAACACTTCTTTACGCATTTTTTCCAGAAACGCTTCATCCACCACATTACCCGACTGCTCAAATTCCTGCTGAATCAATGGTGATCCCACGTTGGAAGTCATGATGATGATGGTGTTTTTAAAATCGACCACCCGCCCTTTGTTGTCCGTCAATCGTCCATCGTCCAACACTTGCAACAGAATATTGAATACATCGGGATGCGCCTTTTCTATCTCATCCAATAGTACCACTGAATAAGGTTTCCGGCGGACAGCTTCAGTCAATTGTCCCCCTTCGTCATACCCCACATATCCCGGAGGTGCACCAATCAGGCGAGATACTGAGTGCCGCTCCTGGTATTCGGACATATCAATACGCGTCATCAGGTTTTCATCATCAAACAGAAATTCGGCTAATGCCTTTGCCAACTCTGTTTTTCCAACCCCGGTTGTCCCCAGGAAGATAAATGAACCTACCGGCCGTTTATCATCCTGTAAGCCGGCCCGGCTACGCCTTACGGCATCCGATACAGCTTCAATGGCCTCCCCCTGCCCCACCACTCGCTTATGCAATTCTGTTTCGAGTAATAATAATTTTTGCCTTTCCGATTTCACCATCTTTGCCACTGGAATTCCCGTCCATCGACTGACTACACCAGCTACATCTTCACTGTCCACTTCTTCCTTAATCAAAGCTTTCTCAGCCTGCATATCCGCCAACTGAACTTTTAATTGTTCAATGACACCTTCTGCTTCCTTGATACGTCCGTACCTCAATTCAGCGACCTTTTCGAACTGCCCCTCCCGCTCAGCGCGTTCCGCTTCAAACTTAAAATTTTCGATGTCACTCTTCTGTTGCTGTATTTGGTCGACCACCTGTTTTTCAGCATCCCATTTGGCCCGCAGGCTACTTCGCTGCTCCTTCAGTTCGGTGATTACGCGATTCAGTTCATTCAATTTTACAGTATCGCCTTCCCTTTTGATGGCTTCGCGCTCAATCTCCAATTGCTTGATTCGCCGCTCAATTTCATCAATCTCTTCCGGTACCGAATTTATTTCTAAACGCAATCGGCTGGCCGCTTCGTCGATCAGATCAATGGCTTTATCCGGCAAAAAACGATCGGAAATATACCGGCTGGACAATTCCACAGCCGCAATAATGGCTTCGTCTTTAATACGTACTTTATGGTGATTTTCATACCGCTCCTTCAATCCACGTAAAATAGATATCGCACTCAGGGTATCCGGTTCATTCACCATCACCATCTGAAAACGACGCTCTAAGGCCTTATCTTTTTCAAAATACTTTTGATACTCATTAAGCGTTGTGGCCCCCACAGCCCGTAACTCACCCCTTGCTAAAGCCGGTTTTAAAATATTGGCGGCATCCATGGCTCCTTCACTTTTACCGGCTCCCACCAGGGTATGAATCTCATCAATAAAAAGAATAATTTCACCATTGGCATTGATAACTTCTTTCACAACACCTTTCAAGCGCTCTTCAAACTCACCTTTATATTTAGCACCTGCTATTAACGCGCCCATATCTAAAGAGAAAACCTCTTTTGTTTTCAGATTCTCCGGCACATCACCATTAACAATACGCTGCGCCAATCCTTCAGCAATAGCTGTTTTTCCGACGCCTGGCTCGCCGATTAAGATGGGATTATTTTTTGTTCGCCGCGTTAAGATCTGAAGAATACGTCGGATTTCTTCATCCCGGCCGATCACCGGATCCAATTTACCCTGGCGTGCCTCCTCGTTTAAATTAATCGCAAACCGACTTAATGACTGATAAGTATCCTCCGCCGATTGGCTGTTTACTTTAGCCCCTTGTCGCAACTCTTCAATCGCCTTCAACAGTGCTTTCTCAGTCATACCGGCATCTTTCAGCATTCTCGAAACAGCATCTTTAACTTGCAACAGCGCCAGTACCAGGTATTCAATACTGACAAACTGATCACCATGCTGTTTAGAAGCTGCCACAGCTTTTTGCAATACATCCGAAGCCGTACGCGACAAATAAGCTTCACTCCCTGAAACGCGTGGGTAAGATTGCACAATGCCTTCAAGAACTTGCCTAAAGTCACTGGTCCCGGTTTTCTTCACTAAATAATCCACCACATTTTCTTCTTGCTGAAGGATTCCCTGCAATAAATGCCCTGGCTCCACAGCCTGTTGCTGATTTCCCTGAGCGATTTGAAAAGCCTGCTGAATGGCCTCTTGTGCTTTTATTGTAAAATTATTCAAGTTCATTTCATTATCATTTTAGAACACAAGGATAAGCTCAAATCATTTGCCACATCACTTTTTCGGTCAATTTGACAGACAAATCACTGATTTCGTGCCAAATATTCATTTAGTCTTATTCACTTCGTGCAAAAAAGTCACAAAAACCAATATCTTCACATATCTAAAACCATATCAACCACTATATTTGTATACAAAATGAACGTTTATCAATCTTATTCGACATGAAAAAAATTACTTATTACTTAGGGATTGCATTGATTTTTGCAGCCTGTAACTCCACTCAAAAGAAAAGTGATCAAACGGCTGAAGCTGGCTGTGACTCAAAAAATGAGGCCAAAACCGAGGCTTGTTGCAGCAAAGATGCCAAGACTACCGAAGCGACTGTTGATGCCATCTTTTCCACACCTGATAAATTTGTGGATAAAACAGTGAGTCTTAAAGGACGCGTGGTTCACACGTGTAAAAAGAGCGGCAAAAAAATGTTCTTAGCCGGTACCGATGAAAATAAACTGGTTCGTATTGAAGCCGGTGATGACATTAGTCGTTTTGAAGAAAGCTTAGAAGGTGAAATAGTTGTTGCTACCGGGAAACTGACCGCTTTTACCCTTGAAACAGACCATGACCATGCAGAAGGTGGTGACCACAATTGCACCACCGAAGATAAATCAAAGGATTATAAAATGATTTGTTCCTCCTTTTCTGTTTCTCAAGAATAGTATTCTTCTATAATAAACCCACCCCCCTTTAGGAGCTTCCTTCTGGGGGTTTTTTAATCGATTATGAAACCTCTTCTGAATAAATTCACACATACGTGCCAATGAAAATTAGAAAATTAAACCGCGTTCTTCACCGTGATCTGGGCTATCTTTTTACAGGTATGATTATCATTTATGCCATCTCCGGCATTGCCTTAAATCATGTCAAAGACTTTAATCCCAACTATTCCATCACGCGTGAACAAAGAACCATTCGCATCCCTCAGAATTTATCCGCCAATGACAAAAGCGGTGCCATTGAAATTCTGGCTCAGTTTGATGAGCAGGACAACTACCGGAAACACTATTTCCCGTCAAAAGATGAACTGAAAATCTTTTTAAAAGAAGGCGGCTCCATTGTTGTTAATCTTCAAAATGGAAAAACACTCTACGAAAGCCTGAAGAAAAGACCCATTCTGCACCAGGTCAACTTCCTGCATTACAATCCGGGGCACTTATGGAAATGGTTCTCAGATATTTTTGCGGTTGTATTAATTACCTTAGCCATCACCGGATTGTTTATCTTAAAAGGAAAAAACGGGATCACTCGCCGGGGAGCCTGGTTAACAGCTATTGGTTTTATTGTACCTTTGGCCTTATTATTGATGTACTATTAGCACATCGCACCCTGGAGGTTTCAAAAACCCACAGGGTATTTGCAGTATTAAAGCAATGAATAAACTCCTGATAAAAAACGTTTTTGTTTTACTGATGATGGTTTGTTTCCAGCCAGGCATCGCAGGTAGTGTATTATCAGATTGGACGCTTTATCAGGATACAATTATTCAACAAAAAGGGGATACCACCATTGTGCTTTATCCCCTCTCACCCAAACAAAGTGACACCACTCAATTAAAGAAGAAAGATCCCATTGTTGAGTACTTTAATAACCGATCCGCCGATACTAAATTCAACAGATGGATCAAAGACCTGGTCGTCAACTCAAGAGACACCATACCCAAACCTTTCGTTTATAATATTAACTACGAAACAGATTTCCGCCGTTTAGAAGGCAAGCAAATACACAGTATTCGCATCAAACAGATTGATCCCTTTGGGACCTCTATTCACGACACGACCATGACGGCCCAATCGTGGCTTGGGCGGACGGGTAATCAATTACGTGTGCCCACTTCCACACGAATCATTCGGAAGAACCTGACTTTTTCAACCGGTGAATTCATCGATCCATTACTTTTAAGTGAAAGTGAACGGATTCTGCGTCAACTGAATTTCATTAACGATGCTAAGATTGAAGTACAGATGAACACGCAGGATACCACATTAGTCGATTTAGTAGTCATCACCCGCGATAAATACCCGCACGCTTTTAACCTTGGATTGAGCTCCACCACTCCTGAAGTGACCCTGTACACACGCAACCTTGGCGGTCAGGGTCTCGGTCTCTCACACACACAAATCATTACCTCGCCCCAATCGGATGACTTTGGGTTTACCGATCAAATGACCTTCAGTAATATTGGGAAATCCCGAATCGACCTGAAGCTGGATTATTCACAATTAAATGCGGAACATTTTTTGATGGCCAATGCACAGCGTAGCTTTTTTTTTACCGATCTGAAATACGCCGGCGGGCTCTATTATAACCGATCTTATAAGAATACAGGCTTTCCGGGAGGTGAGCAGATCGATTGGCAGGAAGAGCTATCTTATCGCTTCAGTGATGTCTGGTTAGGGCGATCCTTCAAAGTAGAGACATCGAACTACTTCAACCAATCGCATTTTTACCTGACCGGCCAGTATCAGGCATCAAAATTCTACAACCTGACGGATTCACTCAGCACACACCCCTTGCTGATTTTTAATCGCTATATGTACACTGCTCTCACCTTTTCAAAACGTAATTACTACAAAAATAACCTGATTTATTCCTATGGTCGAACAGAAGATGTGCCTTATGGCTTCATGGCTTCCGTAACCATGGGGATGAATGGCAACGACCAATACAGTCGCCCATATGTAGGCGGGCACTTCTCCTTTGGCAAAGCGATTATTCCCAATAAAGGATATTTTTATTTTGATAGTGAAGCCGGTTCCTATTTTAAGGATGGACAGTCGGAACAAGGCTTTTTGAAACTCAGCAGTAAATATATCAGCAATTTAAAACCTTTTGGGGGTGGCTACTTACGCCACTTCATTGAATTGGATTACCTAAAAGGATTCAACCGGTTGGATAGTGAATTCATCTACTTATCGGAGCGGAAACGAGGCATCACAGGTTTCTCTGATAAAAACCTGAGAGGCAAAGAAAAAATGGTGCTGAGTGCTGAAAGTATTTATTTTTCACCGCATAACATTATTGGCTTCCGGATAATAGGTCTGGCTTTTGCGGATATAGGTGTCATTGGCGATGGCAAGAGTGGCTTGCTGAAACAAGACTACCAGCTGAGCCTTGGTGCGGGTATTCGCTTACACAATGACAACCTGGTTTTCAGGACCATTCAGATCCGACTGGCATATTTCCCGTTTGCCCCGTCGGGCGTATCACCATTTGATATCGACATTAGCGGCGAAACCACCAAACGATTTGATGATTTTGTACCCGGCGCCCCCAAGCGTAATGAGTTTAAATAATTACTCTATATACGCTCATGGAACACCCACTAGTGCTTCAAATTCTAAATTCAAGTAATTATTTTACTTTGCTTCCAATCAAATAATTTTTTTCTTTAAAGAAAACTGCGAAGCAGTTGATATATTGTAATTAGGTGTTTCATATATCAGTAGGTTGCAAGTTTCAGTATTTATTTTCAAATGTTCTTTTTCACAGTGTAAACTTCTAAAACACATAATCAACTCTTTTAATACAAGTACTGTCCCGGTGAACCGGGATTACTTTTTTCTACAGCCAAAAAAGTAAACCAAAAAGGCCGCCAATTATAAAATATTAATTTGTGAACGAGCTCCAAGTGGTGTATCCGCACACCCGC
This sequence comes from Marinilabiliaceae bacterium, assembly GCA_016342595.1. Classification (GTDB taxonomy): domain Bacteria; phylum Bacteroidota; class Bacteroidia; order Bacteroidales; family Marinilabiliaceae; genus JAEINY01. The sequence goes on from JAEINY010000222.1 coordinate 9,950, forward strand.
TCGTGGTGCATGCGTACACTCACTCGTGGTG
>JAEINY010000223.1 GCA_016342595.1 Marinilabiliaceae bacterium
GAATTACTCAATCATAAAACACTCACACGGGAACAGGCGCGTACTGTGCTGATCAACATTGCCAGGGAGAGCTATAATCAATCGGAAGTGGTGGCTTTCTTAACCGTTTTTATGATGCGACAGGTGACGGTAGAGGAATTGTCTGGTTTTCGTGATGCTTTATTGGAATTGTGTCTGCGGGTCGACCTGAGCGAATTCAATACCATTGATGTCTGTGGGACAGGCGGCGATGGAAAGGATACCTTTAACATTTCCACCTTAGCATCCTTTGTGGTGGCAGGTGCCGGCGCCAAAGTGGCCAAGCATGGTAATTATGGGGTGTCCTCTTCGTGTGGTTCGTCCAATGTGATGGAGTACCTGGGTTATCAATTTACCAGGGATGTAGATTTATTGCGTCGTCAATTGGATCAGGCGGGTATCTGTTTCTTTCATGCCCCGCTGTTTCATCCGGCTATGAAGGCCGTGGGTTCTATTCGGCGTGATTTGGGATTAAAAACCTTTTTTAATATGCTAGGACCCATGGTGAATCCCTCTTTTCCACAGAATCAGTTGGTGGGCGTTTTTAGCCTGGTGTTAGCCCGTTTGTACAACTACATCTACCAGCAAACGGATAAGAATTACACCATTATTCATTCTCTGGATGGCTATGATGAAGTATCATTAACCGGTAATTTCAAGGCGATCAGCAATGGCGGTGAGCAATTGTATGGTCCGGGTGATTTAAACCTGAAAATGGTACAGCCAGAACAAATAGGTGGCGGCGAAACGGTAGAAGCATCTGCCAAAATATTCAAAGCAATATTGAACGGAGAGGGGACTGAAGCGCAAAACAGTGTGGTGATTGCCAATGCCGCCATGGCCTTGAAGTGTTATCATCCGCAGTGGGATCTGGAGCAAAGTCTGGAAGCAGCGAAAGATTCCCTCCTGTCCGGAAGAGCCGGCCAAGTATTGAAAAAGTTATTAGAGAATAAATAAGAATGTGAATCAATGATTGAAAAGTTAGGCTATATCACAGTTAGAGGTTGGTAATTTTGCGGCTTCAATTGTTCGATCTATTCAGTATCTTATCAGTAATATTCGTGTGTTCTTTAGCAGGATATTGTTTTTGGATTTATTGGAATGATGAATATTGATTAACGATTTGTGATTTATGAATTCGGCGTTCTTCATTTGTTGATCGATATTCATTATTTGGTTCTGGCTCAACGTGGTTACAAAAGAATAATCCTGAAGGGATTTCACATCAATAGCCCCGGGTGAAACCCGGGGTAACAATACAGTTGAGAAGAAGAACCCTGAAGGGGTTCAACACTTGAATTATTAGATCAAAAGGAATTAAAACATGACCATTCTCGATAAAATAATCACCCATAAACGCACCGAAGTAGAAGCCGCCCAAGCGCGTGTCTCTCTGAAAGAGTTGATGTATTACCGTCATTTTGATACAGCCGTTCCTTCGTTGAAAGGATTTTTAGCCAATCCTGAAAAAGCAGGTGTGATCGCTGAATTTAAACGGCAATCACCCTCGAAAGGCATCATTAATGATCGGGTGCAAGTGACCGATGTGGTGAAAGGCTACGAGGCGGCCGGAGCATCTGCCTTGTCAGTGCTTACCGATCGCAATTTTTTTGGCGGGCATGACGATGACCTGACAGCAGCGCGTGATGTGACTACCATTCCCATTTTGCGAAAAGATTTTATCATTGATCCCTATCAGATTTATGAAGCCAAAGCCATTGGCGCCTCTGCTATCTTGTTGATTGCAGCTGTCCTGGACGTGAAGCAAGCCAAAGATTTGGGCGCACTGGCCAATTACCTGGGTATGGAAGTGCTCATGGAGTTGCACGACGAATCAGAGCTGGATCGGGTCAATGCATTTGTGGATGTGGTAGGTATCAACAATCGAAACTTAAAAACATTTGAAGTGAACCTGGATCATTCCATCCGCTTGGCGGCTCAGTTGCCCAATAATAAACTGAAGGTATCCGAAAGTGGGATTCATGCCCCCGAAGATGTGTTCTTCCTGCGTAAGAATGGATTTGATGGTTTCCTGATCGGTGAAAATTTCATGAAAACGGATGATCCCGCACAAGCGGCCACTACTTTTTTTCAACAGATCAAACAAACACCGGTTAATTTATAAGTTATGGGATTCATTCCGGAAATAAAAGTGTGTGGTATGCGCCAAACCAAAAACATTCAAGCCTTGGTGGCGCTCCAGCCGGATTACATGGGGTTCATTTTCTACAAGCCATCACCCCGGTATGTTGGTGAGCAGTTAACACAAGAAGCCATTGCTGACATTCCGGGTAGCATACAAAAAGTTGGCGTATTTGTAAATGCACCGGAGCGGGAAATGGATGAAGCGCGCATTCGTTTTGGGCTTGATATTTTACAACTACATGGCGATGAATCACCTGAACTGTGTTTTTTAATGAAACAAACAGGAGCACGCGTCATGAAGGTCTTTCAGGTAGATGATCAATTTGAATTTGCACAGACCCGAAGGTATGAGGATTACTGCGATTACTTTCTGTTTGATACAGCTACCAAAGAGTATGGCGGAAGTGGTCATAAATTTAATTGGCAACTCTTGCAAAACTATAACAATGCCCGGCCGGTTTTTCTGAGTGGTGGCATTGGCCCGGAGGATGTGGAGGATATGCTGCATTTGAAAGGATTGAATCTGAAAGGAATTGATGTAAACAGTCAATTTGAAACCGAACCTGGATTAAAAGATATCGATCGACTTAAATGCTTTATGGAGCAGGTGCGTTCAGAGGCCTGGGATTTCTTTTGACGAAAAAGAATAGAGGTGTAGCATTAAAAAACACAGGGATGAGTCGGCCTGAAATGGTTCCGGGTGTTCTGGCGAAACATCCGAATGCCTTGGAAAGAAGTATGGGGGCCTTGGAGACGTATCCAATTGTATTTGCAAGATGTATGGATGGTCAGGAAGAGTATAGAATGCTTTGGCGAAGCATCCGGATGTCTATTCGCTGTATCATGATGGTCTGGCGTTGTACCCAAATACCTTGGAAAGATGTAGGAATGCTTTGGCGAGGTATCCGATTGTATTTTCGGCCTCTGTTGATGGTCTGGCGAAGTGTATGGAGGATACCGCAAAGCTTTGCTATGACTGGTAACACGATGGATCTATCATGAATGCGTTAACTATCAAAAAACTCCCTTAAGGAGTGGATTTGAAATATATTATGACAATTATAGATTAAAAGATATGAGTCAGTCAAATAAATATCAAGCCGATGAGAAAGGAATGTATGGCCGTTTTGGAGGGGCTTACATACCGGAAATGCTTTATCCCAATATTGAGCATCTGAAATCGGTGTATCTGGACATCATTTATTCAGATAACTTTCAAAAGGAATACCGCGCTTTGTTAAAGGATTATGTAGGACGTCCGTCGCCACTTTATCTGGCCAAACGTTTATCCGAGAAATACGGAACGAATGTGTATCTGAAACGGGAGGACCTTAACCATACCGGGGCGCATAAGATTAATAACTCACTGGGGCAGATTTTGATTGCCAGGCACATGGGTAAGACACGCATCATTGCTGAAACAGGTGCGGGGCAGCATGGAGTGGCTACGGCTACCGCATGTGCCTTGATGGGATTGCAATGTGTGGTGTACATGGGGGAATTGGATATTGAGCGACAAGCACCCAACGTGGCACGTATGCGGATGCTGGGTGCTGAAGTAGTGGCGGCTAAATCGGGTAATAAAACCTTGAAAGATGCCACCAACGAAGCCATGCGTGACTGGATCTGCAACCCGGTGGATACGTTTTACATTGTGGGATCGGTGGTAGGACCACATCCGTATCCCGATATGGTCGCGCGTCTTCAGTCGGTCATCAGTGAAGAGATGAAAGTACAAGTGCCGGAGAAAACGGGTAAGGAGCTGCCGGATTATGTGATCGCTTGTATTGGAGGCGGCAGTAATGCAGCAGGAGCCTTTTACCACTTCTTAGATGAGGAGCAGGTGAAGCTGGTCGCCGTGGAAGCTTCTGGTTTGGGCGTTGATTCAGGTGAGACAGCAGCCACTATTGCCAAGGGCGACGTGGGAATCATTCATGGGAGCAAAACCTTTTTGATGCAAAGCGAAGACGGACAAATTACCGAGCCTTATTCCATCTCTGCGGGATTGGATTACCCGGGTATCGGACCGCAACATGCGAATCTGTTTGATACCGGTCGGGCTTCCTTTCTTTCAGCCACCGATGCGGAAGCCCTGGAGGCAGCTTTGGAGCTGACGCAACTGGAAGGTATCATACCGGCTCTGGAATCGGCTCATGCTTTAGCCGCGCTAAAAAAGATGACCTTTAAAAAAGAGGATACGGTGGTCATTACTTTGTCGGGGCGAGGTGATAAAGATATGGCAACCTATCGGGAGCGATTGGGATTTTGAAAAAAGCTTATAGCTGTTAGCTACTAGCCATTAGCCATTAGCCATTAGCCATTAGCTTCTAGCGGCTAGCAGCTAAGAGCTAACTGCCAACATTAATACATTGAAACATGAACAGACTAAAACAACTCTTCAGTAAGAAGAGCAATATACTCTCCGTTTATTACACCGCCGGGTTTCCAAATCTGGAGGATACAGTGCCGGTATTAACAGCACTGCAAGCCGAAGGTGTCGATCTGGTGGAAATTGGGATGCCTTTTTCCGATCCTTTAGCGGATGGACCAACTATTCAAAAGAGCAGTGAACAAGCGCTTCGGAATGGCATGTCCTTGAATAAGTTGTTTGAACAACTGGCGGAAGTACGTCAAAGCATTCACATTCCCATTGTGTTGATGGGGTATTACAATCCGGTATTTAAATATGGGGTGGAACGATTTGTTAAGAAGTGCCGGCAAGTTGGTGTCGATGGTGTTATTTTGCCTGACCTCCCATTTGATGAGTATTGCGAAAGTTACCTGTCAATATTTGAACAATCCGGACTATCTAATATTTTCCTGATCACGCCTCAGACAAGTGAAGCGCGTATTCGTTTAATTGACAAGCATAGTAACGGATTCATTTACATGGTATCGTCGGCTGCAACCACCGGGACAAAGAAGGGAATGACGAGTGATCAAATTGATTATTTCAAACGGGTGCAAGCCTTGCAATTGAATAATCCCTGTTTGATTGGTTTTGGGATTAGTGATCATGAAACCTATTCAACAGCGTGTGACTATTCAGCAGGGGCCATCGTAGGCAGTGCTTTTGTGAAACAGTTGGATGCAGAGGGGACTTCTTCGACAGGGATATCCAAATTTGTAAAAAAGATGCGCAATAAGTGATAAATGATAAAAATTGAGGCTTTGTATCTTTTGAATCGTTAATTTTAAAGCCTGATTAATGAGTATCACTATTTGTAAGATAACATGAGAAATACAGCGATTATCCGAATTCATTGTCCCGATCAACGGGGAATAGTAGCCAAAGTCACCGATTTTATTCACCGTCATAATGGCAATGTGCTGGCTTTGGATCAACATACCGATCAAGGTGAAAAACGATTTTTTATGCGCGTGGAATGGGATCTGGATGGTTTCTCATTGAGTGTGGATGAAATTAAAGAGACATTTAAAGCGGAGATTGCAACACCCATGTCTATGATTTGGTCTTTGAAGTTATCGGATCAAATATCGCGGATGGCATTGTTTGTGAGTCGGGCCTCTCATTGTTTGTTTGATTTGTTGGCGCGTCATCAAGCGGGTGAATTGAAAGTGGAAATACCTTTGATTGTCAGCAACCATAAAGACCTGGAGAAAGTGGCCAATCAGTTTGGGATTCCCTTTCATCATTTACCGGTGACCAAAGAGACGAAAGAGCAAGTGGAAGCGGAGCAGAATCGTTTGTTGGAAGCTTATGCCATTGATTTCATTGTATTGGCCCGATACATGCAGATATTGTCTTCTGATTTCATTGAGCGTTATCCGAATCGGATCATTAATATTCATCACTCGTTCTTACCGGCTTTTGCGGGTGCGAAGCCCTATCATGCGGCTCATTCAAGAGGCGTGAAGATCATCGGCGCGACCGGGCATTATGTGACATCCGAACTGGATGCCGGTCCCATCATCGATCAGGATACCATTCGTATTTCGCATCATGACTCGGTGGAGAGTTTGGTGCAGAAAGGAAAAGACATTGAAAAACTGGTCTTATCGCGGGCTGTGAGAGCACATGTGGATCGAAAGACACTGGTTTATAAGAATAAGACGATTATTTTTGCATAAGGTAAGGTTACGCAGAGAAACACAGAGGATTCGCGGAGTGCCGCAGAGTTTCTTTTAGCCCTGACTAGGGCGGCGCGTAGTAGCATAGGGTAAAGCGCAGCGGAGCCCTATGATATTTACAAGAAGGGAAAGCGGCGCAATCAAATGGTTTGGAAATGTACAAATCAACCATGCGCCGTAATATTGAAAAGGTATTTAAAAATCAAACGACTAAGATAAATTGCAAATCTATATACAATGAAACTAAAAATTCTAATACCCATACTAACCTTCCTGCTTGTAGGAACACTGCACAGTCAAACCAAACCTGCTGATACGCGAGGATACATTGTTGAGGTCGGTGAGCAGGCGCCTGATTTTACCATGACACTCATTGACGGCACGACTCAAAAGCTATCGGACTTGCGCGGTCAAACAGTGATGTTGCAATTCACTGCCAGCTGGTGTAGTGTTTGTCGGAAAGAGATGCCGCACATCGAAAAAGACATCTGGCAAGCCTATAAAGATAAGGGAGTGGTCGTGATTGGTGTCGATCGGGATGAACCCTTGAAAAAGGTTAAAGCCTTCACCAAGCAAATGAAAGTAACGTATCCCATGGCATTGGATCCAGGTGCTGATATCTTTGGTCTCTTCGCGGATAAGAAATCCGGTGTGACTCGCAATGTACTCATCAATAAAGAAGGCAAAATCATCTTTTTAACGCGTCTTTTTAATGAGGAAGAGTTTGAGACTTTGGTGGAGCGGATTGGGGAGGAAGTGGATTAATATTGGGCTGGTGCACAGTATTTAATGCACTATATCTTAAACCATCTGTGATACTAGATTCTGCTGGATTTATTGTCAGGTCAATCGTATTTAATAACATACTAATTGACCACCCCGCCTACGGCACCCCTCCTAAAAAAAATCAGGAGGGGAAAAGCGTGACCGAGAGAAGTTTCTCCTCCTTTTTTCAAGGAGGAGTACCGCGAAGCATGAGTGGGGAGGTGGTTATTTGTTTAAAAGCAATTTTCCTGGAAGGCTTGTTGTAAGAGAATAGATAATTATGGAACTAGAGTTGAAATATTTAAAGCACGAAGAACTGTGCACTAAGCACTAAGCACTATAAACTATGAACATCATCATCATCAAATACAACGCCGGTAACATCCGTTCGGTGGATAACGCCCTTCATCGTTTGGGGTATGAAGCTGAGATAACGGCTGATCCGGAGAAGATCAGTAAGGCCGATAAGGTTATTTTTCCGGGCGTGGGAGAGGCCAGTTCCACCATGAGTTATCTGCGCGAGACAGGATTGGATAATGTGGTTCGGGGATTGAAGCAACCGGTTTTGGGAATTTGCTTAGGGATGCAATTGATGTGTAGTTATTCGGAAGAAGGCCAGGTAGACTGTCTGAACATTTTTGATGAGAAAGTGCGGAAATTTCAATTGCCGGAGCCGAATCTCCAGAATATAAAGATACCGCACATGGGGTGGAATAAGATCTATGACCTGAAGAGCGATTTGTTTGATCCATCCCTGGAGGGGGAGTTTGTTTATTTCGTACACAGTTTTTATGTGGCACAAGGGCCCGATGTGGCGGCCACAACAGATTACATACTACCATACAGTTCGGCCTTGCAAAAGGATAACTTCTTTGCGACTCAGTTTCACCCTGAGAAGAGCGGACCTGTTGGGGAACGCATCCTAACTAACTTTTTAAAGCTATAATAGACGAATGGGAAAGATTGATATTATTCCAGCCATCGATATCATCGAAGGCAAATGTGTGCGTTTGAGCCAGGGCGATTATGCCAGTAAGACCATTTACAACGAAGATCCCCTGGAGGTGGCGCGTCAGTTTGAAGATCATGGCATCCGTCGGCTACATGTGGTGGATTTGGATGGTGCCAAAGCGGGGCACATCATTAACTATAACACCTTGGAGAAGATTGCCGGAAAAACCAACCTGGTGGTGGATTTTGGTGGTGGATTGAAAACATCAGATGATTTACTGGTGGCTTTTGAATGTGGCGCACAAATGGTGACGGGTGGTAGTATTGCTGTGAAGAATCCCGATGAATTTGAACGCTGGATTCAAAATTATGGCAGTGAAAAGATTATTTTGGGTGCCGATGCCAAAGATGGAAACATAGCAGTGACCGGTTGGTTGGAAGAGACCGATCAAAAGCTCATTCCATTCATTCAGGAATACCATAAAAAGGGCATTCATAAAGTGATCTGTACCGATATTAGTAAGGATGGTATGCTACAAGGAACAGCGACCGAACTTTACAAAGAGATCTTATCTGAGCTTCCGGATTTATACCTGGTGGCCAGCGGTGGCGTCAGTAATATCAAAGACATCGAACAACTGGCTGAAGCCAATGTGCCGGCGGTCATTTTTGGTAAAGCCATTTATGAGGGACGAATTGATTTGAAGGACTTGGAGCGGTTTTTATAAGGGCTATAACGTGAAACCATTTTGAGGTTGCAAAAGAACAATCCTGAAAGGATTGAATGTTAATAGCCACGGGTGAAACCCGTGGTGTAAACAACAAAAAACACCACAACCCAGAATGGGTTGAATTAACAGCCATTAATTAAGATTGGATCGTTTTTTATTATTATGGAAACATTTAGAGATCTTCACGTTTGGCAAAGAGCAACGGAGATGTCTGTTCGAGTTTATGAATGTCTAACTAATAATAAGGAACTGTTTTTATCCAAAGTAAAAATGGATTATTAACGTGCTTGGTGCTACTGACCACTGACTAAAAACTTTATACTTCAATACATGCTCGCAAAACGAATTATACCATGCCTCGACATCAAAAACGGACAAACCGTCAAGGGTGTCAAATTTGTTGAAATAAAAGAAGTGGGAGACCCGGTGGAATTGGGTGCCTTGTATGCCGAACAAGGCGCTGATGAGTTGGTGTTTCTGGATATCACTGCCACACATGAAGGACGTAAAACATTTGTAGATTTGGTGAAGCGAATAGCACGAAATATTAATATTCCATTTACAGTGGGAGGAGGTATTAGTGAAGTGAAAGATGCAGAGGTACTACTGAGTGCTGGTGCAGATAAAATATCGATCAATTCATCAGCTGTTCGGAATCCGCAATTGATTGATGATATGGCCAGGAATTTTGGAAGTCAGTTTGTGGTGGTGGCCATCGATGCGAAGTATGATGAGGTGGAAGATGACTGGATTGTAACCGTAAATGGCGGACGCATTCCCACTGAAAAACGACTATTCTCCTGGGCCAGGGAAGCAGAAGAGCGTGGAGCTGGAGAAATTCTCTTCACCAGCATGGATCACGATGGTGTGAAACAAGGGTTTGCCAATGAAGCATTAGCGCGTTTAAGTGATGAGTTAACCATTCCCATCATTGCATCAGGAGGAGCTGGCGCCATGGAGCATTTTAAAGATGTATTTACGCTAGGTAAAGCAGATGCCGGATTAGCCGCCAGTATCTTTCATTTTAAAGAGAT
>JAEINY010000224.1 GCA_016342595.1 Marinilabiliaceae bacterium
GTTCATTCATTATCCATTTTCTGAAGTTGACTTAATTTCTGATAAACACCTTTTTTATCCAGCATTAATTGCTCGTGTGTGCCGCTTTCCACAAGCTGTCCGTTTTCCAATACAAATATCATATCTGCTTTTTTAATCGTAGATAACCGATGTGCAATCACAATAGTGGTACGATTGTACATCAAGCGTTTCAAAGCATCCTGCACCAGTTGTTCCGATTTGGAGTCCAGGGCAGAGGTGGCCTCATCCAAAATCAGAATTTTCGGATTCTTTAGCAGTGCACGTGCAATGGCTATGCGTTGACGCTGTCCGCCGGAAAGTTGAGTACCACGTTCGCCCACGATGGTATCCATGCCTTCGGCGAAGGGTTCAATGAATTCCATGGCGTTAGCATTTTGAGCCGCTTGCTTAATTTTCTCCTCAGTAGCTTTGGGGTTTCCATAGGCGATGTTTTCACGTATGGAGCCTCCAAATAAAAAGATATCTTGCGGTACCAAAGCTATCTGACTTCGTAGTTCCGATAGTGGGATTTCGCGATTAGGTATTTCATCAAATAGAATAGTTCCTTTCTGCACATCGTGGAGCCGCAGAAGCAATGCTGTAATAGTTGATTTACCGGCACCGCTGGCACCTACCAGTGCAACCATCTGGTTGGGTTGTATGGTTAAATCGATGGTATTAAGCACATCTACATCCGGGCGGTTGGGATAGGCAAATGAGACTTTATCAAAGCGGATCGCACCCTTTAAGGGATGGATGGAAGTGTTTTCGGATAAATCATGCAGTTGCTCTTCTTCCTCTTCAAAGATGGCAAACAGATCTTCGGTAGCTCCCAGAAACTTCTGGATTCGTGTGAATACACTGGCCATGCCACCAATGGTACCGCCAATGAAACCGGAATAGAGTACAAATGAAAAAAGATCACCAGCTGCCATTTCGCCTTCTGCCAACAAGATGCTACCCCGCCAGATAACGGTCACCAGGGCACCAAAAAGGCCAAATATCAGGAAGGCTGCAAATGCTCCGCGGTATCTTCCGCTTTTCATACCTACCTGCGCAATGGCTTCCGTTTTGTGCTTGTATCGCCCAATTTCTAAAAATTCATTGGTGTAGGACTTAACACTTTGTATACCCTGAAGTGTTTCCTCCACAATGGTATTGGATTCAGCAACTTCGGCTTGTGCTTTTTGGGAGAAGCGACGAATGAAGCGTCCGAACACGACGGCTAATACGACGACTGCCGGCAGAATCGCCAACATAAATAGAGTGAGTTTAAAGGAAGTGTATAACAATAAACCAATGCCTCCCACAATAATAATCACCTGTCGGATGAATTCTGCCAGGGTAGATGTGAGTGTTTCCTGAAGCAAGGAAATATCCGAGGAGATGCGGCTATTAAGTTCACCAACCCGGCGTTGTTCAAAAAAACGGAGGGGTAATTTTATGAGGTGATTATAGGTGTATTGGCGTAAATCGGCCAAGGTTTTTTCAGTGACGGTCACAAACAAGACTGTTCGAAAATAGGAGAAGGTAGACTGTATGACCAGTAGAGCTCCTAAGAAGAGAGCAATGCGATTGATGTTTTCGGCCAGGTTGCCTGCATTACCGGCATTTACCAATTCACCCAGCAATTTGGGAAAGGCCAGGTTAGCCAGGCTTGATCCCAACAGGAAAAAGAGACCTAAGCCATATTGCAGGCGATAGGGCCGGATGAATGAATAGAGTGGTAAAGCTTCTCTAAGTCCTGTCAGGGTGATGCGTTTCTTATTTGTTTCAGTCATACTCAAAGATAGTGGTAATAAAGTATTAGTAAATTAACAAATGAGAAGGGAAATGTTTTAATAAAGAAAATTGCTGATGGGGTGCACAAAGATATCAAGCTTTCATATGCAAGGCTTGACGCATTGGGGTGAAGATTTTATTGTGTAGAGTAAATGTCGGTTTCCCTGTGTTCTCTGCGCTTGTATCAGTTATTTTGAGAGTTTCGCTTAGCATCTTCAATAGTTTACCCTTATAGTAACCGTTTTCCTTTGAATCACCATGAATTATTCTTATTTTTGCCCAAATTTTTAAAAGGACCAGGAATGTTTGAGAATCTTAGTGAAAGGCTCGAGCGATCGTTTAAGCTACTGAAAGGTGAGAGTAAAATCACCGAATTAAATATTGCCGAAACAGTAAAAGATATTCGTCGTGCATTGTTAGATGCCGATGTCAACTATAAAACCGCCAAACAATTTACCGATAATGTAAAAGACAAAGCCATTGGCCAGGGGGTGTTGACCTCCGTTAAGCCAGGGCAAATGATGACCAAATTGGTGCATGATGAGCTGGCCTTATTGATGGGTGGCTCTTCCATGGATATCAACATCGAAAAGAGTCCTTCCATTATCTTGATTGCGGGTCTGCAAGGATCGGGTAAAACAACTTTTACCGGAAAATTGGCCAACTTACTAAAAACCAAGCGTGGCAAATTTCCAATGTTGATTGCCGGCGACGTTTACCGTCCGGCGGCGATTAATCAGTTGCAGGTACTGGGGGAGCAAATTGGTGTCCCTGTTTACACGCAGGAAGGCAGCAAAGACCCGGTTAAAATTGCGCTGGATGGTATCAAAGAAGCGAAAAACAGCGGTAAGGATGTAATCATCATCGATACCGCCGGTCGTTTAGCGGTGGATAAGCAGATGATGGACGAGATTTCAGCCATCAAAAAGGCGGTTAATCCGGATGAGATTTTGTTCGTGGTGGATTCCATGACCGGACAAGATGCCGTCAATACAGCCAAGGAGTTTAATGATCGATTGGACTTTGATGGTGTGGTATTAACCAAGTTAGATGGTGATACACGTGGTGGTGCGGCGCTTTCCATTCGCAGTATTGTTGAAAAACCCATTAAATTTGTAGGTACTGGTGAGAAACTGGATGCATTAGATGTATTCCACCCCAACCGGATGGCCGACCGTATCCTGGGTATGGGTGATGTGGTGTCTCTGGTAGAGCGCGCACAAGAGCAGTTTGATGCCGATGAAGCGCGTAAGCTGCAGAAGAAAATTGCCAAGAACCAGTTTAACTTTGAAGATTTCCTGAAGCAAATTCATCAGATTAAAAAGATGGGTAACCTGAAGGATCTGGCTGGTATGATCCCGGGAATGGGTAAGATGATGAAAAACATGGATTTTGATGATGATGCCTTCAAAGGGATTGAAGCCATTATTTATTCCATGACACCACAGGAGCGTCAGCAGCCGGGTGTGATCAATGGCAGTCGCAAGAAACGAATTGCGACGGGGAGTGGTACTACTATTCAGGATGTGAACCGACTGATCAAACAGTTTGACGATACCCGCAAAGTGATGAAGATGATGACCACTGGCAATAACATGAGTAAGATGATGGGTAATATGCCGATGGGCAAACGTTAATAGAAAATATTTTGAAAAGAGAAGCCCTTACCTGCTTCTCTTTTTGCTATGATATAACCCTGAAAAATTGAGGACATGCAATTAATCGATGGAAAACAGACTTCGAAAGAAGTAAGAATGGAAATCGCTGCAGAAGTAGCCAAATTAAAAGAAGCAGGTGCTAAAATTCCTCATCTGGCAGCTATCTTAGTTGGTCATGATGGTGGCAGTGAGTCTTATGTAGCAGGTAAAATCCGTGCTTGTGAAGAAGTAGGATTCAAATCCAGCCTGATCCGTTTCGAAGATGATGTAACGGAAGAAGAATTGATCAATAAAGTGAAGGAGATGAATAATGATGCTGATGTTGACGGTTTCATTGTGCAATTGCCATTACCAAAACATATTTCGGAGGATAAGGTGAATGAAACTATTGATCCCCGTAAAGATGTGGATGGATTTCATCCCGTGAATGTAGGGCGAATGACCATTGGGATGCCTGCTTTTATTTCGGCTACTCCCCAAGGAATTATGGAGTTGTTAAAACGTTACCAGATTGATACCAAAGGAAAGCATTGCGTGGTGATTGGCCGCAGTAATATTGTGGGGCGTCCGATGAGTGTTTTGTTATCGCAAAAAGGAAATCCCGGTGATGCCACGGTAACGGTTTGTCATAGTCGTACTGCTAATTTGAAAGAGATTTGTCTGCAGGCCGATATTATTATTGCTGCCATTGGCTCGCCTGGTTTTGTCAAAGGTGATATGGTGAAAGAAGGAGCTGTGGTGATTGATGTAGGTACCACACGTGTACCAGCTACCGATACTAAATCCGGATGGCGCTTAAAAGGAGATGTATTATTCGACGAAGTGGCACCCAAGTGTTCCTTTATCACACCTGTTCCTGGAGGTGTAGGACCAATGACCATTACATCGTTAATCATTAATACCTTGAAATCTGCCAAAAAGGAGATTTACCAATAGAGATTAAGAATAATGATATAGTTTAACCCGGTTCGTTGTTACGAACCGGGTTTTGTTTTAATAGTATTGCGTTCAAAAAATAGTAGGTACACAAAGCTGTACGAAGAAAACACAGAGGAACTCCGAGAGGATATCTTATATTTGGCTATATTGATGGTATTATACCCCTCTGTGAACTACCTTATGCTTTTTGGCTCAGCGAGATACTATATAACTCTTTTGTAACCATTACTTAATCAAGCTGATTCCCTCTGAGAATCTTTGCGTTTTCGCGTCTCTTCGATTTATTAAAAAAGGCTTTTTCTGTTTGTTTAATGAAAAGTGTATTGTTTTTGTAAATCTTCTGTGCACTTTTTTTAATATTCAACCTGATGTTTTCTGAGTAAAAGAATAGGTTAAAGAAGTTTTGCATATTCCGGCGCATGGAGCCGATTGCGGTTATCATCTCATTGGTTGCGCCGGTTTTTACGGGCCACCATGTTATCATAGAGCTCTGCTTCGCTGCACCCTATGCTATTACTATGTCGCTCTTTCAGAGCTTTAAAAAAACTCTGTGAATCTTTGTGTGGCCTCCACTCGACTATTGTGTGAGGGACTGAAAAATCGTCAAAGATCCGCACCGGTCTTTACTCAGATCTCTGTTTACTTTACCCAAGTTATCTCTTCTTTTGTTAGCATGTCCAGGCTTGAGGACTCTGTGTAACTTTTCCATACAAAACAACCTGGCCCGATAACTAATGGGCCACAAAGGTTGTTTCGCTTAACCGAGGTATACATGATTCAATTATAAATATCAATTTATGAACGAGCTACTAGTTCTTTTGCTGTCAATTTGACAGATAGAGGAGAGACTGTTACAAACCTCCCCTCAACTCTGTATCGAAAAATTACCTACTTGTGATGAGTATCTGTTGCATTCCGTTGTTGCTGATGTTGGGGACGAAGCAGGTCCATAACAGTCTTTACTGGATTAAAAGTGGTAATTGGAACTTCCACAAAAAAAGTGAGCCAATTAGCCATAGCGCCATTCCAGAGACCAGGTAACTCCAGTGCTTTGAGCGGTTTTCCATTTTGAGTTTTTTCAGAGATAAAACCGGTAGATTTATCTACGAATGGGGTTAGGTCGAATTTATTACCCCTATAGTCGTATAAGTAACAAATTAAATCAACCGGATTAAAATGAGTGCATTGTGATAAAATATTTTGCTTATCTACATTTTCCGGATCAATTTGAGCACCTTCCACAATCTGAAGGGTAATATCCCCATTTGATTGCTTCACCCAGAACGGTCCGCCTCCTGGTTCACCTTGGTTTTTCACCATGCCACAGATGCGAATGGGACGATTCAGGTGATTAACGATGTATTGTTTTTGTTTGTCAGGTTCTGCATCTAAAACAGCTTGTGGGATATCAACTCTCAGTTCACGGTTGATGAATTCAAAACCCTTCTGCGTGGCGTCTGCCTGATCTTTATCCAAACCAGACAAAATGTCAACAATGTGATCTCTTTTTTCGAGTAATACACCAGCCAATACTTTTTTGTACTGAATGGTGTCGGGCTGTAAATAGGCAGGTACTACATTATCGATGTTTTTAATGAATACCAATTCGTGATTCAGGTCATTGAGGTTTTCTATTAATGCACCATGTCCTCCGGGACGGAATAATAGTTCGCCTGTAGCAGTACGAAAGGGTGTGTTATCCGGATTAACAGCAATGGTATCGGTTGATGATTTCTGGTATGAGAAACTAATATCAAGTTGAATGTTGTGCTTTTTTTCAAAGGTCGGTTTTACTTGGGCCACCCGATTCAGGAAGCGCTCATGATGTTCGGGGCTTACAGTAAAATGAATGGCTGCTTTATGCGAGGCGTCAACCGCATAACCCACTGCTTCGCGCAGATGTTCTTCCAAAGGTGTCGAACTTTCCGTATCATATTGATGAAACTTTAATAATCCTTTGGGTAATGCTCCATAATCTAAACCTTTAGCATCTAATAAGGCTTCCAGGATAATCTTCAGGAATTCCGATTGTGATAAGCTTTCTTTTAGATGTTCAAAATCGGGAATCACACTTTTTAGATCCTCATAAAAAGCAAAAAATTCCAAATGGGCCAAAAATGTGGAATAGGGCTGATCTGTTACCCATTTCACCTGTTGCTCTGTTGTAGCATGCAAGTATTCAAACAAGGATTTAAACATGCGGGTCGCTGCCCCCGAGGCCGGGACAAACTTTGCCACGTTCAAACCCTTTTGAATTCTATTTTCATATTTGGTTACATATTTTGCCTGGTTTTCCTCATCAATGGTAATAATTCCTTGATGAGGCGTTGCCGGTTGAATAATATCAGCATACGGAAATCCGTTCTCAAAATCCTGAAGTTGATTTTTGACTTTATCTATAGAACTTTTCTTTTTTTCAATTTGAAGAAAATCTTTTTCTGTAAGCATGAGCTAGTAATTAATTGGATGAATGATGTAGTAATATTAATTCTTTAAACTAAAATTAGCAATAATGACTCTGATTTTTTGTGATTTAAACATAAAATAAAGTTTACTAATTAGTAACTCCACCTGTGTACCGTTAGATTACTAAATTGTCGAATAATAAACCTAAAAATTCGAATAGACTGATAGTCAAAAGCTTGAATGCTTAGACTCCTAAAAAAAAGTTCTATCTTGCCGACCAAATAATAATTCATATAAATATAAAGTTATCTTTTATGAAGAAAGTTTTAGTCCTATGCGCCTTGGTTTTGAGTGGTTTATCCCTGATGGCCGAAGGGTATCAGGTGAACATGCAAAGTCAGCGTCAAACAGGGATGGGACATACAGGAACGGGACTATTATTGGGTGCATCGAGTATGCATTTTAATCCGGGTGCCTTAGGATTTTTAAAGAGCAAATACGAGTTTTCAGCTGGGATGAGTGGAGCATTCTCCAATAATACCTTTCAAAAGGCAATGCCTTCAATATATGAGACGACCTCGGATAATCCCATGGGAACCCCATTTTATTTCTATGGTGCCAGCAGAGTCAATGAGAAAATGGTGGTAGGGCTATCTGTTACTTCTCCTTATGGTAACTCCTTGAGTTGGGGTAGTGACTGGGATGGTCGTTATTTGATTCAGGATATTGCGTTGAAAGCGATTTTTATTCAGCCCACTCTATCATATCAATTCAATGAAAAATTGAGTGTTGGTGCTGGTTTTGTAGCTACTTACGGATCTGTGGATCTGAATAAAGGGATTCCAATGCAGAATACCGTTATGGAAGGAAGTGTGAATCTGACTGGTGACACCTGGTCCTATGGGTATCATGCTGGGATAACTTATCGTCCTACTGATAAATTCACAGTTGGCTTGGACTATCGGTCTAAGATAGTGATGAAAATTGAAGCTGGTGAAGCGAATTTTGATGTACCGGACGCATTAAAAAGTGAGGCCACATTTCCGGAAGGAAATACATTTGATGCAGAGATGCCAATGCCAACCAATATAACTTTTGGATTAGGATATCAGCTGAATGAAAAATGGTTGGTAGCTGCTGATTTGCAATATGTAGGCTGGTCAGCATATGAATCATTGGATTTTTATTTTGAGAAGAATTCAGAATCACTGGATTCCGAAAATGCCCGTAATTACGATAATACATTAATTGTTCGTTTAGGTACCGAGTTTACTTTATCACCGAAATGGCAATTCAGAGCAGGTGCTTACTATGATCCTACACCAATTCCAGAGAATTATTTGACACCTGAAACACCGGGTACCAATAAAGTTGGTTTATCTGCCGGTTTATCCTGGAATATCATAGAGAAATTATCATTCGATGCTTCTTTGCTCTATATTCATGGGGAGAAACGAGAAGATGGATATGCGGATTCAAATTTTTACGGAACTTACTATTCCAATGCCATCTTACCAGGTATCGGTTTAACGTACATATTCTAATTAGTTGAATAAATGAAGAACGGTGATGATGCATATGGGAATAGTTGATGCTTTTTCCTGTTAATCTGCGTTATCCGCGTGAACAATTAAATAGATAATCATGAAGAATATCACAAAATATATATTGATCGGGTCCGCTGCTCTATTAGGGGCTTGCGAACCCAGTGTAGATAGTTTTACACCTTCTAGAGGGACCGCTGATTTTTCAAACTATGTAGCAGTTGGGGATTCCTATACGGCTGGTTATACCGATGGTGCTTTAGGAAAACGAGGCCAGGAAAGTGGATTTAGCTGTATCTTGGCAACGCAATTGGCTCATGTTGGCGGGAATGGGTTTCATCAACCTGAAGTAAAAGAAGGAAGTGTGGGATCAACTACACTGCCCGATGGATCTAAAAGCGGCTATTATGAGCTAAAAGTTGGCGAGAATGGATTAGCACCTGTACCTGGACCAGGGAACATGGCCATCTTTGCAGATCGCTTGTATAATGCAGATAAGCCATTTCAAAATTTTGGTATTCCGGGAGCAAAATCATCTCATTTGTTGGCACCAGGGTATGCCACATTAAACCCATTTTATGCCAGGTTTGCCAGTAGTTCAACGACAACTGTTTTAGCTGATGTTTTGGTAACGGATCCTACTTTTATTTCCTTATGGATTGGTGGTAATGATGTGCTCACCTATGCTCTCGAAGGGGGGGAGGCTGATCAAATAACTGATCCGGTTATGTTTACAGCAT
The DNA here is from genome assembly GCA_016342595.1 of Marinilabiliaceae bacterium. Lineage (GTDB taxonomy): Bacteria > Bacteroidota > Bacteroidia > Bacteroidales > Marinilabiliaceae > JAEINY01. The sequence continues at coordinate 9,070 of JAEINY010000224.1, forward strand.
ACATAAATGGTCTCGTTTCGCAATTATTTGCCAATGGTAGAAAAGGTGCTGTAGCAAATATTCCTAGCATTAATGATATACCTTATTTTAATCATATCTTGTCAAATGGTCATTTGCCTTTAATTATTAAAGACGAATCTGCACCAGGTGAGGTACGTCAATTAATAGAAGGAGAAAAAATCTTATTAGGAGCCAGTCCTTTATTGGAAGCCGATTATGGACAATCGATTGATAAACCCTTGCCAGCCAGATATGTATTGGATTTAGAAGAAGTAAAGGCGATTAATGACGCTACAGAAAAGTATAATAAAGTGATTTATGACCTGTGTCATTCCTCGGATTTTGAGATTGCCTTCGTTGATCTTCATAAAGTTATGAAGGAGTTGACGGATACAGGAATAGTTGTAGATGGTCAGTTATTTAGTTCTAAATTCGTGACCGGAGGAGCATTTTCCCTGGATGGAATACATGCAAACGGCAAAGGTTCAGCAATCATTGCCAATGCTTTTATTGATGCGATTAACGATGAATATAACGCCTCAGTACCAAGGGCTAATGTGAATGATTACGATGGTGTACTTTTCCCTTAAAACAAAATTGCACTAACATTGTCATATGAAGGAACGTTTTTACAAGCGTTCCTTTTTTTATTTACACAT
>JAEINY010000225.1 GCA_016342595.1 Marinilabiliaceae bacterium
AAATACCTGGCCAGTGAAGAGGCCGTTGATTCATACAAGGAGTCTTTCCGTTATACCGAGAAGAAATTTAATGTGGGCCTTGTTAATTCAGTCGATTACAACGTAGCTAAAACAGATTTTACCCGGGCTCAATCCGACTTGTTACAAGCCAAATACGAATATGTATTACGAACTAAGATTCTTGATTTTTATCGGGGAGTTCCGATTCAATTATAGTTATTGCAAGCTTTGATTGGTGTATTATATGTAGACATCCGTGAGATTTTTTTCTTGCGGGTGTCTTTTTTATGTAGGCTTTTCCGATGTTTTCATGGTGGTATTTGGGGTTAAGCCGTTCAACTCATTAGAAGAAGGCATGAAAGAATCTGGAAATTGTTATTTTTGTGGCATTAAATAAAAGGCATGGGTAAGATTTTATGTATTGAAACGTCTACATCGGTATGTTCGGTGGCGTATTGTGAAAATGGGGAAGTGGTTGCATCGGAAGAGTTATTCCAGGTTAATTCACACGCAACGAATCTGACTGTTTTAATAGAAAAGCTGTTTGAAAAAGAAAACTTGCCAACACTTCAGGATATTGATGCAGTGGCTGTATGTAGTGGTCCGGGATCTTATACCGGTCTGCGCATTGGTGTTTCAACAGCCAAAGGAATTTGTTATGCCATAGAAAAGCCACTGATCGCCATAGATTCCATGGTAGCTCTCACATATCCTATCGCTACAAAACATGATGAGGACCAATCACCATCAGCACTCTATTGTCCCTTAATGGATGCACGTCGAATGGAGGTTTATACTGCTCTATTTAATGACAAGATGGAAATGGTAGAAGCCGTTTCTGCAAAAATTGTGGATGAAACGACCTTTGTTAAGGTATTGGATAAGCAACCAGTTGTATTTTTTGGGAATGGAGCTGACAAGTGCAAAGAAGTGATTCACCATAAAAATGCGATCTTCCTGGATAATTGTCATCCGTTGGCTAAAAATCTGGCTCAACCAGCGTGGGAAAAGTACCGCAATGACAGGTTTGAGGATGTTGCTTACTTTGAACCATTCTATCTGAAAGACTTTGTAGCCACAACGCCGAAAAAAAAGGTGTTGTAGTCAGAACAGATAAGTGCTGTTTCGTGTTTAATTGTCATAGATATGTAGAATCAACAGAATGATTCCGTACTAAACTATTAAATTATGAAACAGATGGCATTATGTATGATTTCTTTGATGACCTTCCTGTTTTCACTCCAGGGAAAGGAAATCCCCCGATATCCGTTAACCGATCATTCGTCTTATCATCATGGTGAAGAGCTGGCGTTTACCTTAAGTTACGGCATTATTACCGGTGGTATGTGTTACCTCACGGTGAAAGATACCTTGTTAAATAATCAAACCGTTCAACATGTTGTGGCACGAGGTGAGACAGTCGGTGTGGCAGATGTATTGTATAAAATACGCGATCGCTATGAAAGTTTTATTGACCCGGAGACCAGTTTGCCTGTGAAAGCTGTAAGAAGTATTCGGGAAGGCCGTTATCGGTATTTTAATGAAGTACTTTATGACCGGGATTCGTCGTGGGTTGAAAGTAAGAAATCCGGAATTCATCAAGTACCCGATGGAATTCTCGATATTTTATCTGCTTTTTTTTATGCGCGAAATCATAAATTCAATGAAGACTTGGTCGAGGGAGAGATGATTGAATTTATGACCTACTTTTCGGATGAGTTGTTTCCGTTGCGTATCCGATACCGGGGTACAGAAGTCATTAAAACCAATTTTGGTAAGATTGAGTGTTATAAGTTTTCTCCCATTACTGAAGTTGGAAGAGCCTTTAAAACAGAAAATGATATGCAGTTGTGGATCAGTAAAGATGATAACCGGATTCCGATTCGTATCAAATTTAATTTGGCTGTGGGCTCCTTCACCTGCGATTTAGAAACGTTTAGAGGATTGAAAAATTCGTTTAGCAGTGTGAGGCATTAACTATTTGGAGATATGATATATGTGTGATTTAATAAATATAACAAATCAGTGGAGCTTTATAGTTCATTTTTATAGCAATTACATTATTTTTGCAGCGCTTTAGAAAATAATAATAAACAGAATTTCAATATTATGGCAACTACAGCTGATTTCAGGAACGGGATGTGCATTGAGTACAATGGACAATTATTCTTTATTGTTCAGTTCCAACATGTGAAGCCCGGTAAAGGAGCTGCTTTTGTAAGAACCAAGCTAAAAAATGTTTCTACAGGAAAAGTGATTGAGAATACGTTTAATGCCGGTGTTAAAGTAAACGAGGCCCGAGTGGAGCGTCGTCCGCATCAATTTCTGTATAACGATGATATGGGCTACCATTTCATGAATGCTGAAACATTTGATCAGGTACCTATTAGCAAGGAGATTATTGATAATCCCGAGTTATTGAAAGAAGGTATGCAAGTGGAAGTAGTATACCATGCAGATACAGAAACTCCATTGATGGTGAATTTGCCGACCCATATTACGTTTGAGGTTACTTATACAGAGCCCGGTGTACGTGGTGATACTTCTTCAACCAACTCTTTGAAACAAGCAAAAGTTGAAACAGGAGCCACCATTATGGTACCATTGTTTGTTAATACAGGTGATAAAATTAAAGTAGATACACGTGATAAATCCTATGTGGAACGTGTGAAATAATTATTCATACGATTATCTGAAAATCCCCGTCATTTAAATGATAGAGGTCATATATCTGGCTTTGTTGTTTATAGTATGTCGGGGTTATTTTTTTTAATTTATAGATATCATAAAAAAAACAGATTAGCTATCATTTTTTTAATATCTTAGTTAATTAATTATTACACGTTGTATGGTTACTCATCTTAAGAAAAAGCGTTTAAGGTTATATAAAGATCGATTAAACATCCTTCTGGATATTGCCCAAACCATCAACGAAGACCATACAATTGACGATTTATTATCGGAGTTCGAAATTTTACTGCGTGAGGAGTTAGAGGTTGGTAAAGTATTGGTTTTCACCCTCTCTGATAATCAATGGAAGAATCTATTGATTTCTGGTGTGACGCCTGAAGAAGCTGGTATGATTAGTGTTGAGAAAGATTTGCTGCAGTATCACACCATCGAAAACATCACGATTTCCCATCCGCCTAATTTAAAAGGATTTGATGCCGTAATTCCCTTGTTTCATCGATTTCATGCTATTGGATATGTGTTAATTGGTGATATTGAAGAGGAGCAGCAAGGTATTAGTCCCACCATCAAGCACCTGAAGTTAATTCAAATCATCTCTAATCTAATCATTGTGTTTATTGAGAATAAGCGCATGCAACAGGCATTACTGGAACAAGAGGTGATGAAAAAAGAGATGGAGCTGGCTTCACGAATTCAGCAGCAACTGGTGCCCAGTGATGAGCAATTGCCACAAACGCCAAAATTGGAGGTGCGGTCGTTTTATCATCCACACATGGGGGTTGGTGGTGATTATTATGATATTTTTCGATTATCACGGTATAACATTGGATTTTGCATGGCCGATGTTTCGGGGAAAGGAATCGCTGCGGCAATGTTAATGTCTAACTTTCAGGCCGTCATGCGTTCGCTGTTTTCATCGGGCATTAACTTGAAAAACCTGATACATCAGTTAAATGCACGCGTGAACGAAAGTGCTAATAATGAAAAGTTTATTACGCTGTTTATTGGCCGGTATAACTTGTTGACCCGAAAGCTTACCTATGTGAATGCCGGTCATTTGCCGCCATTGGTATTCGATAATCGTAAAAAGCATTTAGTGCATCTTGAAAAGGGGTGTATCGGACTGGGGATGCTCGATATTGTACCTTCTATTGAGGTTGGTACTATTACAGTGCCTAAGGGTTCAAAAATATTAGCTTTTACTGATGGCTTGGTAGAATTGGATGATGGTGATCAGGTAGAGTCGGGATCAGCTGAGGTTGAGCAGATCATGTCAAATGGTGAATCCATTGACTCCAACTTTAAGGATCTTCAAAAAGTTATTGATCACCTGCTTGAAAAAGGGTCCGTATTTGATGATATTTCGCTGATTGGCATTGAATTTAAATAACCAATCCAGTAAAATAATAACAAAAGGGAAGCTCTGATGAACTTCCCTTTCTTTTTATATGATACTATCGGTTATTCAGCAATGATTAAGAAATAGTTTTTCTTTCCTTTTTGAACTAAAATGTAGCGATCGTTGAGTAGGGCCGAAGCTTCAACTGTAGTTTCAGCATCCGTAATTTTCCCTTTGTTAATACTTAAACCACCACCTTTTATCGTACGACGTAACTCGCCTTTTGAAGGAAAGACAGAAGCTTTTTCAGCTAACAGATCAACCACATTAATGCCAGCCTCAATGTCACTTTTGGCTACCTTATATTGAGGTACGCCTTCAAAAACCGATAACAGTGTACGTTCATCAATTTTCTTCAGTGTTTCAGTGGTCCCTTTTCCAAATAATATTTGCGAAGCTTCTACGGCCGCATCAAATGCATCACGGCCATGAACCATTACAGTTACCTCTTCGGCTAAACGTTTCTGTAATGGACGTAAGTGGGCGGCTTCATTTTGTTCTTTTACCAATGCCTCAATTTCGTTTTGATTAAGCATGGTAAATATTTTAATATACTTCTCTGCATCGGCATCAGATGTATTCATCCAAAACTGAAAGAACTGGTAGGGGCTTGTTTTTTCAGGATCAAGCCAAACATTTCCGGATTCAGTCTTTCCAAATTTACCACCATCAGCTTTGGTGATCAACGGACAGGTCATGGCAAAAGCTTCACCTCTTTCTTTACGACGAATCAATTCAGTTCCGGTAGTGATGTTTCCCCACTGATCTGAACCTCCCATTTGCAATTTGCAGTTATTATGGCGATATAAATGCAGAAAGTCAAACCCTTGGACCAGCTGGTAAGTGAATTCAGTAAACGACATGCCTTCACGTGATTCTGCACCTAAGCGTTTTTTTACTGAATCTTTTGACATCATGTAGTTAACCGTGATGTGTTTACCTATGTCACGGATAAATTCCAGGAATGAAAATTCCTTCATCCAATCATAGTTATTCACCAACTCAGCGCTGTTATCCAGAGCAGAGTCAAAATCCAGGAATAGAGCAAGCTGTTGTTTCAGGCATTCTTGATTGTGACGCAGATCTTCTTCGCTCAGTAAGTTGCGTTCTGCTGATTTTCCGGATGGATCACCAATCATGCCGGTAGCACCACCTACCAAAACAAAAGGTTTGTGACCGCAGGCCTGAAAATGTTTGAGCATCATGACACCTACCAGGTGTCCAATGTGCAATGAGTCAGCAGTAGGATCAATACCTACGTAAGCAGAGGTCATCTCTTTTTTAAGTTGTTCCTCAGTACCAGGCATGATGTCATGGATCATGCCTCTCCAATTAAGTTCTTCTACAAAGTTCATTGCCAAACTGTTTTTCAATACAATTGGATATAATAATTGAATTAATCCAAAAAATTACAATTTGACAAAGATAATAATTGCGGGCTGACAATCCTTAGGGAGGGGATAAAACTGATAGAGGATGAAGACAATAAATGTCAGTAAAATTGCATTGAGGGATAAATAAAAAAACGGTGCATCAAAAAAACATTGATACACCGGATATTCGATTTCGTTGCTGATCCGCATGGTCAGCTTCCTGATTATTTTCTGAAGTCATAACTGTACACTTTTTCACCTGAGGTTAAACATACCTGATATTCTCCTGCTGGTAGTTTCGAGATGTCAAATAAACCAGAATAGGTACTTTTTGAAGGCAATTCCGAGTTGTACACCTCATCTCCTTTGACGTCGTTGATTTTGATAGCTAATTCATCGTTTAGGAAATTCAAGTGGCTGATGTAAAGCTTATCACCATAGGTGCGAAAGAATGTATTTGCTTTTTCTTCATCAACTAGTTTTTCATCTTCTTTTGTCACCAATTTGTGATCAGCGATTGAGAATGACTCCACAACTCTGGCGTTTTTACCCGATAGAATTACTTTGTAATCTCCGTTATCTACCGATGATAAGTCAAACAACTTCTGAAAAGAATTGGATGATTTAATGCGTGGACTGGAATACAATGTTTCACCAGCTGCATTGACGATGGTTACCTTAAAGGCTTCCGAAAATGAATTCTGTGCGGAGACAATGGCATAATCTGTTTTTAAATAAGAGTGAATAAAAACATTTCCTTTTCCAAAGGCGGAAATTGAAACTAGGGCTGCAAAGGCCACTGGTAAAATTCTTTTTAGTAATGTTACTTTTTTCATGTTAATACATTTAAAGTTATTAATAAATTTTGTGTACCCCCTTCTTTGATTGGGGGACGATGCAAAGATAGATGCTTTTTATTAAATCACGTATTAATTTTAGGGGGTATTTGTGTTAAAATACAATAAAGGTGAATTCCCAACTGTGTTTTATGGGGGTGTTCTAGCAAAATGAGCTAAAATTTCATGATTTTGTATTGAAATGAGGGGGTGAGAATGGAAATGGCTTGTTTTTTCATCGATTCAATTGGAAATGAAGGGGAGGCCGATCACAGCTATAGATAAAAGCGGAGGCGCGTTTACTTTTAATTTGATCAAATAAGTGTTAACGAATGTTTGAAATCTTAACCAGAGATTAAATTTTACTTTCAAATTGTAATTATTTGTGTCGATTTTTAGAGTGTGGATACAAAAAATGGCGTTGAAAAACGCCATTTAATTGTTTGTTTTTTGAATAGTAAATTATGCGATGCTTACTTTTTCTTCGAGTAGTTGTAAAGCTATTGCATGCATGCCTTCACGGTCGAATCCGCACTCTCCATATAATTCGGTTTGTGTACCGTGTTCAATGAATTTATCAGGAATGCCCAGGCGTTTTACCTTTGAGTGATAACCATTGTCAACCATAAATTCAATCACTGCACTTCCCATACCTCCAATGATGGTGCCATCTTCGATGGTAATAACCTTTTTATGATTTGAAAACACCTCATGCAGCAGATCTTCATCCAGCGGTTTAATAAATCGGATATCATAGTGAGCGACTGAATGGCCAAGAGATTCTAAATCGTTTATGACGAGTGCTGTTTTTACGCCAAGCGGCCCGATGGTTAAAAAGGCCATGTCGCTTCCATCTTTAAGTTTGCGACCAGTACCTATTTTTATTTCCTTCATGGGGCGACGCCAATCTAAAATTGATCCATTGCCCCTGGGGTAACGAATGGAGAATGGCCCCTGGTTTGGCAATTGAGCCGTGTACATCAGGTTACGCAACTCTTCTTCATCCATGGGAGAGCTGACGATCATGTTGGGTATACACCGGAAAAAGGAGAGGTCATAGGCGCCATGGTGGGTAGCGCCATCGGCTCCAACCAATCCACCCCGATCCAGACAAAATACTACATTCAGGTTTTGCAGTGCCACATCATGTACTACCTGATCATAGGCACGTTGCATAAATGAGGAGTAGATATTACAAAAGGGTGTATATCCTGCAATGGCTAATCCTGCCGAAAAAGTAACTGCATGTTGTTCGGCAATGCCCACGTCAAATGCCCGATCCGGCATTTTTCCCATCATAATATTGAGACTACAGCCGCTGGGCATAGCAGGAGTGATACCTAAGATGGCATCGTTTTTCTCGGCTAACTCAACGATGGTATGTCCAAATACATCTTGAAATTTCGGTGGTTTCGGATTAGTGGCTATTGCTTCTATACGTTCTCCGGTTGCGATATTAAACCTGGCACCAACAGCATGCCAGGCGGTTTGATTTTCTTCGGCGAATTTATACCCTTTACCTTTTTTAGTAATAACATGCAGTACTTTGGGGCCCGTGATGTTTTTTAAATCAGCCAATACTTTTGTCATATGATGGATGTCGTGCCCATCCACAGGACCGAAATATCTGATGTTAAGGCCTTCAAAAATATTCGTCTGCTTGGTGAGCAAAGTCTTTAAGGAGTTGTTGACTTTTGTGATAAACTCCTTGGAGCGCGGACCTGTCAGTTTAAGCTTTTCTAACCCACGATAAATTTCATGACGAAACTTATTATAAGTATATGAAGTGGCTATGTCAACCAGGTATTCACTCAAGCCACCCACATTGGGATCAATGGCCATGTTGTTATCATTCAAGACCACTAACATATTGGTATTGGCTGCCGACATGTTATTAAGCCCTTCAAATGCCATGCCTGCTGTCATGGAGCCATCGCCAATAACCGCAACCACTTGTTTGTCTTTCTCTCCACTTAATTGGGCAGCAGTAGCTATGCCTAAAGCGGCAGAAATAGAAGTGGAAGAGTGTCCTACGCTAAAAGCGTCATATTCACTTTCGAAAATATTAGGAAATCCACTCAAGCCTTTGAATTTTCGGTTGGTATGGAACCGATCCCGTCGGCCGGTTAGTATTTTATGGCCATAGGCCTGATGACCAACGTCCCAAATAATTTTATCTATCGGTGTATTGAATACATAGTGCAAGGCTACAGTCAATTCCACTACGCCCAGACTTGCACCAAAGTGGCCGGGATTGCATGAAAGTGCGTCTATTATATAATCTCTTAACTCCTGGCACACCTGAGGTAAATCTTCTTCACTGACTTTTTTCAGGTCGGCTGGAATATTAATTGAGTCCAGTAACCGGGTTTTACCGTCCATCATAAAACTGACTGTCTAATATAAATCGCTACTAACGATCGGATTAAATGGTATTAAGAATGCAAAGATAATAAGATTGAAAAGAACCCTATAGTATATAGACGCTTTAACTTATATTTCTAGTATATGTAAGTGCTCTTTTTATCAATTTTGGATTTCATTTCTAAGATATTGGTTGGATGTTCTGGCGAAGCTTTGTGTGGCTGGTGGGCGGATCAATCGAAACTGAAGTCGATTTGCAGCGTCAAAATAATGGAGCGTTCTGTTAATTATCCCGATGGACTCTCTTTTTGCGCTATTAATGGAGCAAAAAAGTCGTAAGCTTTGAAGCAAAGTTCCGTTTGCCTCCCTTTAGGACTCAAGAGCGGCTTTATTTCTTAAAGAGTTCTGGTAAAAAGCAAGAATTGCCTGGCTTTTTGTGAGGAAATATTCGTTTGATGCTAAATTATTTCTGGCTTTAGGCCAGGTCGACCTCCATTTTTTCGAGGCTCATCTAAAAAATAGGGAGGTCTTCGAATGAAAATAACAAACCTTCCGCTTGTTTTGCTCAACTTTGGAGGTTAAAAGCTGGTATTCCTTAATCTAATTGGCGTAGGGAGGGCTTGTATGTGAGCTTTTTCTTACATTTTGCTGCATGTTGGATTGGAATAAATCCAGAGTGCTCCAGGCTGACAAACATTTTTATTGAAAATGGATATTTTATTTGGTTGGGATTGGGTATTTTGACATGCTTTAAATGGTTTGGTCAAATCACTGTTTTTTCACTAATCAGAAATGGCATGAAAAACATGCATTTGGAATTACAAAAGAAAAAGACTTGTTTGTCAGAGAAGTTAAAAGTGGGATAACATTTTTTATAGTTCTTCCTTTCTTCGCAGGAGGTAGCGTATATGATGATGAGATTAAACGAATAAAATAGTGGTTGCACAGCTCTGGCTGTAAATAATTCATTAGTT
>JAEINY010000226.1 GCA_016342595.1 Marinilabiliaceae bacterium
CGGTAATTTTCCGCATAAAGTACATAAGTATAATACATGGCCAAATGGTTAGAAGTAAAAGAAAAAGGACGAGTCATATAGTGCTCATCCTTTTTGTGGGCTGTACTGGATTCGAACCATCCGCCAGCTGGCGGACTACCCTGTTTATAATTATGATTATTTTTCCTGATGAATCAGATCCCAGATAAAAGCTCTGCCTTTAGCAGACTTCAATGCCTTCTCTCTTCTCATTGCCTCAGCACGAGTTTCAAATTGTTCAGAATAAATTGTGATCCAAGGTTGATAGCGAGCAGTCCAGCCTTTGTTTTCCTTACTATTATGCGTTTTTAGTCGGCGCTCTAAGTTGGCTGTTTGTCCGATATAAATTTTGCGGTAATTTTCCGCATAAAGTACATAAGTATAATACATGGCCAAATGGTTAGAAGTAAAAGAAAAAGGACGAGTCATGTAGTGCTCATCCTTTTTGTGGGCTGTACTGGATTCGAACCAGTGACCCCTACCCTGTCAAGGTAATGCTCTAAACCAACTGAGCTAACAGCCCGTATTCATGAGCGAAAATAGTAATATTTCTCGTTTCCCCCCAAATTAATACTTCAAACTTTTTGTTTTATTCAATGTTTCTCTCCCAAAAGAAATGTTAGGGCCCTTAAGTAATTTGGGTCTTCTTATTTGATTTGGTACTTTTGAAACTTATGGAAATGACGGGACAAGAATTTGAATTAGCCTGGGACGAGCTGGTTAGTAAGTTGAGTAAACAGTTTAAAGTAACTGCCAATTATGAATTTATCCTTTTTATTATGGGTATCCAGGAGCTGGGGCAAGGCTTTAGAGGTTATAGTCGTGATGAGAAGATGGATTTAATTAATCTGGCACGGTGCCGTATATTAGCTGGTCATGGTTATGTGAAAGAGACCGGAGTTGATGGGCATGGCTGGCCCATCTTCGAAAAATCCGAAGAAATGAAATTAATGATGCCTTCCGATCAAACACAATTGGTGAAAAAGGGCCTTCTGGAATATTTTAATAAAGTGGAATTCGACTCATCTTATACTAAAGAACTAGATAATTAACTTTGAACAAATGAAGCAACTATTTTTAAGTCTTGTAGTTTTAGCCTTTGTGGCGAGCTGCCAAATGTCAGGTGATAAAGAATTGGTCCTTATTGAGACCACCAAAGGTGATATCAAAATCAAACTGTATGATGAAACACCTGAACACCGTGATAACTTTTTGAAATTAGCAGAGGAGGGATTTCTCGATTCCTTACTTTTTCACCGTGTGATGAATGAATTTATGATACAAGGTGGTGATCCGGATTCTAAGAATGCTGAACCTGGTCAGCAACTGGGAAATGGGGGACCTGAGTATACCATTCCGGCAGAGATTAATTTTCCAACCTTATATCACAAAAAAGGTGCACTGGCAGCAGCCCGTACCGGTGATAATGTCAATCCGGAACGGCGCTCATCGGGTTCACAATTTTATATTGTGCAGGGTAAAACGTTCAGCGATGAAGATCTGGCTAAAGTGGAAACCCGGGTAAAAGACATGGGTAAGCAAGGTATTTTTTATAAACTTCTGGAAAATTATCGGGATACACTGGGCTCTTTGCAGCAATCGGGTAATCAGGAAGCGATGATGGCCCTTCAAACAGAAATTATGGAGAAGGTGGATGCCGAAGCAGCTAACTTGCCAGACTTTAAAATTCCGGAGAATGTTAAAGAAGTCTATCGTACCGTTGGGGGTGCTCCTCATTTGGATAGCAACTACACTGTTTTTGGGGAAGTGGTTGAAGGTCTTGAAATAGTTGATGAAATAGCAGCTGTTAAATGTGATCAGAATGATCGCCCATTGGAAGATGTAAGGATATTAAAAGTGACGGTTAATTAATTCGTCAGTAATTTGAAAATATAGTCACCTCTGGACATAAGCTTCCGGAGGTGATTTGCATTTTTTTAATAAAGGATTATGCGAAAGATTGGGGTGTTTTGGGTTTTATTGATTATCGGTTGGCATGTATTGGCACAGGAGCCGATATTTTATGTGAACATCGTGACCAACGTGGGGACGATGAAAATCAAACTGTATAATGAGACACCCAACCACCGCGATCATTTTCTTGAACTTGTCGGGGAGAAGCATTTTGATGGCACCCTTTTCTATCGGGTGGTGAATAATTTTGTCATTCAAGGAGGGTCTTCTGATTCCCGGAATGCACCAGCGGGAAAAGCCATTGGCTATGGAAAGGCCATTAATATTGATTCTGAATTTAACGAGCAGTGTTTTCATAAAAGAGGAGCCGTTTGTGCACCGCGGCAACCCGAAGCGGTTAATCATTTCAAGATGTCGGACATCTCCCAATTTTACATTGTAAAAGGAAAGAGATATACCAATGAAGAGCTGGATTTGATTGAAAAAGCCACCAATAATCCCATTAAAATACAGCTGAAAAAGCAATACTATTTACCGCATAAGGAAGAATTGGCACGATTGAAAAAAGAAGATCCTAAGGCCTTTAATACCTTGTTGAGGGAGATTAAAGAAAAAATAAACTTCCATTACAGTATTTCTGACAAGAAAGAGTTTTCCGAAGCGCAACGACAGGCCTACACAACCATTGGCGGAACACCGGAGTTGGATGGTGAATATACCGTTTTTGCCGAAGTGGTGGAAGGATTGTCTGTCATGAATAAAATAGCGGCTATGAAAGCCGATAAACAGAATCGACCACTGCAAGATGTGACCATCAAAGTGGAAATCGTAAAACTATAGTACCATGTGGCGTTCCCTTCTTTTTCTTAGTTTGGGCTTACTATTGATAATCATGGGTTGTCAGGATAAACAGGGAAAAAAATCAGCACAATCATCCGGCAATCAATCTTCATTTAGCGGTTCTTATCAAAATAATGTCAAGGGCATTGTGAGTCTTCGGACCTTTGACTATTACACGCGTCAACTGAAAGATGGATATGGATTTTACGTTGCTCCCGATTTAGTCATCACTAATCTGGATTGGGTGAAGGGGGCTTACAAGCTTAAAGCCGCTCCCATGGGTACGGAAGAGTTTTCATCGGTACATGGATTTGTTGCTTACGACTTGGATCGAAACCTGGTACTGCTGAAGGTGTCCCGTAAGAATCCCAATTTCATTCAACTAAAAGAAGCAGACTTGAAACCAGACTCTTTGTATCAGCTTTTCCGAACTAAACGGAAGCTATATGTGGCAAATGGAAGTGTAGTCGACACGCATACCACCGACTCCATCAGTTATTTGATCACTAAAGATGCGTTTAAGATGGGTAAGCCCGTGTTTTCAAATGCTCATCGGGTGGCAGGTGTCGTTCAACAGCGAGGTAAGGAGACGACTGTATTACAGCCTCAATGGATTAGCAAATTACTGGCTAAGAAGTCAAAAAAGCACAAATCTGTTTATGATTTGCGGACCAAAACCAACAAAGTCTATATTTCACATACCAAAGTGCAAGGGTTTCGCATCATCACCAATGTGGGTAACATCGAAATGACCGTGTTTGATGAAACACCAAAGTACCGTGATAATTTCATCAAATTAGTGAGTGATCAGTTTTACGATAGCTTGTTGGTACATCGTGTGATTAAGGATTTTTTAATACAGACAGGTGCTTCAGATACAAAATATGCAAAAAAGGATGATGTGGTGGGATGGAAAGGACCTGGCTATACACTTCCCATGCATATTGTCCCACAGCTGTTTCATAAGCGCGGTATGATAGCTGCTTCCAAATTACCGGAAGATCGCAATAAACGCAACCGTAGCGATGGTTCTCAGTTTTACATCGTTTCAGGTCGCATTTTTAGTGATGCCGAGCTAGATGATTTGGAAAGTGAAAAAGGTATTAAATTCTCACAGCAGCAACGTCAAATCTACAAAACTGTTGGCGGTGCCCCCTATCTGGATAATGATTATACCGTATTTGGTCAGGTGACCAAAGGTATGGATGTCGTAGATCGAATGGCAGCTGTGGAAACCTATGCTGTGGATCGACCGGTGAAGGAAATTCGCATAAAGACTATTGAGATACTCAGAAAGTAGTCTCACAGTTCTGAAGCAGTTCTTTTGAAATGGATATCTAATCTGTAAAATGTGCATTTCTCTGCTGCGAAATGCACATCTCAATTCATGAAACTATTGGGTTTGCTAGTGTAATTTAAATTTAATCTTCCTCTGATTCGCTTTTTTCATATTCTGCAATCTCATCCAGAAAGGTCATGATATTTTGAAGTTTGTTCTCATATAATTGCTTGTATAGCCACAGTGCAGCCGGATAGCAGATAATTAAGCAGATGATATATGTTGTAATGAACCGAGTCAGATCATTAAAGATATTTACATTATGAGCTAGCATAGATGCTACAGGTAATAATGTAATTAGTAGCAGAGGCATCAGAAAGAGTTCAATTTTTTTATACTTAAGAACTGTTTTGCGTAGGTCAGCTAGTTGCTTTTGATAATTAATAATCGATGCATTTGAATAGAAATTAATCTTTGAAAATTTTTGAATTTTGATAATAGATAGGGTCGAATAAGTGATGCCTAAAAGCGCCGATAGTATAAAGGATAAGTATATTGGCATGTTGTCAAGGTATTGAAACGACCTGCCGCCAGTGATTATTACAATGATAATAGCTATGGATAGATTAATTATTTCGTAGGAAAAGGACTTGTTGAATTCTTTTTTGGACTTATCAAGATTTATCTTTCGGAGCAAGTTGCTATTAAATTTCAGATGTTGATCGAGCTTTTCATTATATTTTGCCCATAATTCTTGAATATCATTTGATTCCATAGTCTTTCGTATTAGTGGTTAATAAACTGTTCCTTTAGTTTCTTCTTTATTCTGGCAATTTTAGTGGCCACATTGCTTTCTGTTATTCCAATAATATCTGCTATTTCTTTGTGTTTCGTATTATCCAGGTAGAGCAGCATCAAGGCTTTGTCCATTTCGTTCAGTTGTCCTATGAATTGATAAAGCAGAGCTATCTTATCTTCGTCTTCACAATCTTCCTGGTGTTCGGCAAGTGCGATAACGGAAGCATCCAAGCCGCTTTTCTTATTTTTTTGTTTGCATTCATTCCGATGAAAAGTGATGGCTGTGTTCAAAGCCACTTTATAAATCCATGTAGATAATTTGACGCGGCCATCAAACTTTTTTATGGATCGCCATAGTTGAAGTACTATTTCCTGTTCCAGATCCTGACGGTTACCTGTATCCTGACAATAGCTGTTACATACTTTATATATCAGCTTTCGATGATCGTTTAGAATGTTGATAAATTCCTCTTTATCCACGTATTTTCGTTTTGTGTTTATCTCATTATTCGAAGAAAAGATAAAATATCACACAATTCAACAAACTTTTTTGTTTACTACAACAAAATTATGTGGTGTCGGTCTTTTTTTTTCAAACGACTCAAGTAATAATGTAAATTTAAAACATGTCTATCCCAATGGATTTATTAAATTTGCAGGTCGCGACCAGAACGAAAATTGAGATAGCATGTTAGACAAAATCAATCAACTCGTTGAAGAAATTAAGGAACTTAAGGCTGCATCAGCTGAAGAAGCGGAGCAGCTTAGGATTAAATACTTGAGTAAAAAAGGACAGGTTTCCCAACTATTTGATGAGTTTAAGACCATTGCCAATGAACAAAAACGTGAAGTTGGTAAAGAGTTAAATATTCTCAAGAATAAAGCTCAGGATAAAATCAATCAGATAAAAGAGGAATTTGCAGCTTCTGCTCAAAGCCAGGTAGGTTTGGATTTAACCTTGCCAGGTACGTCAGCCCCTTTGGGAAGTCGTCACCCTTTATCAGTAGTGAAAAATGAGATTGCCGATATTTTTGGACGATTGGGCTTCACCATTGCTGAAGGACCAGAGATTGAAGATGACCATCACGTGTTTGAAGCCTTGAATTTCCCGCCAGAGCACCCGGCTCGCGACATGCAGGATACCTTTTTCATTGCGACTAATCCGGATGTATTATTAAGAACACATACCTCTTCGGTACAGGTTCGCGTGATGGAGAAACAACAACCTCCTATTCGTTCTATCTTTCCGGGGCGTGTGTTTCGTAATGAAGCCATCTCTGCCAGAGCCCATTGTATCTTTCACCAGGTTGAAGGATTGTTCATCGATAAGAATGTCTCGTTTGCCGATTTAAAGCAAACACTGCTTTATTTCTCTAAAGAGATGTTTGGTCAGGATACCAAAATCAGATTGCGTCCTTCTTATTTTCCATTTACAGAACCCTCCGCTGAGATGGATATTTCCTGTACACTGTGCGGCGGAAAGGGATGTAATGTGTGTAAGTACACCGGTTGGGTAGAAATCTTAGGATGTGGAATGGTGGATCCGGCGGTGTTGAAAAGTAACAACATTGACAGCGAAGCCTACACCGGATTTGCTTTCGGTATGGGGATTGAGCGTATCACCATGCTGAAGTACCAAATTAAAGACATCCGATTGTTTTTCGAGAACGATGTTCGATTCCTGGAGCAGTTTAAGTCGGCTCATTAAAACTAAAACACTATCAGGTGCTTACGGTGGAATACGAAATGTATCTGTATTAAAATACGAAAGCCCTGCATGATTATGCGGGGCTTGTTTTTTGTAAAAAAATGACTTGTTAATATATGTTTAAAAACATACCAGCAGTTATTCCACAACCCGAATTTCTGTTGTTACCGGGATGACTTTTTTATACAATGCTGATACGCCACAATATTTTTCTTCTGAAAGACTGACGGCTTTTTCCAATTTTCCCATGGGTAAATCTTTCCCTTTGAACTGGTAAATGACGTGCATACGTTCGTAATATTTGGGATGTTCTTCAGTCATGTCACCCTCTACAATTACCTGTAAATCTTCAATTTCCACGCGCATCTTTTTCAAGATAGAGACCACGTCCATGCCGGTGCATCCAGCCAGCGCGGTTAGCATTAATACCTTTGGACGGGGGCCTGTATCGTCACCGCCATTCTCTTTTCCGGCATCCAATATTAACTTGTGACCGAACAATTCTGTTTCCCAGGACATATTTCCCGTCCATTTGAGGTTTACTGATGTTTTCATGTATCAATCTATTTAGATAATATAATCATAATGCTAATATAAACTGTTTTTATATCTTTGTTTCCATATAATGACATTTGTCACGTTTTAATCCTTTTAGTAGTAGTTCAAGTTATGAAAAATATCCAAAGCGTTCCTTTTGGTGATGAAATTAATCTTCTCACCTACGGTATCTTTAAAGGTTTATCGGAAGAGGAGTTGGAATCTTTGAATCAATCCATGAGCTGCACCTTGCATAAGCGAGGTAACATTCTCTATCATGAAGGCAGTCGCATTAACGGTACTTATATTGTGATAAAGGGGATTTTGAAGATATACAAAACTGGTTTTGATGGTAAAGAGCAGATCATACGATTTGCTAAGGATGGAGACCTTATTGGTTTTAGATCAACCATTAGTGATGAACTTGCTTGCACAACAGCCAAGGTGGTGAATGATGCCGTCTTGTGTTATTTGCCGGGTGAGATTTTAACACATTTGATTAAGGTCAATCCGGAATTTGCCATGTCCCTTATGAAGTTGACTTGTAGAGAACTCGGAGAGTCCAACAAGTTTTTAACTGACATTGCGCAGAAAACCGTACGAGAACGGTTGGCGGAAGTGTTATTACTTCTGATGGATACATTTGATTTGGATGAGGATAGTACCTTACAGATCTCGCTGACGCGCGAAGAACTAGCCAACATGGTAGGTACGGCAACAGAATCAGTGATTCGTTTATTGTCTGAATTTAAGTCCGATAAGCTGATTGAACTAAATGGCCGTAAGATTAAGCTTTTAAATATTCCTAAGCTGATTAAAATCGGTAACGTCTATATTTAATTAATACAGATTAAGAAATAGAAACGGCAACTTCGATGAGAGGTTGCCGTTTTTCATTTATGATAATTTGTAATTTATGGATTACTCTTCTGATAACATAATTTTGAGTGGGGGAATGGGTAAATCTTTTCCGCCTCTGGAAATGCCCTCTTTTAGAATCGCATTTTTTTCAGTTTCCCATATGGTTGCTTCTAATGCTGCCAAAATAGCAGAACCCGTGGGGGTGCACAATTCAGTTTCTACAGGCCCTGCCACTCCTGGTAGCTGAAATGTCTCGAAAATATTTTTGGTGGCAGGCGCAGGAACGGGCAAATGACCATGCGAAAAAGTAATGTGCCCGCCGCCTAAACTCACCTGGGCAAGTAAATGTGCCTTAACAGGTGCATTTAATAATTGTAACCCCATTGCTGCGCCTGTGATATCAATTAATATATCTTGAGCTTCATGTAAAAAAGCTTCCTCTTTGTGATGTGTATGCGAATGCCCTTCCGATTGATGATCGTGAGCATGATTATGAGCAGGAATGTGATCCGTTAAAAAGGTATTCTCCTTATGTGCTTTTATTTCCGCATTCACTAAAATTTCCAAAGCCTTAAAGCCAAATGAACGATAGGGTTCTGTCATGTTTAAGTCGTTAAAGAGATCATCCAGGAGATGCCAGGCCTCGTGTCCCGATAAGTGACCGTGTTTGTGATCCACTTTCATGTGCAACCGCATGGCCCCATCGTGAGTGAGCGAATCGCTTATGGAAGCTGGGCCTAATTTTTCAGCCGCCTGTAACATGGCAGCAATCATTTGGGTTTTATCTG
This sequence comes from Marinilabiliaceae bacterium, assembly GCA_016342595.1. Taxonomy (GTDB): domain Bacteria; phylum Bacteroidota; class Bacteroidia; order Bacteroidales; family Marinilabiliaceae; genus JAEINY01. Next base: position 8,744 of record JAEINY010000226.1, read on the forward strand.
CTCCCGCAGAGATGAGGGCAGCCGCAAACATATCACCGGCCATGCCTCCTGTTGGGTCAATATATAACTTCATGCTTTTTTGTTTTGAAGATAAGGAATGAGGTGCAAAATCCAAATGAGCTTTCTCACCTGACCATTTTTACAGTTGTATTTCTTCCTCCTCTTCTGTAATGCCGCGGTTAATGAATGAATTAAATGGCTCCAGTACTTTCACAACGCGTTTGATGTGTGATTCAGCATTTTTGCCAGTTAGTTCAGCATCGGTAGGCGAATGTAATACAGTGTAGGATTTGTATTTCAGTAATTCAATATCCTCAAAATCTTTTGGGAAACCTTTGGGAGCCATTTTTAATTTATCCTCATACATCTGCGGAAAGACTTTTTTGAATTCACTGTTAAAAAGAATTTGTTTGAACTCTTCCGGGAAATGATAAATTTCTTTTCTTACCGCTTTTAATACATCTGATTGTGGACAGTAGATACCACCTGCAATCATGGACGCATAGGGTTCCAGATGCAGGTAATAGCCAGCCAGCGGACTTTTACGTCCTCCTTTCGATACGAAAGCACCCATGTTTGTTTTATAAGGTGTCTTATCTTTTGCAAAGCGTGTATCACGGTAAATGCGGAAAATGCAGTCTTTAGCCACCTGATCTCCCACGGAAGGATCAATCTCCTTCACAATGTTGATAAAGTGGGTTACATTTTTTTCAAAGGCTTCTTTAGCCCCGATAAATTCTGGTTTATGTTCGGTAAACCATTCCCGGTTGTTGTTTTCTTTCAGTCGTGTCAGAAAGTCAAAAATGATGGGATCGATCATGCGTGTCAATGTTTTGTTGATTTTCTAATCAAT
>JAEINY010000227.1 GCA_016342595.1 Marinilabiliaceae bacterium
GCCTGAATTTCCCCTATGCCAGCAACAACTAAGCTTTGCTTTCGAATGAGGTTTAAAAATGGGAGATGGTCAATTATAAAATATACAGCGAGGGCGAACCCCTCGCTATTTCAAATCATTTAAACATGCTACCACCCTTAATATTGATAAATATTAGGGGTATGTGATGGTTTTTAATTCATATCAGGTAAAGTACACTTATAGCTACCACTTGGAGTAACAGAAATGGTAACCTCGCCAATAATTGTATAGCCCTCTGTATTTATCTTAGTTCTATCTAGTTTAGCTGAAACAGTTAATCTTCCTTCATCAGGAAAAAAGCTCCATTTGATATCGCCACCATGATTATCATTTTCATCACCTCCATACCAGTTTATATCGATCTCTCCTATAGTAATCGGCTCAAAGCCTTCAATCTCAATAATTGCATCTCCTTCAGGAAATAATATATTACTTTGGAGGCATATCGGAAAACTACCATCGACTCTTTGTCCTAGCTTAAAAAGAGATTCCTTATTGAATATCGTAACTGGATGCTGTTCAGTGTCATCTGGAAATGCTACTTTTACATCTTTGCCAATTTGATAAGATACCTCTATTTTTTGCTCTTCTTTACTACCTTTCGATTCCCTATAACTTGAAGTAGCTGCTGCTGCATGTAATGCAGCTCCTCTTGCAACTGCGTAACGCGCCTCATTAGATCTGAATGCCTTTTCTCCATAGGTTTTTTCCACTAGATTCCATAAACCATTATGCATAACGCCTCCTCCTACTCCATATATGAAATCTAAATCACTTACGTCTATCCCTTTTATCTTAAGTCTTTCACTAATTAGTTTATTAATATCACCCCATATCGGTACCATACTTTCTGTAAATTGATCGAAAGTACTTTTAAATTTTATACCATTGGATTTAAATGAAAATGCCTCTTCTCTATTTTCTTCCTCACTATAATAATCCGAAAACATTTCTTTTATTCCATCGATGGCTCGTTGATTAGTCTTAATTAGCTTCTCAAAATCATTGTGCAAGCCTTTATCCACTATCAAATCTTTCATTTTTTGAGTACATACATTTCCTGCAATATCCATGGAACTAGCATCATGTATATGTATTTGATTTTCGCCTTGAATCTCAATAATTGAAATATCAGTTGTTCCAGCACCAATATCTAGTACAATTCCTAGACCTGGTTTATTCTGTGATTCTTTTAAATAACTTAGCGCTGCTGCAATAGGTTCTTCAACAACTAGTGCTCTAACAGAATTTTTAGAAATAGGAAAACCTACATCTTTTATTATGTTTTGATATTTTGATAATATGGCCTGTCTTTGCGCAGGATAAGTAAAGCAGTAAATATGTTCGTTGAATCCATCTTTATAAACATCTTTCAAACCATCTCTTAACCAAAGTAACCAATTTGCCATGTACGAAATAGTTTCTTTACTAGGGTTATCGGTATGCCAGAAATGTATCTTAAAATTAATTACCTCTTTTCCATTGTCTTTAACAATTGATGGGAAAATTGTCTGTCCATGTAAACTTTGAGAGGCAAGAATTTTTTGATTCGTGTTGTAGTAGGATGCTGCTGTGGTTGATGTGCCAACATCAATGCCAAAAATAAAATTGGATTTGCTCATGTTAATAAGTTTAGATAGTTAGTTGAAGATTGGTTGATAAATAAGATTTTCGCTTGTTTAATATTGCCTTAATGTATTTTGAATCTAAATTCGGGTTCTCTGGTATGGCTGAAAGTATTGGTTTCACAGCTTTGTATAGGTTTCCAAGGTTACTACATCTATCCATAAAGGTTTTTAAGTCTTTATATAAATTCTCATTAATTCTATCTAGTTGAACTATCCCAGGTATTCGAACGGTAATGAAGATAGTATTAATGTCGGCTGCTGAAATGGCCTTATTTGCTTCAAGATTTTTTACGCTTATATTATTTCTGTAGAATTCCGTAAGGTGTTCTTTTTTTACTAGATCAATGTTATTCACATTTAGTCGAACTTTTTCAGCAATCTCAATAGCTAACTCTTTGATAGTATTTACTTGCTTTTCATCATTTTTTCTATTGTGAAACTTTCTAAGCGCATTCCAACAATATTCTAAGAAAATATCACCGGAGTAATTATTGTAAAAATTGTAGTTTTTACTTATCCAATCGATTAACCACAACTCTTCACTCCAAGTTAAAGGCAAATGCTCAAAATCATCAATGCTTGCAAAATGTTTTGTATTAGAAATAAATGTAAGTGATGCTTTTTCTGAAGAATTTAAATGAAAATTATTATTTACCGGTTTGCTCTCATTAGGAAATCTTACAGCTGTGTTTTGTTTATTTCTATTCTCTTTTCTTACAATTTCCGTTTCTTGTTTTGAAAAGTCCTTTCTCAAATGCTTTATAAATAGCTTCCTTAGCTTAGCAAGATAGTTCCTTATTTTCATTTTTATATTTTCCCATTTTGTTTTCATGATATCTATTTGTTCATATGGTTAATCTGAATGTCTAAGTTTAATTTGATTAAAGAGGGATGTAAAGGACTGTATTCATTCTCATAGCGTATGAACTATATTCCTCATAGTGTATTGTAACACTACACAATTTACTCTCTTTTTATATATAATTCAAGTATCCTTAATGAAAAAAAATCTAGTAATGATCTATATTAAAGCGATTCTTATGTAAGTTTTCGGTTTGAACAAGGAAATTCGTCTCTTCTAATCTTCATCTATAATAACTACATTTAATAAATAGGTTTTTGATTTGTTACACTTTTTCTGATCCAAATGTGATCCAAACCAAATCCTTTGGACTGTATTATTGCCATGTTTTAATCCCCATACATTTTACCCCATTTTAGTTGACATCCGCTAGTGTCATGTACTATCTTAATAGTTGTCAAAGGACTATAAACAGCTAAAAATGAAATCGGAAAAAATATGGACGTTCCGGTGAACTGTCAAAAAGTTGATTTATTAAAGTATTGAAAAATAGCGTATTTACAGGTTTTGATATAGTCCCGTAGGGGCTACAAAAGGGATTGGCAATGATTGCTATTTTTATGCTCTAAACACTTGTTTTGTTAGCCTACATATAAATTGAGGGTATATTATGAAGATGTGCAATGGATCACTTGGAAAAGAGAGAAGTCAGGCTGATATTTATTGAAGAAAATCCGTGTACACTTGGAAAAAAAGAGTATCAGCAGTTTATAACGACTTAAGAATTTGCCATCTACACCTGCATCGCTTTCGAACTGATCAACCAATACCTCACGGATTAGAGCCTAACAAAGACACCTTACTTACCTCTGATTTATAGCTCCTAACCTCATTTATTTTAAATTCGATTGTATTGATTTGACTTGATTAATAGGGTAGTGGAGAATAAAAACTAGCCTACTGTTTTATCTCTCTAATAGTTATCTCTCCAATAGTATCATATTCCGCAATGGGCAACATTATTCTGAAATGATTGCTTTACCAACAGATCAACCTTCTTTCGGTTTTTCTGAAGTTTTTTGTAGACACCGGCAATTTGTTTGTCGTTCAACCCCATTCCTTCCGGAATTAATCCCTCAAAAAAGGGAAATAGTCTATTGTCAGTATAAAGTTCGTTTCGTACCGGTATCTAAAATGTAAGAAACTGATGTGCATAGTTTTCCACATAATCTGTTTCATACTGAAATGAGAAAAGGCCCTCATCGGTTTCAGTGAGTATCCCGGCCAGCACATCATTATAGTAGACTTTTTCTTTACGCATGGCTAGTATGTTGATCAGGTTTCACATCTTTAGTATTTACCGGGGCTAGTGTATGCCCGAACATGGATAACACCAGGTTCACCTTTTCCATATTCAGATTGGTTTTTCCCTGTTCTATTTTTTGAAGAACAGTCAGCGCCACACCTGCACGATCCGCAAATTCCTCCTGGGTAAGGTTGACCTCCTTTCTCCGCTTCTTAACAAACTCAGCTAACGTTTCTATTATATGCTTTTAAGATATAATTACTCAAAAATAGTACAAATTATACGCAAATGCATATAAAGTAAGGATAAAAAATGAAATTATATGTCAAAACATATAGAAATCTGTCTATTGTCCAAAATGAACGACAAATCAAAATTATAATATGAAAATGCTATACAAATCTTGTTTCTTACCGATAAATAACATTAAATCCGCACTATAATGTGAATAAGGTATCTTGAAATTCGTACCAGTAAAAGTTAAAATGTAATTAATAATACCTGTTTTTTCAGGCAGAGACCCATTATTCAAATAGAAATAGCTATTCATGTATTTGTTGCCGTTCTATATCGGTTGAACAAATTGCGTAATCAAAGCATATCGACGTTTATTGAAGATGATCCATTAACAGCTAGAAGGAGGATCACGAGTTCATCACTACAGATGAGTTTGCCACTTATACAGGCATAGCTTCCGAACTGTTCCAACAATAATTCACGGATTAAAACAAAACAAAGGGTATTCACTCACTTAAAGGTCACAGTCACATACTGCATTTGTTTTGAACAGGATTGGTTTAAAATGATCGTACAGTAAGAGAGGAGTTACGAGCGGTGCCCTCGTCACAAGGGCTACATAGAACGTTTCAGTTTACCAAGCCTTGTCTGGTAGGCTTGTAAATAGCTTCTCTTCGTTTTGTTATTCAGAAAAGATGCTTCTGTTAAAATCTTCACTTTATCTGAATGTCTCAGGAACCGTTCAAACTCCTTATCAACGATCTTTGCAGGTATTTCAGCTTTTTCTGTCAGTGTGCGAAATTGCTGTACCACGTTACCTAATGCTAAACTGGCCGTTAAGAGACCTTCGCTGAGAGCAAATGTTTGATCCTCCACATGAATACGTGAGTTGACCAAATCATAAGCCGGACTGAACCGGTAATCACCCATCGGCGTTTCCAGGATGGAAAAGTTTTTAAAATGGGCATCACCATTAGAAAACAGGTAATTTAAAAGGATAATCTTGAACAGTTTTACAGCTTCCACCCGGTAGGCAGGTAAATGCTTTTTCAAGGCTTCAAACATCTCCAGGTAATTACCTTGGTATTTATAATTGGCTCCATGAGTCTGTTGTGTCCGGCCGGTTAAGGCTGCCAGATCCTCCATGGCCAATTTTGGTCCTTCCTGGGTAACATCAAAACGTTTGGTGATATAGGCGGGAGATCCATCTTCAAAAAAGATCATGGCGTTTTCCGCCGTTTCTATGTTATAAATTTGTCGGGCAATTTGCATGGTTAAATGCTCGTTGGCTGGCATTTGATCTGTTTTTTGCGCAACAGATGGGATGGGTTTGAGTATATAAGTGCCATGTTCGCCCTCATTGGCCAAACGTAATTTATTTCCTTCGAGAATAACTGAAAATTTTTCCTGGACGCCGGATATGGACATGTTTTGTTGATTACCGGCAAATGACACCTCATTTGTTATGCCTGTAGCTGGTGAGTGGTATGGTAGAATATGGCTGACTAAGCGTCCATTAAATAAACGTCTCAAACATGTGGAGCTATAGGTTGTATGACCTGGTGCTAAGGTGCCCGGGCAGTGGGTTATTTCTGGTAAACTCATGCTTTGATCGCTTTAATAGTTACTGCTCCTATGGTGTCATATTTTGCAGTCGCCAATAATATTCCGAAATGATCATCCTTATCAATCCGTTTGTGAAAACAGACCACCTCTTTATTAGCACCCTCTGGTAGCATGTTAAAAAAAAACGCAAATAAATAGGGAGATTGATAGGGATCAATCCGCTTCGGAAGTGTCAGGCTGATGGGGCGTTTATTGGAATCTTCCAGCCATTGGGTAGTATAATGAAAAATGAAACTTCCATCATCCAGTTGCTTTAATTCGCCGGCCAATTCATTTTTGAAATAAACCTCCGCTTTTCTCATCTATCAGCCTCCATGGATTTCACCTGATAGGTTAGCTCTAAGCCCAAAACCTCTCCGATTTTATGTAATACTTCCAAGGTAGGATTACCTTTATCATTCTCTAACTTGTAAAGGGTATTAATGTGAATATCGGCCATTTCAGCCAGGTATTCCTGAGTCACGTGTAATTGCTTCCGCCGTTCTCGTATAATCTTACCTATCGCCATATCTTACATTAAAATGTGGATTTCATGTAAAAATAGTAATTTCACAGTACACTTTCCACTAAATCCACACTAAAATGTGAAAACGATATAAAAGCTTCATTTTTCACCATGATCTTACATTAAATCCACACTAGAGTGTGAATATAGTTTATGGAAACATGCACCTGAATAAGTCAAAATGCAATTGACTCTACCTGTTTTTCTCAAAAACCATCTATTTATACCCGTTTTTCCTGGCAGATACCTATTTTTCACAGAGAAATTGCAATCATGTTACTTTATCAGGGTACTATTTGGTCTGTGAATGTCGTGTAAAGAAAATTCAGTTTTTTTAGCATGATAGCATGAATGATGTCACATTCTTGATATTATACTGTGACTATTTCAAGGATGTGAATAGCACTGGTAAGAGTGGTAAGTTAGTTTGTAGATTATTATAAACATTTTATGAAGGGTGGGGAAAGTAGATATAGAACAACTCATAACATAAATTGGCTCATAATTGGCTCATAATTGGCTCACAATTGGTTCAGATATGGTCACCACTTATTTTAGACATCCATGTATATTGTAGTTGATGTCCTTTATTCGTTGCGTAATCATTGCGTAATTGCGTAATCGTAAAGCGCACCTATCAGATATTCATTTGTTTCATTAGAATAGTGACGTATTTTCTTAAAATGTGCAACGCATCACCGGGAAAAGTGAGAAATCTGGCTGATGTTTATTGAAAAAGATCCGTGAACAGCTGGGTAAAGAGGACCACCAGTTCATCACCACCGAGGAGTTCGTCACCTACACTGGCATCGCTTCCGAACTGATCCATCAATACCTCACGGATTAAAGCAAAACAAAGGGCATTCACTCACTTAAAGGTCACCGTTACATACTGCATTTATTTTGAAGTCGATTGTATTGATTTGACCTGACTAATAGGTAAGTAGTTAATAAAAACTAACCTACTATCTTTATCTCTCTAACAGTTACCGCTCCAATAGTATCATATTTCGCAATGGCCAACAGTATTCCGAAACGACCATCATCCTGTTGCTTTAGTACCCCGGCAAACTCATCTTTGAAATATATTTTAGCTTTCCTCATTAATTAGATTAATTGCCCTCTGTAAATAGTCGGTGATAACGCTCTTCAAAAATAGCCAGGTAAGCGTTTTGCATTTCAGGGCTTAGAAATGATTGCTTTACCAACAGATCTATCTTATTTCGGTTTTTCTGAAGTCTTTTGTAGACACCGGCAATTTGTTTGTCGTTCAACCCCATTCCGCTCGCAAATTGATCAAAATGCACACGTTTTAATTTTTTCTTTTTAGCTCCAAGGGTTAAGGCCAGTTCCTCTTTATCCTCTGGTAGTACTACTGCTACATTTAGTAAATCATAAGCTGGTGAAAGAAACCATTCGGTTGTGGAGTTTATCATGGAAAAATTCTTCAGGTGCATATCATTATTACCAGTCAGGAAACTAAACAATGTCAGTTCAAATAAGAAGAGTTGATCCAGCTTCGGGTTGGTTGAATAGTGTCCCAAGGCTTTACCAATTTTTTCCATAGACCCCTTATATTTATCAAATGCTTCCGTAATCTGGAACATATCCAGCATATGAATTTTACCCCCTGTTGCAGTGCGATCGATTCTTTTGGTGATATAAGCGAGTTCACCTGATTGTAATCGAATCAGGCTGGATGGAACCACATTAATTCCAAAGGCCTCTGCCAGCCGCATAGTGAAATGTTCATTGGCGGGCATCTCTGGATAATCCGGAGAGGGTGGTTTAAAAATGTATCGACCACCCAGTGCACCAACCACTGTTAAGCGATTGTCCGTTTTTTGTCTCTCTTCCTCAATTAGAGACATGGACAATTTGGGCTGAACACCTGGTACGGAAATATGGCGTTCCACAACCTCTTTGGCCAGCTCCGTCATCTGGTCTAGAGTATAGGGCAGAGCCGGGGCTTTGTGGCTACCAAAAAATGCTAAACTGCATTTCTCATGAAAATCCCCTTCCTGATTCATGTTGCCGTAACAATATAAGCATCTATTCATCTTCAAGCTCCTCCATTGGTATGACACTTACTGCGCCGATACAGTTTTCACAACAGGCCAATAGTAAACCCATTCGATCATTAGTGGTAATTCGCCAGTTTTTAGAAGCGATTTCCAATAACCAACCTTCCGGAATTAATCCTTCAAAAAAGGAAAATAGTCTATTGTCAGTATAAGGTTCTTTTCGTACCGGCATCGAAAACGTGAGAAACTGATGGGCATAGTTTTCCACATAATCGGTTTCATACAGAAATGAGAAAAGGCCCTCATCTGTTTCAGTTATAATCCCGGCCAGCACATCATTATAGTAGACTTTTCCCTTACGCATGGTCTGTATTTTGATCAGGTTTCACATCTTTATTATTTACCGGGGCCAGTGTATGCCCGAACATGGATAACACCAGGTTCACCTTTTCCATATTCAGATTAGTTTTTCCCTGTTCTATTTTTCGAAGAACAGTCAGTGCCACACCTGCACGATCCGCAAATTCCTCCTGGGTAAGGTTGACCTCCTTTCTCCGCTTTTTAACAAACTCAGCTAATGTGTCCATTATATGCTTTTAGATATAATTACTCAAAAATAGTACAAATTATACGCAAATGCATATAGAGTGAGAATAAACAATGAAATTATATGTCAGAACATATAAAAATGAATTTTTTGAGTTCCTCATTAGGTTTCTTTCATTCAAAATCCATAGAAATATTTCCACTATCAAAAAATGTGCAGCAAATCCACACTATAATGAGGATAAGGTTTCTGGAAATTTGTATCTGGAAAAGTTATAACGCAATTAATGATACCCATTTTTCACAGAAACCTTCATTTTTTACCCGTTTTTCATGAATTATAACTGATTTTCTCATGAAAACAGGCTGCTATTTTATATACATTTTGATTTGAATCAGTATAATTTCGCTTCAAAGCGATAGGAAAGTAATGATTATTCACCCCTGTTGAGGTCGTAAAATCAACTCCAAAAGCTATCGAATAGTCCTTAATATTGTTCAAAATGAAAGGAATTAAAAGCTTTTGTAATGATACGATGCGTCGACGGTCTACTGTTAATCTGACTCTGTTTGACTCAAAATGATTGACTGCCTACAATGCCTTATTAGCCTGAAGAGTTCGAAGGCATATTTTTTATGCTTAAAAATGCTATTTTGTATTGACTTATGGGATTATTGGGTCTATATTTGTATATATCAAACGAATACAAATGCAACCAATTGTAATCATAATTGTGGTGAGTTATTCGGGAGTCCATCTGACGAGGTGGCGTTAACTGATTGAAGTAGTGTAGCATGTGGGCTTTGGTTCGAATCTTCTCATCCCGACAATATGAGATTCAAAATGAATCAAAAGCCTGTGAATCGCATGATTCACAGGCTTT
>JAEINY010000228.1 GCA_016342595.1 Marinilabiliaceae bacterium
GTCATGCACATCGATCCCGAGAAATGGTACCTTCACATGGGAACGCCTACCGATCCCATGGGACTGGATTTAGTAGGGATTGTGAAAGTAGGCGGCTATTTCATGGCTGGACATGACATACCCGATGCCATGGTGATGCATCCCAAAGTACTGGAATACCTGGATATGGACAATGCGGATTTCAACGGCAACCGCACCGAAGGGGACATCATAAAAGGCAAAGGACTCGCCTTTGGTGCCAACTTCGAACTGAATACCGGCGATTTAACCTTCCTCATTTTCTATGCCCGCCTTGAACTTGGTGGTGGTTTTGACGTGATGCTCATCGATTACGGTAAAAACGCCTTCTGCGAAGGCCGAAACGGTGGCGTGGGTATCAATGGCTGGTATGGGAAAGGCCAGGCCTATGCTTACTTTGGTGGTAAAATAGGAATTAAAGTAAAGGTGTTCTGTAAAAAAAAGAAATTTGATATTATCAATCTGCAAACAGCTGCTGCCATCCGGTTGGAAGGACCTAACCCTACCTGGATGAAAGGGGTTGTTGGAGGTAAATACCGCATCCTGGGCGGACTCGTAAAAGGAAAGTGTAAATTTGAAGTCACTGTTGGCGACAAATGTGAACTCAGAACCATGGGTGATCTATCTGACCTGGAAATCATCGCCGATCTCACACCGGGTAACGACTCCAAAGACATCGATATCTTCACCCTGCCACAGGCTGTATTTAATATGCCAATTGATAAAGTCATCCGCATTGCAGAAGATGAGACGCTTACTAAAACTTTTAAAGTTAACCTGGCTGAATACTCTATTTACAAAGATAATATACGTCTGCCGGGGGCCACGAAGATGGATCCGGAAAGCACAACTTTAGCTTTTACGCCTGATCGCATCTTCGATCCCAATGCGAAATACAAAATTATAGCTCGGGTAAGTTTTGATGAATATGAAGACGGCCAGTGGCAACAGTATAAAGACGAGTCGGGTAAAGTATATTATGAAACGAAGGAAGTATCCTTTACAACCGGTAATTTACCCGATCGCATCCCTTCCGATTATGTGCAGTACACCTATCCACTGGAACGCCAGGTGAACTTTTATAAACAAGAATACGAAACAGCGTATGTTACCTTCAAATCAGACCTGGAACCGTTCTTCATGCCTGTTGAAGGATGGACGCAGAAAGCCTGCTGGACGCCTGTGAACGGCATGCCTGTGTATTCAGATATAGCCTACAATCCGGGCAAGAAAACTGTAGAAACAACTGTTCCGACTCAATTGATGAACAGCACGGTCTACAATTTTGAACTGGTAAATGTACCAGTGGATAATAACAATGCCATTGACCGAAACATCACAGAAAACACCTCACAGGCCATCAGTGATGCCGGCGAAACTTCAGCAGAAATTACCACGCGGGAAGCCATTGGTGAGATTCGCGATGCGGAAGAAAAAGCCTTCTACACCATTCCGTTCCGGGTGAGCCGGCACAATAAATTCCTGGATAAACTGGCCGCCAACGAACTCAATGTGCGCTTCCTCTACAATGTGAGTCCTGGCGTTGACTTGCCCGGAGCCACCGTGTATGGCAATGAAATGTTTGATAAATATGAGATTGAGGGGCACCATGGATTTGAACCGCTGATTCAACGACAAGCTATGCTGGAAGGAGCCGATTGGTATCAAAACAACATCTATCCGTTGATTTACCAGGATTATCCGCTGAATTCTCAAGCTACCATCACCTATCGAAATACGGATGAATACGGCATTCCGCCGGTACACCGGGTAGATCTGTGGCAGATTGAATACAACTACCTGCTGACCGATCAGGACATTGAGTCGGGGCAGGTCACACTGGAAGCGGATAAAACACACCTGGTATATACCCTGCAGGAAACCTGGTCGGGTGACTATGCCCACATCCGGAATAAATTGGCCAATCAGGTGGACAAAGGCTTAACACCCACTAATAAAATAACCACCATACTGACCAAATACCCGGCTCCACAAGTGAGTAAGGGGAATTATCCGATCAAGGTGAGTTATGTATTACCTGGCCGCAATACGGTGACCAGTGAGAAGGTGATCAACCTGAAGAACAACATTGATGTGAAACAGGTCAATTTGCTGGATAATGATCTATAAAATGAAAATAACCGCAGAGGCGCTAAGGCGCAGAGAAGAAAAACTTTACAGCTTAGTGCCTCTGTAATGAGATAAAAAACAACGTAATGCTGTACAAACGCAAGATTAGTACTAACCGCAAAGACGCTGAGACGCTGAGAGAAAATATCTCTGCAGTTAGGCGCCTCTGCAGTGAATTTAAAAAAGCAAGCATGAGCAAAATACATATGACCACTAAACACCTACTCAGTTTCACTTTATTGATTTTATTAAGTGTTTCGAACATCTATGCCCAGGAGGAAGAGTTGAAACATGAAATGAAGTTACTGGCCCGCCCCCTGCCTGACAGCATTGTTTTACGCTGGGCCCCCACTACCTACCAATTGTGGTTAAGCGGAAATAAGTATGGGTATCATGTGACACGTACTACCCTGATCCGTAACGAGAAATTTGTGAAAGAAAAGGCCATTCGATTAACCTCAGATCCGCTAAAACCGCGTCCGTTGGAACAGTGGGAGCCACTGGCCGATACAGATGGCTATGCCGGTGTGGCAGCGCAAGCTATTTACGGCGATGGTTTTGAGGTGGAGACAGAAAAAGGCGAAACCAGCATTATCGATATCATGAACAAGGCCACTGAACAAGAAAACAGACTGGGCTTTGCCCTCTTCGCAGCTGATCAGAGTGCCGAAGTGGCCCGTTATTCCGGTCTGTGGTTAACGGATAAAAATGTGAAACCGGGTGAAAAATACCTCTATCGTGTTTTCCCTGCACAGGTACCCGAAGGCATGGTGGTAGATACGGCCATCTTTTATACCGGCGTGGATGAATACCTGCCCCTGCCTGCCCCCGTTGATGTGAAAGCTGAACCGGGTGATAGAATGGTCACCCTCACCTGGGACAAGAAATACCAGTCGCAGTTCTTCAACAGTTTCTGGATTGAACGATCCAAAGACGACGGAAAACACTTCAGGCGATTAAATGACGTTCCACTGGTGAATACCACTCCCGAAGGCTACGATGAAGCCGATTTTCATTTTTACATGGATACCCTGCCCGATAATGCCACTGCCTTTCAATACCGGGTCATAGGCATCTCGGTATTTGGGGAACTGAGTCCCCCATCACAAGTGGTGGCCACTCAAGGCATCTATAAAATATCCTCGGTGCCAATTATGAAAGCCCTGCCTGGCTCTACCGGAGAAACGGTTGAACTAAGCTGGGAATTTCCAAATGCGAAAAACGAAAAGATCGATGGCTTCCGCATCTACCGGTCTGAGAAATTTGATCAAGATTATCAACTACTGGAAGAGAAACTATCGGCCATCAATCAATCCTATACCGATCAACAACCGTTGATGACCGGATACTACCGCATCCAGGCATTCAACCATGGCTTTGACGGCCCACAGAGCATCCCTAAAATGGTACAGTTGGTTGATTCCATACCCCCAGCCATACCATCCGGACTGATTGCCAAAGCTGACACCTCAGGCTTGGTCCGCTTAACCTGGACGGCCAATAAAGAGAAGGACATCTTTGGCTACCGAATTTTCCGGGCCAACCACATCCGCGAAGAGTTCTCACAACTCACTGTAGAACCCACACCAACTAATAGTTATAGCGATACCATCAACCTGGAAACACTCACCAAAGAAGTGTATTACAAAGTGGTGGCCATCGATCAACGGCAAAATAAATCCGGATTCTCAGAGGTTCTGAAACTGGAACGACCGGACATCGTGCCACCGGCAGCACCAGTCATAAAAAAGATCAGCTCTTCCACCAACGGCATTACCCTGCAATGGCACCGCAGCCCCAGCCAGGATGTGGAAAAACAAGTACTATACCGCAACCGGCAAGGTAGTCGCGAATGGGAAGTAGTCAACACCTTTCTACCTGACAGTACTCAAACTACTGACCAACCATCCCTTTCAGGTACCATCTACCGCTACTTGCTTATTGCTGTGGACAAAGCCGGTAATGAATCCAAACCGGCTGCTCCCGTGGCCGGGAAATACAATGCGCCTAAAAAGCAAGGGGTGTGGATTACTCCTAAAGTGAAGGTTAATAAGAAGAAGGGAACGGTGGGGTTGAGTTGGGAAAGGCCTGACCAAAACGTGAAACAATACCTGGTGTACCGGAAAAAAGAAGGAGGTAAGTGGGTATTAATTAATACGCTATCCAAAAACACAATCGAACTCCCATTATTTGGAAAAGAAAAACAATCATCATTCATTATAAAAACGATTTTAAAATGAGAAAGGTGAGAAAAAATAGTAATCAGGAAAAGATAGTTGTCACTCTCATCATTCTATTTTTCCAAGTTGGTTCACTACTGGGACAGGATTTAAGTGGCAAGTTTTACATTAAGGTAAAGATGTCAAACATAAGTTCCATATTTAGAGAAGTTAATGTGCATTGTACTGGTATGCCAGAATTTCATATAAATACAGATAATCTGTGGAAAGGAAGAACAAAAACTTTTACACACTATACAAATGAATTTCCAACTTACTGGGAATTTACAATATATAATTATTATCAAAACATTAAAGAAGTTAAGGAGTTTAAAATGCAGCCTTATTGCTCATTTAGCTTTATAAAAGAGGGAATTGAATTCCAAGTCGAGATAGGTCCAATTAATACCATTTTTAAAATTGATAGTAAAGACATTGGATGTGAAAATGGAAAAAATATTTACATTCAGGTATCACATTTATTACAATGTTCTGATTTGAATTTTCAAATTTCAAACTCATCAATAGGCTGGACAAGTTTCTATATATCCCCAAGAGTAATTAATGATAAGATATATCATAACCAAGAGGTTGAAATAAGCTATAGTGATCTACCCCAAAGCTATAATTGGACCAAAGAAGCATTCTCCTTAAGACTTAAAAGAGCAGATGGAACTTACTCATCAGAGATAGGAGAATTCTTCTTCATTTCCACCCCTGACATTTTAATAACACCAACCCCGCCAAAATGCAGCTATAGTAGTGATGGTCAATTCGTCATTTCTAATAACACAACCTATCCCATCGGTAAAACTATTGATTTAAGATTGGATGTTTGTAAATTAGACACAAAAAGCAGTAGTTCAAATTATCCGGATGTCATGTGGACTGATCCTGATACCGGACAGGATTATTACTGGAATGATGAGACCACTATTGTGGAGAATAATATCTTAGCTAAAGATGTTCAGAATTATCAAACTGGTAACTTAGCAAATGGAGTATATGCCATAAAAGTATTCTTTAATGGCTCATTATGCCCTGTTACACGTTTTGAAAAGTTTGATGTCAATCCGATAAGCCTAAATATATCCGATCTGCCTATTTACACTCCATCAGATGGTTCATCATCATATAACATACCTAAAAACGGAGAAAGTATAATGATTGACGGTACTATAACCGGCAATCAAGGGACATACAATGTGTATTGTGAAGATGCTTCCAAAAATAAAAATGTATTTTCTTTAGGAACTAGTTCTTTGGCCGAAGGGGCATATACTTTCTGGGCAACTGATGCGAAAGGGTGTAAAAGTTCTGATGTTAACCTAAGCATCAGTGATCCAGATGTCGTTAAAGCTTCAGCCACAGCTTATGCCCCCCAATGTCATCCCAACAACACCACAGATAATACAAAAACAAAAGGTTCAATAACAATTACAGTAACAGATGGAGGAATACCCAACTTTACAGCAGAATTAAGTAGTAGTTTATTAGCAACCCCTTTAATAAAATCGAACTTTGGAAAAAACCAACAACAAACGTTTCCCAATCTATCGCCTGGAACTTATTCCCTTGAAATAACCGATCAGGGCGGGAAAATAGTGTATAGCAAAAATGATATAGTTGTAGCGAAAGCTGAATTGAAACTATCAGTTTCATCCTTTAAAGATGCAACTTGTTTTAATGCCCAAGATGGCCAAATTACACTTAGTGCAACGGGTGGAAATGGAGGTAAAATATTTTCTATAGGAGGTGTAAAAGGAAACTCTTTAAACACATTAGGTGGCGGATCTTACACTTGTAGAGTTGATGATAGTGAGAACTGTTATGATGAACAGAATCAAATAATCAAAAAACCATCAGATCTAAGTTTCACCTTAACAACAGCGGTCAATAAAACCAAACCGGCTTCCTGTAGCACTGCTTCTAACGGGAGTATCGATTTTACGGTCAATGGCGGGTATGATTCTGATGCTGCCTTTACAATCACATATACTTCAGGGCCTACAAAAATTACAAACGCTAATGTCACAAGTGCAGGGCGTAACATTACAATTTCAGGTTTGAAACCTGGCAATTATCAAGTTGAAGTGGAAAACTCTGTGGGATGTTTTAAAAACTATCCATTTACAATCGGCAAAATCCATCTCAACAATCAATTCAAAATATCAGCGATAACAACTACTCAAAATCCACCATGTTCAGCTAAACATTTAGGTAAGATTATTGTGACTCTTGCCAATGGAACAGAATTGAAAGATGGAGGTTACCAATTGCAAATTGGCTCAAGAACCGAATCTAATTATACTTCTGGAACAGAAATCACAGGCCTCGCTGGTCCGCAAGTCTACAACATTAAAGTCACCGATGGTAACAACTGTAGTGACAGTGAAAACTATGATTTATCAATTGATGTGGAAACATTGAGTTTTGCCAGTAATTTCCCATCATCCGAACCTACATCTTGTAAAGACGGAAAAGACGGAATCATAAAGATTAAAGGAGCCGGAGGGAAAAAAACAGACGGTTCAAATACCAATTATTACTATTATAAGGCAGACAATGGCAGTTATTCAAATGCAATACCTAAAATCACTGATTCACCTTATCTTTTTAAAGAAAAAACAGACCTCACATACACAGTATATGTTAAAGATGAAGCAGGATGCGAAATATCCAAATCAATAACAGTGCAACCTGGCATTAATCCATTAAACAATGTTAATTATTCAATTACGGATGAATCTTGTCCAGCCAGTGACAACGGAGCAATTAAGTTAACCAATATTCCTGTTACCTGGACCGACCAATTAACTTTTAATTTAAACGGAAGCAGCATTACGCCGGATATAAATACCGATAAATCAATAGCAACATTTTCTGACCTGGATGCCGGTACCCATCAGATAAAAGTTTCAAATACAAGTGTCAATTGTTTCTTGGATATTAATGATATTGCTGTTGCGAATCTTAAAAATGATGAAAAGATTTCGATTTCTGATTTTATTAAAGTTCTTCCAACCTGTGAAGATGCCAATAATGGGGAATTAGGAATCATTGTATCCAGATCTGATTATTCAGGTTCATGGTCCATATCACTCAACGGAGGAAAAAAAGGGATTAATAGCGACTTTGACGCCTATTATACAGGCCTAGATAATACAAGATATACCATCACTGCAAGAGATGATGACCATTGTAGTAAACAACAACCTGTAACCATAGGTCTTTCTGATACTCGCCTTGATTTTGATTCTGGACCAACCAAAACTGAAGCTACCTGTTCTGAAATAGCCAATGGGAAGATAGCAGTAGCAGCTGTTAACGGTGTCCCTTTTGCTGATGGAACGTATGACTACTATTTAACTGATCTAAGCGATAATAATAGAGAAACGAAGATCACTAATAAAACGGCCATTTTTACTGGTTTGAACGCCAATCACCATTACGAATTCAGGGTTCAAGATGCAGTACAGTGTTCCAAGATTTATCAGTCGGAAATTATCATCGGAGCAAGACCGAAAATAACATTGTCAAATCCAATCGTTTCTCCTCCTTCCTGCCTCGGAGGTAATGATGGCAGTATTAAGATCTCCATCGCTAACGACGATGCGCCTGAAGTAACTTATTCCTATCTTCTATTCGATGAGAATAATCATGAGGTCACAACAGCTTCGTTTAATAAGGCAACCGGTACTTTTAGCGGCTTATCAGCTGGTACTTACCGGGTATCTGTTCAAGGTGACGATACCTGTGGTGAAAATTATGACAACATCATCGTAAACGAACCAACAAAGATTGCGATATCAGCATCCACTTATCAATGCATCACCGGCAATGGCCTGAACAATGGCTCCTTTACCATCACCGCCACCAATGGCAGTGAAAATTACGCCTATGAATGGATCAAAGATGGTAATGTGGTGACCTCACCAACAGATGTAACCGACAACACGGCATCCGGCTTCACCTTTGAAGCATCTGATCTGACACCCGGAACCTACACCTTCCGCCTGCGCGACATGAACAGCTGCCTCTATTTTGACGATGGCAACAGCATCTGGTATGAAGAGAGCTTTACACTAACTGAGCCCAATAAGCTGACATTAACTCCAACCATCGTGCATGAATCCTGTGCTTCAGCAAATGACGGGCGAATAACCATCCTGGGAGAAGGTGGTTGGTTATGTGGAAGCGATTATCAATCAGACTGTATCAATACCTCAACCATTTGCGGCGAGTGGAGTGGCAATAATTGTACTAATCCCGATTATATCTACGGGATCGTTATCAATAATGCTGTACAATGGCAATGCAAAAATATTTTTGAAGGCTTGAAACCAGCGTCCTATACAGTCATGGTTCAAGACAAAGCCGGTAACATCGCATCACAAGAAGTGACCATCAATGCCCGTCCATTATTGTCCATCGCAGAAATAGGTACTTCAATTGATGCCACCTGCCCGGGCTACAGCAACGGTCAGGTTAAGGCGAGGGTCACCAATGGTGTTCTGGACAACGGGACGTTCACCTATACAATCACCAACAAAAATACGGGCCAACTATTAGCCACACTGAATCAAGGGGCTGATTTTTCATACAAGCAGTTACCGGCCAGTGAGGATGATTATACCTTAACGGTGACTGACCTGAACGGCTGTCAAGCCAGCTTTAACTTCTCCATTGGAGAACCAAAACCCGCTCAAATCAAGGTGACTCATAATTTCATTCGGGATAAAGACCAGGATACAGGAGAAATCGAAGCAATAGTAACCAACGGCAACCAACAATTCGATTACGAATGGTACTACAATGGTGCTCCTACGCCATTTAATGGTGCTACAAAAGATACCATCATACTAAAAAAACGGTTGGCCGGCACCTACCTTTTAAAGGTAAAAGACATCCATAACTGTGTTTATGAAACCTCGGAGTGGATGGAACGCACCATTGAAATTATCGAACCTGATAAAAAGTTGCAGTTCAGCAAACAGGAATCGACCAATGTGAGCTGTAACGGGTTTGGTGATGCCACCATCTCAGTGGAAGCAACAGGCGGATGGGGAACCAATTATGATTACTCACTCAATAATGCGCCCTGGCAAGCCAACGGAGACTATACGAATCTGGAACCAGGTGATTACAGTGTCACCATCAGGGATGAGGAAGAAGTAACACGTACCTGGGAGGTGACCATTACTGA
>JAEINY010000229.1 GCA_016342595.1 Marinilabiliaceae bacterium
TTAAGAATGATCGTTTTTTTATTAGGGTAGGGAATTTCCCCTTTTCAATGTGTTTTAAGAGATCTGTTTTAGCACTGCAGGAATCACATCCACCACAACCACTACTCCCAGCTTGTTTTTGTGGATTAATGATTCTCCAAAAGAAAATCACTACCTGCCAAAAAGCCCATGCAACTGCCGCGTATGTTAATATTTCCTGTATCATACCTTTAAATAAATAATGATCCAACCTGGTAAACAATAAATGACATCACCCAGGCCAATCCCGTTGTGTAGCCAATGGTAAATAGTGCCCATTTCCACGAACCGGATTCTTTTTTTATGGCAGCTATTACAGCCACGCATGGAAAATAAATCAATATGAAAACCAAAAAGGATAGTGCAATCAGCGGGTTGAAAACATGTTCTCCATTGGCGTGCTTATCGGCTCTTAAGCGCTGAATCAAATGATCTTGTCCTTTGTTGGTCCCTTCATGTGATTGATACAACACAGCCATGGTGCTTACCACAATTTCTTTGGCTGCAATGCCGGTTACTAAGCTAACACCCATTTTCCAGTCAAATCCCAAAGGTGCAATGGCTGGTTCAATGGATTGCCCCAAACGACCAATGTAGGTCTTCTTTTGATGTTCACTATTCTTAGCAAGTAACAGTGAATCGGTAATTTGGTTCATTTCAGCTTCCAGGTGAGCTTGCTGTTCTTCGTTTGTAGTATCTATTTTGTTGCCATAATTCTGTTCAACACGCGCAATGGCGGCATCATAATTTGTGGAGTATTCGACGTTTCTTGGAAAATAACCCAGGAACCAAATGATGATGGAGGAAACTAAGATAATGCCTCCCATCTTTTTTAAATATTGCTGCCCTTTGTGCCACATATGGCGAATCGTATTCTTCAAGGTGGGAATACGGTAAGGGGGGAGTTCCATTACGAACGGAACATCATTGTGCTTAAAAATAAACCGTTTAAAAAGACGAGCCATGATTACTGCCAGCAAAATACCACCGCCATAAAGAGAGAATAGTACCGTGCCTGCATTTTCCGGGAAAAAGGCACCAATGATCAGAATGTAGACCGGTAACCGGGCACTGCACGACATGAATGGGTTGATGAGCATCGTTAAGATCCTGTTGTTCCGGTCTTCGATGGTACGCGTGGCCATTATTGCCGGTACATTACATCCAAATCCCATTACCAACGGAATGAATGACTTACCATGTAACCCCATTTTGTGCATGATCTTATCCATGATAAAAGCTGCCCGGGCCATGTATCCGGTGTCTTCCATAAAGGAGATAAAGAAAAAGAGGATAAGGATATTGGGAAGAAAAACAATGACACCTCCAACACCGCCTATGACGCCATCGATTAACAAATCTTTAAATGGCCCATCAGTCACAACGGATTGTAAAAAAACAGAGAGCAGATCAACACCTTGTTCAATCCATCCCATGGGATATTCCCCCAGCTTAAAAGTGGTCTGAAACATCATCCACATAAAGAAGATGAAAATAGGAAATCCAAAAAGTTTATGGGTGATAAAGGCATCTACGAGATCTGTTTTTCGAATCCTTGTTTGGGGATTTTCTTTCATGGTTTCTTTCAGGGCCCCGGCAATAAAACCATATTTGGCATCGGTAATCAGTGTTTCTGAATCTTCTTGAGAGAGTTTTTCGACTTTTGTTACCTGTTTGTGGATCTCCTTTAAAAGAGGTTTGTAAGATGGGGTTGAATCTAACTGTTTTAAAATCTCCTTATCTTTTTCCAGAGCCTTAATTGCTACAAAGCGGGGGGACATTTTACTTTCCAGGTCATGGTTGGTATCAATCAGATTTTCAATTCGATCAATGGCCTTTTCAAGTGTATCGCCATAATTAACATGAATATGGCGAAGTGTATCATCCCGGTCTTCATATACATCAATTAGTTTGTCAAACAATTCAGTGATCCCGCGTCCTTTGGAGCTAATGGTTGGGATCAGTGGAATCCCAATCATCTTTCCTAAAAAGTCATAATCCAAAATATCGCCACGACTTTGTAGTTCATCGAACATGTTGAGTGCACCAACCACTTTTATATCCATATCGATAAGTTGAGTGGTCAGATATAAATTGCGCTCCAGGTTGGAACTATCCATAACATTTACTACAATATCAGGAGCTTCATCCAGTATGTGGTTTCGCACATATACTTCTTCGGGAGAGTAAGCTGATATGCTGTAAGTGCCTGGTAGATCATAGATGTTAAAATGATAACCTTTATGATTGAATATTGCCAATTTAGCATCGATGGTAACACCACTGTAATTACCAACATGTTCGCGTGCTCCGCTGGCATAGTTGAATAAGGTGGTTTTTCCACAGTTGGGGTTACCTACTAAGGCAATATTAATAACGCGTATTTTTTCACTGGCTGATTGTTTCAGAATATCATCTGAAAGGGTTCCTTGAAAAGTTTGTGGCTTTAATTGCCTGGCTTCCTCGAGTGTTATAATTTCAATAAGCTGAGCTTCGCTGCGGCGTAATGATACTTTATAATCGAGTATTTTATATTCTATCGGATCTTTTAGAGGTGCATTTTTAATCACAGTCACTTTTTTACCTTTCACAAAACCCATCTCAATAATGCGTTTGCGGAAAGCTCCGTGGCCCTTCACTTTTACAATAACTCCCTCTTGTCCGTTGGTAAGTTCAGATAACTTCATTAAAAATTGGCCAAATATTGAAACGTCCCCTTATAAATTACGTTTACAAAAATAACTTAGTAAATGGTCTGCTCCAATACCTAGATGTAGGGATTTTTAAATTTATTTGAAAAGAGTGTATTTGAGGAGATTTTTATAATTTTAAACCGAAATAAAAATGGCTAGTCATATGGATGTATCGAACGCGTATAATAAAATACAGGAGCAGCTTAAAAAACATCCCGAAAGTATTGCTGTCCTGGAGCATGAGATTGATATTGCGCTGCAAATACAATATTTCAAAGAAAGTAAGGCGATAAAAAAAGAGTTGGATTCCCGGGAGGTATTGGGTAGTAAAGATCTGCTGTTTGGTGATGATATAACTTTAGAGCAAAGGCGTGTATTACTGTCAAAATTAGCGTCGGTTAATGACGTTGAAGCCTATCGAACCATTGAAAAGTACCTAAATCTTTCCAACGAATCCCTTAAAGAGTGGACAATATTGGCCTATCAGGAAAGTAAGATGTTAATGGAGAGTTCCCTTTTAGATCAGGCACCCTTGTTCATATCAACCGGTTTAGGAGGAAAAGGTAAGAAGTTGCGTTATTTTATAGTGGTTATTACTCGCGATAAGCGTCCGTTGTCTGAGCTACATCAAAGTGTTATTCGAAGTGAGTTTGAGTTTGGTTTTTCGGGCCAGGGAGCTGAATTGGAAAACATAGACTATTATGGATATATGGCAACCATCACAGGAGTAGTACCTTTAAGTGTTGGTCTTAAAGATTTGTTAGCAGGTGTTGTTGATAAATGCAATGAATTAGGTGATTTTTTGAGTCCGTCGTTTATGGTGACTAATGTTAAAAAGATGTCTTTTGAAGAAATTGAAAAAGCCATTCTGGAATATGAAGAAAGAAAACGCAATAATAGAGCAGAAGAAAATGGAAGTGAAAATTAAAGAGAAACAAGTTAATATAGCAGTTCAGGTATTACCGTTTAGTAAAGAGTATGATGTTTATCCAATTGTGGATGAAGCTATTCGTATTATTAAAGAATCCGGTGTGAAGCATCGAGTGACTCCATTTGAAACAGTTTTGGAAGGGCAATATGGTGTATTAATGGATGTTGTGGCTCAAGTACAGGAGATATGTTATGAGGCAGGAGCGGATAATGTTCTTTGTTTTGTTAAAATTCAATCCCATCGATCAAAAACTGTAACCATTGAAGATAAAACGGGAAAGTATGATAAATAAAAAAAAGGCTGTCCATGACAGCCTTTTTTTATGCTTATTTCTTTATTTACTCGCTCAGATCTTCAAACTCAACGTTTGTATATTCCGCAGCTGGTACAGCTTCTTCCAATTCAGGTACTAGTAATGCTTCACCCTGATGATCCTTGATGTATTCTACAACCTCTTTCAACCCATCCGCAAACTTATCAAAATCTTCTTTGTACAAAAATATTTTGTGTTTTTCGAAATGATATCTTCCTTCTTGGTCAAATCGTTTTTTGCTCTCGGTTATGGTCAGGTAATAATCGTTTTTCCTGGTCGCCTTAACGTCAAAAAAATAGGTTCTTTTTCCCGCTCTAACTGCTTTCGAAAAGATCTCTTCTCTGTCATTCTTTTCAAAACCTTCTTTTTTTTCAAATCCTTCCATCTTCTTATTTTTGTTTAGGAAACAACTTGTTGTGACATCAAAAATGGTAATTATTTTGAAATAAACCAATCTTTTTTTTACAAAATTTTTGTGTTTTTTAAGAAACTAGAACAATTGAACCTGAAATTATTATGAATGTGCCTATTGATAAAGATTCAGCTTTCAATCACTTAAATGGCCGTGGGAAAGGGGGTAGGAGTGATTTAACATTCGCATCAGGTTGACATGAAAATAGATTATTGATCTTTTTAGTCGCTGTAAGAAGTGCAATTCTTATTCTGCTCTTTTATTATGGTTATGTATGAGGCTGAGGTGAATTCTATTCTATTATTAATATTAGCATCTATTCTTGTGCCGATTGTTGTTGTTTAAGGCAAAAAAAAGCTACTTTTGCAGCAAAATGTAAAAAAAGTTCTTTAAGGATGTTAAGCAGAAGATTGTTAAGGGTAAAGGTCATGCAGATTGCGTATTCGCACTATTCAAAGGGCGATACTTCCATTCAGCAAACCGAGAAAGAGTTGTACTACAGCGTTGCAAAATCGCATGAACTATATCATTCCTTGTTGTTATTGTTGCTTGAACTTCAAAAATTCGCAGATAAACGAATTGAGTTCGGAAAACAAAAACGACGTCCTTCCCATGAAGATTTAAATCCCAATATGCGTTTTGTGGATAATGCTTTTTTGAAGCAGTTGGCTGATAATGAAGAGCTTTTCAGATATGCCGATAAAAATGGGGTTTCTTGGGTGAATACGCCGGAAACAGTAAAAGGTATTTTTAATGATATTGTAAAATCTGCTTTGTACCAGGAGTACATGGAGACCGAAGCTGGAAATTATGAGGTGGATCAACGCTTCATGGCTAAGCTGGTTGAAAAGGTTATTGCACCTTATGAGGGGTTGTACCCTCTGTTAGAAGAGCAGAGCATCTTTTGGAATGATGAGTGTGAGTTTGTCATTAGCATGGTAGTGAAAACTATTAAAGCTTTTGATCCGGATCAGGGGGAAGCGCAACGGTTATTGCCAGAATATAAGGATGAGGAAGATCGTGATTTTGTGAAGCGCTTAATCCGGAAGACATTAGTGAACAAAGAGGAATATGTAAAATTGATTCGCCAATTTACCAAAAACTGGGACTTTGATCGGGTAGCTATTCTTGATATTGTGCTGATGCAGATTGCTATAGCTGAGGTGATGGAGTTTCCGAATATTCCGGTGAATGTATCATTGAATGAGTACATTGAAATAGCAAAATACTACTCAACCAATAAGAGTGGGATGTTCATTAATGGTGTGCTTGATAAAATAGTAGAACATCTTATTCAGGAAAAAAAGATCGTGAAACCAGTCAAGACCACTAAAAATTGATGATGCTTTCCAAAGTGTTCATCTTTTGTATAATTGCTACTTTGGTTATTGGATGTAATACTTCTTTGAAGTCAAAATATTCAGGTACAGGACAGGGAGTCTTGGTATTTGAAAAGGAAATGCATAATTTCGGCCAGGTTAATTATGGAGATATCTTGGGAGTTAGTTTTAAATGTTATAATCAAGGATGTGAATCTGTAATTATCAATAAAGTAATATTGGGATGTGGTTGTACTGAAGTGAATTATTCAAAAGAACCGTTAGAGCCAGGTGATAGCTTGTATCTGGAGGTTGTATTTGATAGCAAAGGTTTACAAGGTAGGCAGGTGAAAAAAGTGACAATTCAGGCCTCAGATAGTTTGAGAACACATAATCTGTATATTTGGGCTGATGTAATGAATTAATTTAGGTTGTAAATAAAGTATATAGTATGAGTTTATTGAATTTATTTTTGAGCATGCCACCGCAGGCAGCAGATGCTCCAAACCCTATTATGCAGTTTGCTCCGTTTGTGCTGATTATTGTTGTGTTTTATTTTTTCATGATCCGTCCACAAATGAAGCGTCAAAAAGAATTGCGTAAGTATCGTGAAGGATTAAAAAAAGGCGATAAAGTAATTACCAACGGTGGTATCTACGGAAAAGTAGCCGAGGTTAAAGAAGAATTTATTTCAGTTGAAATAGCTGAAAATGTAAAAGTTAAAATGGATAAGTCAGCAATTGTAATGGATATGTCTGACGTGGCTGTTAAGAAGTAGGTCAAACTTATTTTTTTTTACAGGGTCATTGACTATTTTTGTGGTTAATGACCTTTTTTTTATGGTAGATATAAAAGAATTATTCAATAAATATTATCACTTATCGATAAAATGGACCAAGGAGTTACGTAAAAACAAGAATGTACTTATGTTTTTGCTTTTTCTATTTTTGTCCACCTGCTTTTGGGTAATCAATGCTTTAAGTAAGGATGATTACACGGCGTCGCTAACGTATCCTGTACGTTATGCAAATTCAAGAAGTAATGAATTGATTAAGGGAGAATTGAACCGGAAATTATCGTTGAAAGTGAGAGCTGGTGGTTTTTCTATTTTGAGTTATCAAGTGAAAGACAGGAGTGATTTTGAAATAGACATCACTCATAAGCAGCGTATCAGGATTGGAGAAAGGCAAGGTGCTCTCGTAGCAACAAGTGATTATGTTAGTGAGCTTACCAATAATTTGGCCAATGATATGGAATTGATTGACATTTCTCCGGATACATTGTTTATTCCATTGATTGAAAAAGTATCCAAAAAAGTGCCTGTTAGCTTAGATGCAAGTCTAAAGTTTGATCAACAGATGCAGCTTTCTGGTGATGTCTCTATTCTGCCCGATTCAATTGAGGTGTCTGGCCCTGAGGATTTAATCGATACACTTCGGAGTGTATTTACAAAAAGTATTGTGTTCGAAAAACTAAAGGATACTTTAGTGAGGAATGTTGCATTAAAGGAGTTGGATCAAGTTGAGATGTCAGAAAGTCGGGTAGTAGTGTCTGTTCCGGTTGAACCATTCACTGAAGTCTCGGTAAGGGTTCCAATCGAGGCCTCTAATCTCTCTGATTCATTATTGCTGAAATCATTTCCTTCTGAAGTTAAAGTATCCTATCGAATAGGGCTGAGTCGTAAGGTGCATTCTGAAGTTGACTTTTCAGCAATTGTTGATTTTTCTGAATTGTCATTGAGTAATATGCCTGCCAGGCTGAAGGTGAAGTTGAGTAAGCAACCGGAAGATATTTCTTATGTGTCTTATTCGCCTGTTTTTATTGAATACTTATTGGAGAAGCAAAGTAATCAGTAATGAAAAGAGTTGGATTGACTGGAGGTATTGGTAGTGGGAAAACAACAGTGGCCCATGTGTTTGAATTATTTGGCATTCCGGTGTATTATGCTGATTTAAGAGCACGGAAGTTGACGAATAGTCACTCGGTAATTATTAGACAAGTGAAGTGTCTTTTCGGATCGGATATATACTTTGAAGGGTGTTTGGATCGGGAAAAGGTGGCAGGGGCTGTGTTTTCAGATAAGGAATTACTTGGTAAACTGACTTCGATTATACATCCTGTAGTGAGATCTGATTTTAATGCATGGTGCGATGAGCATTCAAATAATCCGCTAGTGCTACAGGAGGCTGCTATTTTGTTCGAAAACGAAAGTTATCATTTGTTTGATAAAATGATTTTGGTTAAAGCGCCTGTGGAATTACGCGTGCGGCGTGTGGTTCAGCGTGATCAGGTAGATAGAGAAGCTGTTTTAGATCGGATGAAGAATCAATGGGATGATGAGAATAAGGAGCGGCTCGCTGATTATGTGATTAATTGTGATGAGAAGCATCTTGTTATAAAGCAAGTGATGAAGATAATTAACGACATTCAATTATGGGAATTGTAGGATCTGTTTTGGGAGCAACGTTAGGGTGGTGGATGTTAGGTCCATTAGGAGTGATTATGGGAATTGTGTTGGGGCATCTGGCTGAGGATAAAACTTCATTTGTGAAAGATAGGGATGGTTTAACAGGGCGGAGCTCCAGAAGTGGATTTATGGCTTCGTTGTTAGTGCTTATTGCTGCTGTTATGAAGGCTGATGGAAAGGTAGTAAGGGCCGAATTGGATTTTGTGAAACGTAGTTTAATACATACTTTTGGAAAAGATCAGACCCAGCAGGCATTGTTGATGTTGAGGGATATTCTTAAGCAATCTATTCCGATAAGGGAGGTTGTGCATCAAATCCGTGTTAATATGGATTATTACTCGCGTCTGGAATTGTTACATCTGATGTATGGTATAGCTCTTGCTGATCAGTATTTGTCAAGTGAAGAGCTTGGTTTGATTCATTCGATAAGCGGAGGATTAGGGATTTCTGAATCGGACTTTTTATCTATTAGAAGTATGTTTCAGGATGATTTAGCGGCTGCTTATAAGGTTTTGGAGATTGATGAAGTGGTTTTAGACGATCAGGTTAAGAGGGCATATCGTCGGATGGCATTACGTTATCATCCTGATAAAGTAGCTCAGTTAGGGGATGATGTTAAGAGAAGTGCAGAAGAAAAGTTTCGGAAAGTGAATAGTGCTTATGAGCGAATAAAGAAAGCGAGAGGGATGAACTAGCCTCTTTGTGATCTCAAATTTTTATTTTGGAGAATGTAGATTAGTTTTATTTTTGCAACAAAATTAAATGAAAACATATGTTGAAAGGTATATTAGCAATTTCAGGTCAAAGGGGATTATTTAAAATGGTATCTCAGGCAAAGAATTCAATTATTGTTGAATCGTTGATAGATGGGAAAAGAATGCCTGCTTATGCTACATCTCGAATTAGTGCATTAGAAGATATCTCAATTTATACAGAGGAAGAGGATGTTAAGTTGGTTGATATATTCAAACTGATTTACGAAAAGGAGAATGGAGGGCAGTCCATTAAGCCTAATAGCTCAGGTAATGAGTTGAAGTTGTATTTCGAAGGTGTTTTGCCAACCTATGACAAGGATCGTGTATATGTATCAGATATAAAAAAGGTTTTAACCTGGTACAATCTATTAATTGAAAAAGAAATGATTGATCCGAATGCTGTTGAGGAAAACGAAGAAGAAGTAAAAGAAGATACTTCTAATGAGTAGTGTTTTGTTCTGATAACAATATTGAAGACTGGCTTAGCTGGTCTTTTTTTATTCCGATATTATGCCGAAAGTGGCATGTTGTTACTTTAATAAGGATGAGGAATGATCACACTCTTGCTTTTCTTAAAAATATCCCCCTGATTAATAGCAATGTGTCTCTTTTGTGAAACAAAACTCCCACCACCATTAGGAAATCCCAAAAACTATCCGT
>JAEINY010000004.1 GCA_016342595.1 Marinilabiliaceae bacterium
CGTGCTTGCAAAACAATCTAGACAGAATCATAATTAACTAAAATCCAGTACTTAAAACAAGTGACATGAAGTATAGATTCAAATATTTTATTACAAAAGTGATAATTTACCGTATTGAACCCCTCTATCTTCACTTAAGATAGACATAACTACCTGTAATCCAGTATTAAATAATGCTTATCTAAATAAAGTAATTAAGGATTGCTCTATGGTCTCATAATTAATGCAATAGGATCTGCGAGTTCATTAAAATAGAGAATAATCGATGCATCAACGAATAAATAATTCGATAAAGCGCATATCTATAATTTCATCACTAATAATGGATTAGACGATGTGTGTTGAAGTAATAAAACGGATTAATAGAGGGAAGTCATACAGAGGAGGTAAAGCAATGAATCAATATTTTAACAGGAGTGGTTTTTTGTATTAAATGATTAAGTATACGTTTGTAATACAAATATTTTTGCATACATTTGTCACTTGACAAGTGTTTAAAGGCTTGTGTTAGGTGTAAACAATCATTGATTACAAGATTATACGACTTATGAAAGAGAGAATTCAAGCCATTATTAATAGAGAAGGGATAACCCCTTCCAGGTTTGCAGATATTATCGGTGTGCAACGTTCTGGTATTTCTCATATCCTTTCGGGTCGCAATAAACCAAGTTTAGATTTTTTAAATAAAGTATTGATCCATTATCCTCATATCAGTGGGGATTGGTTGATAACAGGTCAAGGGGAAATGCTGAAGCATTCCAAAGAAAAGAGGCCTTTTAAGCAGTTATCAATACCAACCCGCCCCAGTATTGATGTTAAACCTGAAAAGCCGATTATTCAGCCTCCTAAACCATCTTCACCTGACCCGGTCAGAGAAAAAATAGAGGAAGTGAAAGAAGAAAAAGTCTCAAATCCGATAGAAACCCAGTTATTTGCCTCAGAAGGCAAGAAAATAGAGCGAATTTTAGTATTCTATCAGGATAAAACATTTCGTGAATATCGACCCGAATAATCTTGTCACTAGATTCGATCTGAAACATCCACCTTTTTCTTAAAAGGTGAAATATTCTGTATTTGAGTATGAGTACAAATTTCAATGATACTCTCCTATAGTTTTTATAGTTCTGACTTTTAAGATATTCTTTTAGAAATGAAAGCAGGTCCTTTATCTACCTAACCCATTTTTAGTATCTTTGCTTACCTTCTCTTGATTTTTGGTATATTTGTACTAAAAATAGATTGTTTACAGTTGTAAACATCTCTTGTGTTGCAATAAATTGTGCAAATGAAGAAATACATCGACGATTTTACTGTCTTAAGCAATGAAAGGTTAAATCATGAATATGTGGTTTTAAACCTGAAACATCCTTCCCAATTACCGGATATGTTACCGGGTCAGTTTGTTGAAGTGAAAGTTGAAAATGGCCCTAATACCTTT
This sequence comes from Marinilabiliaceae bacterium, assembly GCA_016342595.1. Classification (GTDB taxonomy): domain Bacteria; phylum Bacteroidota; class Bacteroidia; order Bacteroidales; family Marinilabiliaceae; genus JAEINY01. The sequence goes on from JAEINY010000004.1 coordinate 1,439, forward strand.
TTGAGGCGTCCGATTTCGATCCATGACATGGATAAGGATCAAAATACAATGAAATTACTGGTACAGGAGATCGGTGAAGGAACCCGATTAATGGGGCAATTAAAAGAAGGTGACAAACTGAATCTGGTCTATCCGTTAGGTAACAGTTTTAGCCTCCCTGAAAATAAGCGTGTATTACTGGTTGGTGGCGGTTGTGGCATCGCTCCATTATTATTTATGGGACGTTATCTGAAAGCTAACGGTGTGCAGCCTCAATTTTTATTAGGTGCCAGAACAGAAGAAGGGATTATCGCCCTGGATGAGTTTAAAAAACTAGGTGAAGTACATGTAACAACTGAAGATGGTTCGGTTGGAACCAAAGGTTTCGTGATTCATCATCCGGTTGTGAAAACCCAAACTCCCGAGATCGATATGATCTATACTTGTGGGCCGGAGGCAATGATGAAGGTGGTAGCTAAATATGCACTTAATCATGATATTAAGTGTGAGGTTTCACTTGAAAATCATATGGCTTGCGGTATTGGAGCTTGCTTAGTCTGCGTAGCTGACACATTAGATGGTAATAAATGTACATGTACGGATGGTCCTGTTTTTGATTCAACATATTTGAAATGGTAGATTTAAACATTGATTTAAACGGATTACAACTGAAAAATCCGGTAATGACTGCATCCGGAACTTTCGGATATGGTGAGGAGTTTATGGATTTCTTTGATATAGCTCGTTTAGGAGGTGTATTAGTGAAAGGAACCACCCTTCACCACCGAGAAGGAAATCCTTACCCTAGAATGGCAGAAACGCCTCAGGGAATGTTAAATGCAGTAGGACTTCAAAACAAAGGTGTTTGCTATTTTGCAAACGAAATATACCCACGCATCAAAGATATAGATACCAATATGTTGGTGAATGTGTCTGGTTCTACTATCGAAGATTATGTAGAAACGGCTTCAATTGTTAATGAGTTGGATAACATTCCGGGTATTGAATTAAATATTTCATGTCCCAATGTGAAAGAAGGTGGTATGGCCTTTGGCACCAGTTGCCCGTCTGCGGTTGCTGTAGTAGAAGCAGTGCGTAAGGTGTATAAGAAACACCTGATGGTGAAATTATCACCCAATGTGACCAATATTTCAGAAATCGCTAAGGCAGTTGAAGATGCAGGTGCAGATTCAGTTTCTTTGATTAACACCTTACTGGGGATGGCTATTAATGCAAAAACACGTCGTCCTTTGTTATCGACTGTTACCGGTGGTTTATCTGGTCCGGCAGTGAAGCCTGTCGCCTTAAGAATGGTATGGCAAGTAGCCCAGGTGGTTAAAATACCGATTGTAGGTATGGGAGGTATCATGAATGAGACAGATGCCGTAGAGTTTATGTTGGCCGGAGCGTCTGCTATTCAGGTAGGTACAGCTAATTTTATCGATCCTACTGTTACTGTTAAAATTGTAGATGGTTTAAAGCAATATTGCGAAGAAAATGGGTTTGATAAGGTGTCAGATCTGGTTGGAGCCATGATTGTAGATTAATAATTAATTCAATTATATTATAACCGCAATGTTTTTAGAATATTGCGGTTTTTTTATGTCTATTTTTTTTGTGGATAGGTTGAATAGTATGATAGAATAAAGCTTACAACTGGAAATACAAAAAGTGACAATTGTATACATTAGATTGTGCTCACAGATGACTATTTTTGTCAATTCAATTTGTATATAAATGTAAACCATATGCAAGACGAAGTTACAAGTGTATTAAAACCGGAGGTGTCACATATGTAAATAAACGAAAGTAGAAGTGCATTTTACATGACTTACATTTGTAATCCACACTTGTAACTAGCGAAAAACGTCATAAGTAAACAATTATACAAAAACTGATTGACATATTCATAAATCCGATGGTTTCAATACGCTGTTATAGTTATAGAGCCTTATTTGCCAAATATGGCAGGGTTTTACCAGTAAATAACTAAGTGCTGTGTGGATGGGAAAATCCCAATTACAGATCTTAATCATAGGATATATATAAACGACAAAAGCTCCGGTCATTGACCGGAGCTTTATATTGGTGACTCAGCAGGGGTTCGAACCCTGGACCCCATCCTTAAAAGGGATGTGCTCTACCAGCTGAGCTACTGAGTCGCTTTATTTTTGCGGTTGCAAAGATAGATCAAATGAGGGATTCAAACAAATTTCAACCGTTATTAATTTTCCACATTCCCACTTGATAAATCACAAACATCTTAATTTGTGGCTCTTAATTCATTATTTTTTTTTGCCATTAAATTAGAAATGGGTTTGAAATGTTGTCGAATCGTTGGCCAACTATCCGGATATTTAGCAAAAAGCTGTATAATACGCACCTTGTTTTTACGTAATGCATCTGATATCGCAGGTGCTGTAATAGGTTTATCCATATGGTTACCTACCTCTGCGCTGGTTGGTGTAAGCCCGCGTTGAACGATTAATAGAGCTGCATTCTCAAGTTTATCTAACAGTTGCATAGTTTTATTGATACGGGATGTAGTTTCATTCATCTCGATAGAGTTATTTGAGATTACTTGCTTAACAGCAGGTAAAACGAGATAGGATAATTCAATAAAAATATCATCTCCAAGACTTGCATTTTGCAATTCACAAATGTAAACAATGCAACTTTCCAGACTTTTCTTGAGATTTGAGAAAGATCCTTCATATTTTAGGATAGCTTTTTCAGCTTCCTCTGATAAAACATAATTAAGGGAATCTCTTTGCGATATTTCACGGATGTAATCAACTAACCAATCTTTTCTCCAATTATTAAAATCGCTATTTACTTCCGTTTTTTGATGTTGATTATTGGTTAAGATGGATTGTGTTCGCTCCTTAAACCATAGGAATCGATTTTCACTCTCTTGATACGATTTAGTCGTGAGCTGTGCAAATTGCGATGCCAACCGACCAATAATTGCTTTTTGAGTTGTATCTAACGGTTGTTGTCCGGTCATGACACCAAAATTACTCTGATCTTCCCGAAAGAATAAGTAATATAAATCATAATAATCAGATGCTAATCCTGACGTACGAATGAGTAAAACCAAATACTTCGACTCACTAAAAAGATCCAACTGCATACTTTGAAGTGTTGTTCGGGACACAAAAGGAAGCAAATCGGGTCGTAACCATTGGAAAGCAGTTTTTTCTTTCCGATAATTTTCCATGGTAAACACCATCTCTTCATTAGCATCAAGATCCAACTCTTTATAACCTGAGCCTGACTTCACAACTTCAATCGCTTGCAGGTCACCTTGCTGAGAAATACTAAAAAAACCCAATATCCGGTCAATGCCCACAAAGTAGAGTGGCCACTGCCGCAGCAAATTCATCGCTGCCGAAGGAATATGTGGTGAATTTAATTTCTCCATTTTTGAGTTGGTAGGTTAGAGTAACTCAATTAAGCAAAAGTACAAAAATTAAGCTAAAAGTTAAGTTAAAATTAAGTTTAAAATTGCAGTTAAGCCGTTTAAGCAAGCTCAATATTTCAACTTAATAAGTTTCAAATAGCCTGACAATCAGAATATATTCGTATTTGAAAAAACAAGTCACTCTCTTCATTAATTATTTCAATTAAGTTTTAACCTTAAAACATTTAAGCAATGAGTAATTATTATCAAACCACCCTCGAACAAGTTGCGGAATGGTTTATGCAATTGTTTTTTGATCCGATGTATCATGTAGAATCTGTAATTCGAAAGAATAATGATGTACTGACCAAAACACAAGCTTCCATACAAGAGGTAAAGGCAACACCTAATCTGGATAATACAGCTATCTTAGGGAAGGAGCTGATGGTATTTTTAAGCCGTTTTTCAGCAAAATTTAATTACTTTAAGAAGCCTGAAGTACGTTTTATAACCAAACTCAATCAACTTTCACTCGAAAACCTGCTGAATATATGTAGATTACGGATATTTAATATGACTTTGCAACAAATATAGAAATAGTGATATTTTCCAGTGAAAACTAATGATTTGAACAGTATTTTTAGAGCTTTAATTAGAAATTATGGAGCCGAATAAAAAACGATATACTGGATCATTAATTGGGTTGATGAGCAACAAGGTTAAAACTTATGGAGGCATCAATATGGCACAAGGTATTCCTGCCTTTAATCCACCGGCCAGGCTTATTGATCAGATGAAAATAGTAATGGATCAAACCACTCATCAGTATGCCCCAGGAAAAGGTCATATCAATTTGGTTAAATGGCTGAAAGATCATTATCAACTACAATCTCCACTTACCAATGATCATATCTTAATGGTAAATGGGGCTACCGAAGGATTGTCATTGTTATATACATACCTTAATCAGTTGATACAAGATCCCTATGGAGCACTTGCCTTTGGTCCTGTTTATGAGAGTTATCGTGAACTCCCCAAGATTTTTGGTCAGACATTTATAGAATATCAAAATAAGGATCGGGTTTTAGATATCGACAATTTAAAAGAAGTGATTATTCAAAACAAGGTCAAGCTTTTATTTATGGCCTCGCCAGGAAATCCATGGGGGCATATATGGTCAAAAGATGAGCTGACTGAAATTTGTAATCTAGCTGACCATCTGGATTTTTACATTATTTTTGATGCAGTTTATAGTGAGTTGTACTTTCAAGAGGTGCCACATCAACTAGTTGACATTAGTAATAAGCGATTGTTTTATGTGAATAGTTTTAGTAAGATGTTATCTATTACCGGGTGGCGAGTTGGCTATTTAATCGCACATGAACAACACATGCAAAAAATCAGTAACATGCATGATTACATTGGTTTATGTGTATCACACCCGGCTCAGGCTGCCTTATCAGCATATTTGAATGAAAGTGAGGATTGGAAGTCTTATGTTAGTGATATTCGTGACAAATTACGCTCGAATTATCAACTCGCTGAACATATATTAAGACAGGCTGGATTTAAAATACCATCCGCTCAAGGTGGTTATTTCATTTGGTGTCAGCTTCCGAATGGCATTAATGATGGGTTAAACTTTGCACTTGATCTATATGAGCAGCAAAAAGTAGCTGTGGTACCCGGCGAACACTTTTCTTCCAATGCCTCCGATTTTATTCGTATTAACCTGGCGATGTCTAAAGAAGTTTTGGAAAAGGGATTAATAGAGTTGATTGACTTTACGAAATCAAAAGCCTAGACTCCTTTTTCATGTTAAGTGCACTTATTTTTCTATATTCGGAAAAATTTTGAATTCATGCGTGTATTTTCTCTGATTGTTGTTCTTTTAGCACTTATCAATACTACAGATGCAGCCACTCGTTTATTATCCGAGAAGGCGGAAATTTCTCTATTAACCTGTTCACCTGGAAACGAACTATATTCGGTTTTTGGACACAGTGCTATTCGGGTTAATGATCCTGATTCAGAACTAGATTCGGTCTTCAATTATGGGACATTTGATTTTGATACACCTAATTTTTATTTGAAATTTTCCAGCGGACAGTTGAACTACAAGCTGTCTGTGAATCACTTCTCGCGATTTGTTCAATCCTATTTTACAGATGAACGAAGTATTTATGAACAAGTATTAAATCTTAATGCTTCCGAAAAACAGAATTTATTCAATGCTTTGGTTGAAAATGCCAAGCCTGAGAATAAGTTTTACCGCTATGATTTCTTTTTCGACAATTGTGCCACTCGAATCCGTGATATGATTATTAATCACCTGGATGGTCAAATTCAATATCAAGATACTACAGTAACGGACCAGAGTTTTCGGGATTACATTCATGAATATGTCAACCATTCACCCTGGATTTCTGATGGTCTTGACCTACTTTTAGGCATAAAAACAGATAACATTGCCTCTGTAAGCGAGCAAATGTTTTTACCTGATTACATGATGCTTTATTTTGGAAAGGCAACAATCAATCAGAATGGTACCGAGAAAGGATTGGTGAAAGAAATGCGTCAGGTATTAAAATTTAACAATGATAATGTTGAAAATAAAGGCATTACTCCAGATGTACTGTTTTGGGGATTGTTCTTTATAGGTTTGTTACTCTTCTATTTTGAAGTAAAGTACCGAAAGAAACCTTTTATTTTTGCAACTAAAATACTATTATTTATAACAGGATGCACAGGTGTTTTGTTTTTCTATCTTTGGTTTTTAAGTCTCCACAGCGTAACCGGACAAAATTTCAATTTATTATGGGCCATGCCCACAAGTCTAATATTAGCTTTTATTCCGGTTAGGATCTTATCCAAGCGATTTTTTAGGGGATTACTTATTGTAACATTATCCTTATTAATCCTGAATGTTTTCGTTATGTTTTTGATCCCTCAATACATACCTTCGTTTATTTTTCCTTTTTCAGCAATGCTAATTATGCGATTAACTCATTTATTGATTTTTACAAGTAAGAAAGCATAAAAGTGTTTAACTGTTTATAAAAATACCTGGAAATGGCCATTGGCTCTTTAAAAAATAAACAAAAGCTTAATCCTTCTGTAACTAAAGCCATTGGTTGTAGTATAAAGCCATTTATATAACACAATAACCATTTTTGGGTTTCCCTTTTTTCAGGAAAACATTACTTTTGTGTAAAATGGGTGGAAAAACAATTATTCGATTAGCAACGAAAGGATTTGTAACAATTGCAGCTGGCTTAATAGTCTGGGGGGCAACAGGGTTTTTTAATCCCCGTACAGAATCTTATGGTAGTGATTTTACGCCACCCAAAAACGAACCTGTGTCGTTTCGCATTTCCGGGTTTTTCTCAAACAATAGTGAATTTTCATATTTGGAAAAACGAATAGGTCGTTTTTTACGACGTGAAAATTTAGTAGGTGCTTCAGTTGCCGTAGCAAAAGATGGCAAATTGATTTATGCCAAGGGATTTGGATATGCAGATAAAGAAAATGAGACGTCAGTTGAACCCTACAATCTATTTCGGGTGGCCAGTGTATCGAAACTGATTACAGCTGCTGGAATTATGAAATTATGCGAGCAAGGGACGCTCCATTTAGAGGATAAAGTATTTGGACCAAAAGGGATTTTGAATGATTCCATCTACTTAGAATACAGAGATAAAAGGGTAGAGGACATTACTGTTTTACAACTCTTAAATCACAGCGGTGGTTGGACCAGCCGTTGGGGCGATCAAATGTTTATGCCAACTATTATTGCTAAAAATCTCCACAAGACTTTACCTGTTGATGAAAGTGACATTATTCGTTTTGTGCTGAAGAAACGTCTTCATTTTATTCCTGGAGAAGCATCTTATTATTCTAATCTTGGATATATGATATTAGGTCAGGTTGTTGAAAAGATCTCTCACATGTCGTATGAAGATTACATTCAAACACACGTCTTGTATCCCTTGGGAATTTTTGATATGCAAGTAGGTGGCAGTTATTTATATGAGCGCGCAGCCTTGGAAGTTAAATACTATGAACCCGAAGAAACCTTTTTTGTTGATGATCATAATGGGTCCGGCGAACAAGTATTGCGATCTTATGGTGGAAATGACATGCATACATTAGGAGCTGCCGGGGGCTGGATTGCATCGTCTACCGATTTAATGAAACTAATGTTAGCATTGGATGGTTTCTCCTCCGTTCCGGATATACTATCAGAATCCAGTATAAATCGAATGGTGGAACCACTAATTCCCGGTTACAGTCCATTAGGATGGCGTCATATAAAAAAGGACGGTTGGTATCGCACTGGTACCTTAGCCGGAACATCGGCTTTGATGGTTCGCCACGATAATGGCATTTCGTATGTAGTACTGGTAAATACGGGTAGTTGGAAGGGCCCTCAACTGGCCAATGACATTCACAAAGAAATGGAACGCGGATTGAAGATTATAAAAGAATGGCCAGACTATAACTTATACGAACTTGATAATTCAATGGCAGCAATCCGCAATCGACCACAAATAATCTACTAAAATGAACATCTTTTAGCGCTTAATGAACAAGTGGTTCTTTACCCTGAACAACTTAATAGGGATCTTTATCCTAAATTTTAAATGTTAAGAGATGATTCACAGAAACTTTTTCCTGCTAACAGGACTGCTTTTAACAATGCTGTCTTGTAGTTCAGGTTCTCACCAAAAAAGAGAAATTAATCTGATTCCGTTACCTAATCAAATGGTCGAAACAGATGCGGTTTTCTCATTCAATCAGACAAGGTCCATATGTGTGGAACAGAAGGAATTGCTTGAGGGCATTGAGACTTTTCAAGAAACCATTGAACAATACTCTGGAGAGAGACTAGATATTGTTATACATAAAGAACAGGCTTCAATCGTTGTTTCAATGCAGAAAGAATTGCCGGTTGAAGGATATGAATTGGAAATTAAAAAATCAGGTATCTCAATTGGAGCTTCAACACCTACTGGTGTATTTTATGCATTTCAAACACTTCTCCAGATGTGTCCGACAGAAGTATATACTGATTCTAATGTAGGGCGTTTTAAGTGGCCATTACCGGGAGTTTCAATAAAAGATGCTCCAGAATTCAAATGGCGGGGCATGATGTTAGATGTTTCGCGTCATTTCTTCACTAAGTATGAAGTAATGGAACTAATCGACTATTTGGCGTATCATAAAATTAATGTGTTCCATTGGCATTTAGTGGATGATCAGGGCTGGCGTATTGAGATTAAGAAATACCCCAAATTAACAGAAACAGGAGCATGGCGTGTCGATCGCGAACACTTACCATGGAATGCGCGTCCGAAGCAAAAAAGTGACGAAAAAGCATCTTATGGCGGATTTTATACCCAGCAGGATATCCGTGAAGTGGTGGCTTATGCACAAAAGCGTTTTATTACTGTTGTCCCTGAAATTGAAATGCCGGGCCATACCACATCATCATTAGCGGCTTATCCTCAATTTGCCTGTAACGAAGGACCATTCACTGTTATACCCGGTGGTATATGGCCAATAACTGATATTTATTGTGCCGGTAAAGATGAAACATTCTCCTTTTTAGAAGATGTTTTAACCGAAGTGATGGCGCTTTTTCCATCTAAGTATATTCACATCGGAGGTGATGAAGCCAATAAAGCAGAGTGGAAAAAATGTAAAAAATGTCAGGCTCGGATTAGAAAAGAGCATCTTAAAAATGAAGATGAATTGCAAAGCTATTTTATTCGTCGGATTGAGCAGTTTTTAAGTAAAAATGATCGGGTTTTATTAGGATGGGATGAAATTTTGGAAGGTGGATTAGCACCGGGCGCAACAGTTATGAGCTGGAGAGGCTTTAATGGTGGCATTGAAGCTGCTAATAGCGGTCATGACGTTGTGATGACACCCACTTCGCACTGTTATTTGGACTATTACCAAGGCCCAATTGATAATGAGCCAGAAGCATTCAATGGAAATATTTCTGTAAGTAAGATCTACGCATTTAATCCGATTCCAGCAGAGCTAAAGGGAGCGGCTAAAGCTCATGTTTTGGGCGGTCAGGGTAATCTGTGGACAGAACATGTAGCAACAAAAGAACACATGCAATACATGTCATTTCCACGTATGTCTGCTTTATCGGAGGCATTGTGGACAAATTCTAAAAACAAAGATTGGGAGAACTTTGCAATGCGATTGGAAAATAACTTTGATACGTTTAAGGCAATGGGAATAAATTTCTCCGAAAGTATGTACACTGTTAAGTTGGATACTGATTTTGATTTAGATCATAATAAAGTAAGGATTGAATTATCTACAGAAGCTCCTGGTTCCCAAATCTATTATACTTTAGATGGCAAGCAACCAACACAAAATAGCTTGAAATACGAAAATCCCTTTGAATTGGATAAAACAACTGAAATAAAAGCCATCGTTTATAAAAATGGTTCGGTTCGTGGAAAAATGATTCACAAATCATATCAGATTCATAAAGCTACTGCTAAAAAAGTGGAGTACATACAATTATATAATGAGAGTTATCCAGGTAGTGGTGAATCCAATTTAGTAAATAGTTTAAGAGGCTCACGCAACCATAGTGATGGAAAATGGCAAGCTTTTCGTGGTAATGATCTGGAGTTGATCATCGATCTTAACAAGCATGAATCACTCAATAAAATGGTAGTTGGCTGTTTACATTCTACAGGAACATGGATTTTCTTACCGAATGATATTTCAGTCTTTGCATCTGATGACAAAATCAACTTTCGTAAAATAGGATATACTAAAAACAGTATTCCATTAACAGGTGAAAGTCAGATTGTGGATTATGAAGTGAAACTGGATGGAACAACAGCCAGATATGTAAAAGTTATCGTGAGAAATCAAAGTATTGCTCCACAATGGCATGGTGCTGCCGGACAGGATGTTTGGTTATTTGTGGATGAGATTATTCTAGAATAGTGTATTAGAAACTTCATATGGCGGATTAGTAATCACTACTAATCCGTTTTTTATGTTCTTATTTCAGAACATAAATTAAGTATTTATCGCCTGGTGAATTTTCGATTTAATGTCTTCCATCATCAACTAATAATTGTCGACAGATTTATAATCTGTATGAGTTATATATTATTCTATCCGATTTATAATCGGCTTTAAACCAATACAATGAAAGTCTTATAATTGATATTATGTTATTAAGGGTATGTAAAAGAAAACCGGCTGAGTAAACCGGTTTCCTATCTTTAAAACTAGTTGCCTAAAGCATCAATTTTAGCTTTAACTTCGTTATACTTATCCATTCTTTCAAAACGGTAATACAATCCTTTTAAAGTTTCTAAAACAGCTACTTCTTTAGGTTGAACAGCATGAGCACGCTCCATAAAAGGAATTGCTTTTTCCCAATACTCATGAGCTACTTTCATAGCGGCTTCAAATTCTTTCACATTTGGCTTGTCATTTGCAACATTCTGCTGCTCAACACCTTTATTGAAATAGATTACACCAATGTTATAAAGAGAGTTGAAAAATTTGTCATCAATTTCAAGACATTTTTCATAATTCTCAATGGCTTTATCTTTTTCAATATTTTCGTAAAGAACACCTCTTGCATAATAAAATGATGGATTCTCCGGATCATTCGCAATAGCTGTATTCAAATACTCCAGAGCAGCATCATTTTGTTTGCTATCCAGGTAGAATTGAATCAAGTTAGTTAAGATACGCTCATCATTTGGATATTGAGTAAAACCATGTTGTAAGGCTTCTCCCATTTTCAATGAATCACCTGAAGTGTCATAAACTTGCTTCAACAATAAGACAGCGTCTCCTCCTCCATATTTCAAATCAATTGATTGCTTGAAATATTGCTCTGCTTTTTCCCAATTTTTAGCATTATAAGCAGCAAGTGCACAGTTATACACGATAGCAGTATCAACATCAGGCTCTTCGGCTTTAAACATCTCAAGATTATTGATCAGCAAGACATTTTCAAAGGCCACTAATGCAGCATTAAAATCTTCAGTATTAAAACCTTCAATACCTGCATTTTGCAAATCAGGCTTAAAGAAAGTCAAGGCCAATTTGATTTCTTTCTCATATTTGCCAATACCTTTACCTTTAGCGTCACCTTTTTTATCTAATTCAATGGCTTTTTTATAAAACTCAACAGCTTTGTTGATACCTTCGGCATCCTGACCATTTTTATATAAGTCAGTATATACCTTAGCTGCAACAATATAAGTTTTAGGCCAGTTCATTGACTTTTCATGCTTTAAAGCTGTATCAATTGCTTTTTGAGCTGCTTCAAGGTCATTTGTTTCTCTGTAACCATTGGCCGCCGACACTTTACCTTTTTGGGCAAACGCCGTTGACACTGCGATGATTAAAATTGCAAATAGCGCTAGTCTTTTCATTTTTAAGTGTTTTGATTGATTTTGCGTAAATATTCAATAATTCCTAGTCATTCACTGGTTCTTGTGAATTTTCAGATTCCCCAATTGTATCGTTTTCATCTTCAAATTGGTCATTCTCTAATAAGCGTTCTGAGGTTACTTTGGCAATCGACGCTATCTCATCATGTTTTTTAGATAGATTAATCAATCGAACGCCTTGGGTCGTTCTACCAGTAGTTCGCATATCGCTAACTCCCAATCTAATAGCAATTCCAGAACGGTTGATAATCATCAGGTCATGATCATCTGTTACGTTTTTAATCGTGATCAACTCGCCGGTTTTATCAGTGATTTTCATCGTTTTAACACCTTTACCCCCACGGTTAGTCACCCTGTAATCATCAATTTTTGATCTTTTACCGAATCCTTTTTCAGAAACAACCAGGATATCCTCTTCAGCTAAATTCTTAACACATATCATGCCAATTACCTCGTCACTCTCTGAAGCCAGCGTGATTCCCCGTACTCCGGAGCCTGTTCGTCCAATACATCTCACTTGCGTTTCATTGAAACGGATAGCTCTACCTGAGCGTGATGCCAATAATACTTCTGAATTACCATTGGTCAAACGTGCTTGCAATAACTCATCATTCTCTTTAATGGTAATTGCATTCACCCCATTCTGACGTGGACGAGAATAATCTCTTAATGAGGATTTTTTTATAATTCCTTTTTTCGTACCCATGATGATGTGATGTGAATTCACATAATCTTCATCGTTGAGTTTTTTAACACGAATAAAAGCTTTCACCTGATCATCCGGATCAATATTCAATAGGTTTTGGATAGCCCGACCTTTTGAATTCTTTGATCCTTCGGGTATTTCATACACTTTTAACCAGAAACAGCGTCCTTTTTTAGTAAAGAACAACATGGTATTGTGCATGGAAGCAGGATATATGTGCTCAATAAAATCTTCATCGCGTGTAGTGGATCCTTTTGATCCTACCCCTCCTCTGTTTTGCGTTCTAAATTCAGTAAGTGGTGTACGTTTAACATATCCAAGATGAGAAATAGTAATAATCATCTCATCATCAGCATAAAAATCTTCAGGGTTAAACTCTTCCGAGCTGTATACTATTTCGGTACGACGCTCATCTCCAAATTTACTTTGCACTTGAAGAAGTTCATCTTTAATGATTTCCATTCTCAAATGCACATGCTCCAGAATATCTTTCAGGTGATTGATTTCTTTTAATAACTCATCGTATTCACCCCGTAATTTATTTTGCTCCAGACCAGTTAACTGACGTAAACGCATTTCAACAATTGCACGGGCTTGAATTTCTGATAGCTCAAATGTTGAAATCAAATTCTCACGAGCCTCATCAGGTGTTTGAGCAGCACGAATAATTTTGATAACTTCATCAATATTATCACTGGCAATGATTAATCCTTCCAGAATATGCGCTCTTTTTTCGGCTTGATCCAGCTCGAATTGCGTACGACGAGTCACGACATCATGGCGATGCTCAACAAAATATTTGATCATGCCTTTCAGGTCCAATAAACGCGGACGGCCATTGACCAACGCAATATTATTGACGCCAAAAGAAGTTTGCAGAGCAGTGTACTTATATAAGTGGTTTAATACCACATTTGCAATAGCATCTCTTTTCAGATCAATAACGATACGCATCCCGTTACGATCGGATTCGTCGTTCACATTTGAAATGCCTTCAATTTTTTTATCGTTAACCAAATCCGCGATCTTCATGATCAATTCAGCTTTGTTAACCATATAAGGTATTTCACAGATTATGATCTTCTCACGACCATTGGCCTCCGTTTCGATATCGCTTTTAGCGCGCATCACAACACGTCCCTTACCTGTCAGATATGCATCCTTAACACCTTGATACCCATAGATCGATCCTCCTGTTGGGAAATCGGGTGCTTTGATGATATCAATGAGTTCATCAATTTCAATATCGTTATTATCAATATATGAAATGGTGGCGTTGATGGTGTCTTTTAAGTTGTGAGGTGGCATATTGGTTGCCATACCCACGGCAATACCCGAGGCACCATTTACCAATAGGTTTGGAATACGTGTTGGCAAAACAGTTGGCTCTTTGATTGAATCATCAAAATTTAACTGATGATCAACGGTATTTTTGTCGATGTCTATCAACATATCCTCAGCCATTTTATTTAGACGAGCCTCAGTATAACGCATTGCTGCAGGGCTATCGCCATCAACGGAACCAAAGTTACCCTGTCCATCTACTAATGGATAGCGCAAAGACCATTCCTGAGCCATCCGTACCATGGCAAAATAAACGGATGAATCACCATGCGGGTGAAACTTACCAAGTACCTCGCCAACGATCCTGGCCGATTTTTTATAGGGTTTATTTGAAGCTATTCCCAACTCACTCATACCATACAAAACACGGCGGTGAACTGGTTTTAAACCGTCACGAACATCAGGAAGTGCCCGGGAAACAATCACCGACATCGAATAATCGATGTAGGCTGACTTCATCTCTTCCTCAATATTTATTTTTAGTATTTTCTCTCCTTCAGCCATTTATGTTATTATTTTAATATTCGAAAACATGAAAAAAATGGCTTAAACCAGCCATTTTTTGAACGCACTAATTTAAGTATTTCCGGCTTAACACGAAAACGAAAGAAGCCTTATTTTATTAACAAGTATCGGTAATCGGTTGATAAATGCCTCCTACTATTTTTGACTATTGGCTGGATATTTGTTAATTTCAACCCTGTAAACAAGATTACCCTATGAATTGTTATTAGTTTAGAAATTATTAATAGTTGATTACTATATGGATCTGAATTTTTCGCCCCGTATTAAGGACGTTATTTCTTATAGCAAAGAAGAAGCTGAACGATTGGGTAACCAATTTATTTCACCTGAACATTTAATGCTTGGCATTTTACGGGATGGAGAAGGTGTTGCAGTAGAGGTGTTACAGCAGTTAAACGTGGATTTACTACGAGTTAAACAAAGTATTGAAAATCATCTCCGTGGAGATGAACCCATTAAAAATGACAACATTCCTTTGCTTAAATCGGCCGAAAGGGTTCTGAAGTTAGTTCATTTAGAAGCGAAAGCTCTAAAAAGTTCAAAGATTAATACAGGACACTTGTTTTTAGCATTACTAAAAGAAAAAAGCAGTATAATTTGGGAAATTATGGCAGAAGAAAACATTCAATATCAGAAAATAAAGCAAATACTTGAGGCTGGCCAACCAATGGCGAAAGCCGATTATCCTGAAGATGATGATCAAGACAGCCCATTTTCCGGTTCCGGATCCTCTGGTGGAGAAGGTTCTAAGTCAACGGGGAAATCTAGTTCAGATACCCCTGTTCTGGATAATTTTGGGATTGATATCACCAAAGCAGCTGAAGAAGGGCGCCTGGATCCTATCGTTGGACGTGATAAGGAAATTGAACGTCTCGCACAAATCCTTAGTCGGCGTAAAAAGAATAATCCGATATTAATAGGTGAACCAGGTGTTGGTAAATCGGCAATAGCAGAAGGATTGGCTTTGCGTATTGTACAAAAGAAAGTATCGAGAGTATTATTTGACAAACGTGTGGTAACATTGGATTTGGCTTCAATTGTAGCTGGTACTAAGTACCGTGGTCAGTTTGAAGAACGTATGAAAGCCATTTTAAATGAGTTGAGCCGCAATCCTAATGTGATTCTATTCATTGATGAGATACATACGATTGTTGGGGCCGGTGGTGCTACCGGATCACTCGATGCCGCTAATATGTTGAAACCATCGCTTGCCAGAGGTGAAATTCAATGCATTGGTGCAACCACGCTGGATGAGTATCGTCAACACATCGAAAAAGATGGCGCTTTAGAACGACGTTTTCAGAAGGTTATGATAGAACCAACCTCCATTGATGAAACAGTGGAGATCCTGAATAACATTCGTGAAAAGTATGAAGATCATCACAATGTATACTATTCACCGGATGCAATTGAAGCATGTGTTAAGCTAACCGAGCGTTATATCTCTGATCGGCATTTACCTGATAAAGCGATTGATGCTTTAGATGAAGCTGGTTCACGAGTGCATATTTCCAATATAGTAGTACCTGAGACAATCATTAATATTGAAAAGAATATTGATGAAACCAAAGAAAATAAAATAAAAGCTGTAAAAGCTCAAAATTTTGAATTGGCTGCCAGTTTCCGGGATAAGGAAAAAAGCCTGCTCGAAGAACTGGAGGAGGCAAAAGGAAAGTGGGAAGAAGAACTTCAGCAACACCGCGAAAAAGTCGATGAAGAAAAAGTAGCTGAAGTAGTAGCCATGATGACAGGTATACCAGTGCAAAGAGTGGCACAAGCTGAAGGTTTCCGGTTATTGAAGATGGGCAATGAACTGAAAGGCTCCGTTGTAGGACAGGATGAGGCTATTGCGAAAATAGTGAAGGCCATTCAGCGTAACCGTGCCGGATTAAAAGACCCCAATCGTCCCATTGGTTCATTCGTATTCCTAGGCCCTACTGGCGTTGGTAAAACCCACCTGGCTAAAGTATTAGCGAGATACTTGTTTGATACGGCTGATGCTCTGATTCGAATTGACATGAGTGAGTACATGGAGAAATTTTCTGTTTCTCGACTTGTCGGAGCTCCTCCGGGATATGTGGGTTATGAAGAAGGTGGTCAGTTGACTGAAAAAGTGAGACGTCGTCCTTATGCGGTTGTATTACTTGACGAGATTGAAAAAGCGCATCCCGATGTATTCAACCTATTATTACAAGTAATGGATGAAGGTCGTTTAACAGATAGCTTAGGCCGTCGTGTGGACTTCAAAAATACCATTATCATCATGACTTCGAATATTGGTTCGCGTGAATTGAAAGATTTTGGCCGTGGCGTAGGATTTACACCTGGTGGAACTCAATCAGACAGCGACCATGCGAAAGGTGTTATTCAAAAAGCATTGAAAAAAGCCTTTGCTCCCGAGTTTCTGAATCGGATCGATGATGTCATCATTTTCAATAGTCTGGATAAAGATGAAATACACAAAATTATTGATATTGAACTCAAAGGGTTGTATGAACGTGTTGAAAGCCTTGGATATAAACTTGAGTTAACCGATGAGGCCAAAGACTTTATAGCCTCCAAAGGGTATGATGTTCAGTTTGGTGCACGACCTTTAAAGCGTGCCATTCAGAAATATCTGGAAGATGAGATGGCTGAAGTAATTATACAAGCATCTGTTTCTGAAGGAGATATTATTCAGGTCGACTTCAATAAAGAAGAAGAAAGAGTAATGACTGCCATTATTAAACTTGCCAAAAAGAAGGAAGAAAATATAGATTAAAGAAAAGGGGCTCTTCAGAGCCCCTTTTTTATTGGTATCTATTGATTTTTCTACTAGATAGCTTTCATTTGATCTGCTTTTTCGGTCATTTTTAATCGACGATAAGCTATACTTAAACAACTAATGATCGCCTTATCTTTTGGAGAAGCTTCATGAGACTTTTCCAAATAAGGTAATGCTTTTTCATAACCTTTACTGATTCCCTCCAGTTTTTTTGTGGAGTTATGATAGTTCACGCGCGTTGGACTTTTCATTGACTCATACCGTTTAGTTTCCTTCTCGTACAAATAATCCGTTTGCCTGAAATAAATAACACCTAATTTCTTAGTTGCTTTTTTATGATTTGGTTTCAGCAACAATACATTTTCAAATGACTGAATGGCCTCCGGATATTTCTTTAATCGCTCAAGAGATGACCCGTGCAGGTACAAAAAAGTAACATTCTGAGGGGATTGTGCGATAGCCAATTCAAGTGCAGTGACTGCTTTGGCATATTGACCTGAGTTATAAAAAAGATATCCCATCTTTTTATTAAACTCCTCCTCCTTTTCTTCAAAGCGATTCTTACCTTCTTTTAAAATGAATTCTGCTTTATCAAACTTTTTTATGCCGCCATAGGCATCCGCTAAGGATAAAAACAGATCCGCTTCCGGATAATTCATCTCATATGCTTTTTCCAGGGGCAGCACAGCCTTGTCAAACTGTTTTGCCCGGCAGTAGTTTTGCCCCGCTTTGAACAGACAAAAAGTATCTACTTTCTGCTCCAATCCATAACCCGTATTGGCTTTTTCATATAGTACTGCAGCTTTAAGGTATTGCATCTTACTCTCTTGGATAATAGCATCGCTTTTCAGCACATCGGCTTGCTGGGCATTTAACCAACAACAGGAAGTAAGAATGCTTCCAATCATTATTAATCGTTTCATATTTCACTTGTTTTTGGGGAGTATTTATTTCAAAAGTAATATTATAGAATTAATAATGTATGTAAAAATCCTTAAAAACTCTCCAAAACAAAGGGTTTGAAACAAAAAAAGGCGATTGAACTCAATCAATCGCCTTTCACATAAAAAACTTATTTCTTAGCTTTTCAGGAAATTATCAATTCCTGTTAAGATAGCTTTTGCATTGGCATTGCTTGCATCATATTGCAACGCTTTATTAGCAAAACCAATTGCTTTTTCAAATACTATCTCAGCTTTCGCTTTGATCGCATCCCACTGGTCTCTGTTTGCGTCAGTACGGCTATTCAAAATTGTTTGACCTTCTGAGTAGTGCTCGTTACTCAATTTCACGTAATAAGTCACTAACATTTTTTTCATGTGACGTAAATACTTACTTGTTGAGTACTCTTCAATACCAGCAATTAATACTTTTTCCATCTCTTCATTCTTACCCATTTTTTTGTAAGAATTGGCAATGTAATAAGTAGAAACATCCGCTTTATAACCTAATTTCTTAGACTCTTCAAAATATTTTAAAGCTTTCTCGTCATTTTTAATTTTACGAGCACTTGTTGCTGCATTATAAATCATGGCAGCGTCCATTTCTTCTTCACCCCAAGAAGCGATTGATTTCTCAAACAATTCCAAGGCTTGTTTGTAATTTTTCGCTCTCAACGCCTCATTTCCTTCATTCTTCATCTCTGCCGCACTTTTATCTTGGGCTACAGCCGTTCCCACAAAAAACATGAATAAGAAGGATAAAGTTGCTAAATACTTCATAATAAAACTCTTTTAAATCATTTACAGTTATGTATCACTTCAACCGACCGTAAAAATAGGTTTTTTTTTAAAAAACCTTAAAAAACTCCGACTTTTTTTAGTCTTCTTCACGTTTTAAATACGCTGGAAGTTTCCAAAAAGCACTTCAGATCTGAATAATTTTTCGTTAACGCGGTTGTACTTTTAGTGCCATGCATAAATCGTTCCAGACGCTGTGGTTGCTGAATTTTTTGTTGTGTCTCCATCTCTACTGTCTCAGGAAATTTTGCCGGATGAGCTGTGGCCAGAAAGATTCCTTTTTCATCCTTTTTAAGATTTTTCTGCAGGGCCCTATATCCTACTGCTCCGTGAGGATCAAGTACATACCTGTGCTTTTTAAAGACAATCCGAATAGTTTCTTTGATTTGCTCATCAGTAACAGATAAACCTGTTAAACAATCTTGAATTTTGTTTAAATTATTATCAAAGATGGTTTGAATACGCACAAAATTACTGGGATCTCCCACATCCATTGCATTAGCAGGTGTCGCAATACTGGGGGCAGGATGATAATTTCCTGTTTCCAGATAATGTGGTACAATATCATTTACATTCGTTGCGGCAACAAATCGTTTGACGGGTAAACCCATCTGCGCAGCAATAACACCGGCAGTTAAGTTTCCGAAGTTTCCACTTGGCACACAGATAACAGTGTCTTTCCAGTCTTGTCGCTTGATTTGTCCGAAAGCATAAAAATAATAGACCATTTGGGGCAGAAAGCGTGCCAGATTGATGGAGTTCGCTGACGTCAAAACAATCTCTTGTCTTAAAGCCTCATCCATAAAAGCCGTTTTTACCAGGCGTTGACAATCATCAAAGGTGCCTTTTACCTCAAGAGCCTGAATATTCTGCCCAAGTGTGGTAAATTGTTTTTCTTGCACCTCACTCACCAATCCTTCAGGATATAATATAATAACGTTAACACCTTCTACTCCCAAAAAACCATTGGCTACAGCGCTGCCGGTGTCTCCCGAAGTAGCCACCAATACGTTAATGGGCTTCCCTCCATTTTCGGTGAATTGCGACATGACACGAGCAAGGAAACGAGATCCGATATCTTTGAACGCTAAAGTGGGCCCGTGAAATAATTCTAAGGCTGATATTTCTTCGGAAACAGGAACAACAGGAATGGGGAAGTTAAAGGCTTCATCCGTGATTTGGTGGAACACTTCTTCCGGAATATCCGGACAGAAAAAATGCCTGAGTGTTTCAAAGCCAATCTCACCCAACGATAAATTGGGTAGTTGCTGCCAGAATTCCTCGGGCATCACCGGAATGTGTTCCGGCATATAAAGCCCATTATCGGGTGCCAAACCTTGCAGGACGGCATTTTTAAGATTACTGCTTAAGTTTTTATTATTGGTGCTGTAAAATTGCATGGTGATTGATTTTTGTGCTTGGCTTCATGTTTTAACCCTTATATTCCATTTATATATAGGGAAATTAAAATGAAAATTAGTAACGCAAGTATAACTTTTAACTGTTTTAGTTTATTACCGCTTGGTTTTCGTGCAAAGCATGTCTTTGAAAAGACACGCCTCTTTATATAAAACCATCGTATTTCGTATTAACGGATCATCCAATTATTCCTGAAGCAGTGTCAACATAAACTCTGTCTGATTCAGAAAACCAATACTTCCTTCCATCACAGATTCCTCATTATACTCCTGTACGGTATCTCCCGGGACCCCTGGACGGCGAATCAGAAACGGTACATGATCGCGTGTATGGGTGCGAATCTCACAAGGTGTAGGATGGTCTGGTAATAAGGCCACTGTAATTGATTCATTATGTTCACTCAGATACTTCAGAATGGGTGCGACCACTAAGCGATCAATGTCTTCCAGTGTTTTTATCTTCAGTTCAACATCCCCTTCGTGCCCGGCTTCATCAGGTGCTTCGATGTGCAGGAATACGTAATCATTTGATTCCATCGCTTTCAAGGCCGCTTCCGCTTTGCCTGAATAGTTGGTATCAAACAATCCCGTAGCCCCTTCCACGAAGATGGATTCTAAACCGGCTAGCTTACCCAATCCGTGAATCAAATCAACAGCTGAAATCACCGCACCTTTATCAATCCCATAAAGCTCTTTCAATAATGGCATTTGCGGTTTATGACCGGGCGACCAGGGCCAAATCATATTGGCCAGCGGCTTACCTTCCTTCTGACGTTTAATATTAACAGGATGCTCCGTCAACAGATCCCTGGATGCTAACATTAATTCCTGTAATAGTTTCGCTGTGTCTTCTGACTTTTCAGTAGCCGTTGGCAATACGTCTTTCACAGACGCACCGGGTACATCGTGGGGAGGAGTACAAGACACCCCATTCACCCCGTTTTTGATCACCAACACATTTCGGTAACTCACACCCGGATAAAACTGTACCCGATCATTACCCAGCTTTTCATTGAGCAGATGAATCAGTTGATGAGCCTCTTCAGTAGACACATGACCACCTGAGTGATTAACTAATTGGC
Organism: Marinilabiliaceae bacterium; assembly: GCA_016342595.1. Classification (GTDB taxonomy): domain Bacteria; phylum Bacteroidota; class Bacteroidia; order Bacteroidales; family Marinilabiliaceae; genus JAEINY01. The sequence goes on from JAEINY010000004.1 coordinate 22,855, forward strand.
CCTGGTGTTCAGTCACCAGGTTACAGCGAAAGACCAGATCGTTAGCCTGAATATCCACTCCCAATGCTGCAGCTTCCAACACCCCCCGTCCCTGGTAATATTTTTCAGCATCATAGCCCATGATGGTCATGTTGGCCACCTCGCTGCCCGGATGCAAGGAATCGGGCACCGTTTTCAATGTGCCACAACAGGCCTGCTGACACAATTGATCGATGTGTGGTGTGTGGGCCACCATCATTGGTGTTTTGTAGCCCAAGTGCTCAATGGGCCGATCGGCAAAGCCATCGGCTAATATTACCAGGTATTTCATGTTCATGGTTGGTTTATAGGTTAGCAACTTTTATTATATCCGCAAATACACCCGCCGCTGTTACATCGGCTCCGGCACCGTATCCCTTGATCTCCATGGGATGATCAAAGTAATAATCAGATCGTAACAACACTTTATTATTGCTATCCTCCAGTTTAAAAAAAGCATGATTGTTATCTACCTCGGCAAAACCCACTTTGGCTTTACCTTCTTTTAGCGATGCGGTATACCTTAATATATGACCGTTCTGTTCAGCTTTCAATCGCAATTGCTCAAAGGGAGCATCATATGCCTTTAGGCGCTCCATAAAAGCATCCACGGATTCATCCTGAAAATACTCAGTTGGCAGAAAAGAATCAATCTCAATATCCTCCTTTTCCAAAGGATAGTCACATTCGCGTGATAAAATTAATAATTTGCGTAATACATCAGTACCTTTGAGATCGATGCGCGGATCCGGTTCACTATATCCTTTTTCTTTCGCTTCCTTCACCACTTCCGAAAGTTTCCGGTCGGCCGAAACGGTATTAACAATGTAATTTAAGGTACCGGATAGTACGCCTTCCAGCTCCACAATGCGATCACCACTATTGATCAAACTATTGATGGTATTGATAATGGGTAGCCCCGCTCCCACATTGGTTTCAAACAGATACTTCACGCCTTTTTCACGAGCCGTCTGCTTCAGCTTCTGATACTGCGCATAAGCCGATGAACTGGCTATTTTGTTGGCAGTGATCACCGAGATATTATGCTCCAGGATGTATTGATAGTGATGGGCTACTTTTTCACTGGCGGTGCAATCAACAAATACACTATTGGAATGGTTATTGGAAGCCATCTGCTCCACAAACTGATCGATACCCCCCGATTGACCATCCACTAATTGTTCAGACGCGTTCGTCAAATCCATTCCCCCTGCATCAAACAACATCTGACGGGAGTTGGCAATGCCCACCAGGCGAATCTTCAATTGCTCGGTATCCATCAACCGTTTAGCTTGCCGTTCAATTTTGTCCAGGAGGTTTTTACCAACGGTACCAACGCCAGCCAGATACAGGTGAATCACCTGGTAGTGGCTCAGAAAGAATGCTTCATGCACCACATTTAAAGCCTTGCGCAGATCTTTGTTTTTCACCACAAACGAGATATTTAGCTCGGAGGCTCCCTGGGCAATGGCATATATATTAACCCCGTTCTTCCCGATACTGTTAAACAGTTGTCCGGCTACGCCTGTGGTATGTTTCATGCCTTCACCCACAATGGCCACCACCGCCATATCATGATCTACGGCCACACCATTAATCTGCTTACGTTCAATTTCAAGGATAAATTCATCCTGCAAGGCTTTTTGAGCCAATGCCGCATCTGCTGAGCTAATGACCACGCTGATGCTGTTTTCACTGGATGCCTGTGAGATCAGCACCACATTGATATCCTCTTCCGCCAATGCTTTAAACAAGCGCATGGAGATACCGGATATACCAATCATACCCATTCCCTGCACGGTTATTAATGCCATCTCTTTAATAGAAGAAATTCCCTTTACCTTATGCGCCTCTGGCTGATTATCTTGCTGATCGATCAAGGTGCCGGCTGCTTCGGGATTAAATGTATTTTTAATCAATACCGGGATATTCTTTTGCAACACCGGAATAATGGTAGGTGGATAGATGACCTTTGCCCCAAAATGCGAGAGCTCCATAGCCTCGGCATAAGTAAGGTGATTGAGCGAATAAGCCCAGCTAATGATACGCGGATCAGCCGACATGAATCCATCCACATCGGTCCATATTTCCAACACATCAGCATCCAATCCGGCGGCCAGGATAGCAGCTGAATAATCGGAGCCGCCACGGCCCAAAGTAGTGGTTTCACCTTTCTCATCAGATGCAATGTAACCAGGAAAAATGGCTACTTGTGGCTGATCCTGCAAGAGCTGATGAATATTTGGAAGGGAGACCTCCATTTTCACCTGGTGACCACTTCCATTCAGGTAGGTTTTAATCACCTCGCGACTATCGTACAAACGGGCACCTTTAATTAAGTGACTGATAATTGCTGAAGAGAGCCGCTCACCGCACCCGGAAATGGTGTCATAACTTTTAGCACTCAGCTCACCGGTGAGGTTCACCCCTTTCAGGATGTCTTCCAATTCACTCCAAATGGGTGCTAATTGAGTTTGTACTGTTAACCCCAATGCCGGCGTAAATAACTCCTTAATAATTTGCAGGTGGGTATCTTTGAGTGATTTCAGTTGGTCTGTGTAAGATTCTCTGGCAGCCGCGGCATTGGCGGCACCAATCAAGCGATCGGTCACACCTCCTACTGCAGAAACCACCACTGCTACTGGTTCACTGTTTTTTTCGACGATGCGCTTAACGTTTATCATGGCCATGGATGATCCCATGGATGTACCACCAAACTTAAGTACTTTCATACTATTAAGATTTGATAAAATGAGTAGTAAAAAAATTGAATAATGAAACGAGACCTGAGAATATAAAAATGCTATACCCCCCAAGGGGTGATGGTAGATGTAATTGTGATGAAGAAATTACGAATAGTCATTTATTAGGTCTTTTTGGTAATGATTCATTGCAAAAATAGGCATAAAAATTAAAAAACAAAATTAAAGATGACTTTTGTTAGGTTTTATTGAAATTAATCATCGCAAAGACGCAGAGACGCCAGGCAGTTCTCAATAAGCTTAGAATTTACTTCCCTACTTCTACCGGATAGTTTTATAGAATAATCGGAATTTCTCTTTTGCAATAGGAGTTAACTAGTAGCTAGTTCACAAATTAATATTTTATAATTGAATGATGTATTCATCGGTTGAGCGAAGCGAAACCATCTTTGTGGCCCGATAGATATCCGAGCTATGTTGTTTTGCGTGGAATAGTTACACAGAGTACGCTGAGGCAAAAAGCATAAGGCAGTTCACAAAGGGTTATTATACCATCAATACAGCCAAGCATAAGTTATCCTCTCTGTGTCCCTCTGTGTTTTCTTCGTGCAGCTTTGTGTAACTTTTTTTGTACGTACTACTAGTTTAAAATGGGATGGTTCCTATCTGAAATAAGATGATCCTCCCTTGAAACGAAAAGGTTCTCATTTTTTATTAGGATGGGCTTGCTTTTTGTTAGAACATTCTGGTTAAAAGTGAGAACAAGCTCACAAAAAACAAGCTTAAGCTCACTTTATGTGAGAATTTTCTCATTCAAAGTGAGACTCACCTCACTTTAAACTAGCCTTTTCTCACTTAAAGTGAGGTAAACGGATAAAAAAGTGAGCTTTCCGAGGGTCAAAGGGAGAATGACCGCTCAGAAAATTGGAATGACGGAAGCTCAGGCGAGCGTTATTCAACTCAAAACCAGATGCAAGCGCATCGGGTTTGAGTTTTTTTATGTGGAAGCCAGTTAATTGTTCTGAATGGACTCCCCTTTGCGTTTCCCCCTCGGGAAGCGGGTACTTAACTCTTTGGAGGCCTCATCGGCACCGGGTTGCCCCATACTAGCCGCATTCTTTAGTACCTTATAGATAGATAATGACGCAGTATAAGCTTCACTGCCGGCCAGGGTCATGGTATCATTCACCTGGTTGCAGATGCGCTCCAATGGCGTAGCTAAATTCCGCAATGTTTTTACAGCCTCAAAATCGGCGCGTGCCGCAGGAATATTAATAAAGCTAGGGATGTAGTTGGGATACGCATTGGCATATTCCAATGACTTATCCACAAAAGCAACCGTCTTATCCCCCATTTTGGGCAGCTCTTTGCGATCATCCGGAGCCAGGGTAATGAGCTTGGTCTCCAATATCGTTTTCAACAATTCGATGGCCCCTTTTACCTGCTCATTTTCTTCCTCTGTCAACTGAAATGATACTTTATTTTCCATAGTCAACTATTTTTAAGTTCGAATACTGTGACTTATACTGATATTAACCAACTGTAATAAGCAAAATGCTTTATCAAGCATTTTGATATACATTTGGTATTACCTCTTTCACTATTCAATTTAAGACGAAAAAAGGCAAAGATAAATATTGATTTTTTTCTTTTTTTGACATGATTAGGAGGCACTTGGGGGTTAGAAGCTAATTTAATAATACAGATAAAAAGTTGAAACCCTTCGGAGTTCAGAATAACAACCAACAATTTACCACGGGTTTACACCCGCGGCTATTCAAATTTAACCATTTTGAGGTTAGGGTTATACAGTAAATAAATCAAGTTAGAGTTTGTCTATTTTGATATCACTAATAAACTAATTATAATTCCGAATGGATTCCCCGTTATAATATAAACCTTTGCAGAACACCTTTATATTTCCATTCTCGAAAAGGTGCGTTTAAAGAATTGAATCTATTAGGCAAATATCGGCTACAAGCCTACTACATCATTGCGAACTTCTTGTCGCCATTTCTTTCCATATTTAGTATCCAAATATTCAAAAACATATTGGTTATACGATAGGATGCACTCAGTTGCTGGAGCACTACAGCCAAAATCAAAATATTTCACCCCATATTTCTTTTCAAAGGCATATTGCTTAGAATAGACAATTGGTGTAATTCCTCCAGATATCAGTAATCTTGGTTTATTTTCTGTCAAATCCTGTTTTGCTTTCTCTTCGTTTACCTCACAGTTAGATACGACCAGCAGATTCAAAACTGTTATAGATGTAGCTTTTAACACAAACATAGTATCGGTTGTTGTTGAGCTATAACCGTGTACTTTCAATTTATATGTACCCGGTTTAATTCCTTTAAATTGAAAGAAACCCATACTATCCAGCTCTGTAATTTGTCTAATCTGTTCCAATTCAACAACTGCATTATCAGGTATTATTGTGTCATTGGTGATCACGACTTTAACGGTACCTGAGATCATATAATGCTCATGTCTCGTTTGTGCCTGGACACAATAAAGACATAAAAATAGAGTGATAAATAGATAAAGTGTTTTCATACATGAATTCTTACAACTTCTTAATCAACTCCAGGGCGATTAGCGGTACGGATGGCATACCAATATTTTCCGCTATTTTGTTGTAGCTTTCGGCCAGGCTGACGCCAATGTCACGACCCCGTCGCACATTCTTAAGTGCCTTATAAATTTTGGAATTTTCATCTTTAAATTCGTTCCAAAAGCCACTAGCTTCTTCCTTAGCTACTGGTGAAGGATCTTGATCATTTATCTTTGCAGATTCCGCCTCTTGTAAAGCTTCTTCAAATGCTTCAATGTCACCAATGGCATAATTAATTTCTTCCTGAGGCAATTTCTACGCTTTTAAGTCCCGTTCGATCTTCTTTTTCATCGAACCGGTTTTTCCCAGTAAGTTTTTTATTTCGATGGTGACAGTATTTGTGGCTTCTGCCTTTGCTTTGGCAACAGCTTCCGCTTCAGAACTTGTTTCCACTTTAATGGTGGGATTCACTTCAATCTTCGGATTGACTTCTACTTTATTTGAAGGACTATACTCGTTTTTTATTTGATTAATGCTCATACCCATTTCTTTTAATTGATGTAGTAAATTTCCATCCCGATTGTCCTTGGCCGCATTTTCAATGACGATATCACTCAGAACCTGACCAATGTTAACAGGGTTGTAATTATTGTTTTTACATTCATCGGTATAATAGCGACGGTGTTTGATTTTATCAAGTAGTTTACCATAATCGTAAAACGTGGGTTTATGTCCATTGCGCATTTTGGACATACATGCTTCACAGTTACAGGCGACTAATTCTCTTAATGGGAGGTTTTTGAAATCATCGTGTAAATTTTCCACTGCCGACCTGATAGCTTGCAGCAGGTGCTTACACCCCTCATTGGGGCCATTTAGTTTAATATCGATGACCGGTTGGTTGGAGTCCGGATCATTAAATTGCTGAACTTCGGCCCGTATGTTATCACCGTTATAAGATCCCACGAGGCGCATTCCGGTTTTCCACCGGTGTTCCCCTTCTATCTTCTCATGTAGTTTCACAATTAAGCGGGCAAACATGCCATGTGGAAAGAAACCATATTGATACCTTAAATGCAGGTTGGTCTTTAATTGCCATTGGGTAGGTTTGTCGTTAGGTAGTAACAGTGGGGTTATGAATACATCCTTTTCATGGGGAAGCTCAAAGCAGATGTCAAATTTATCTTTTAGTAACAAATTGAACAACATCTCCTTCTCCTCTTCACTGTATTCTTTATGATTCCATTTCTCGTAGGCTTGCTGACGTGTAAAGCTACCTTTGTTGTCCTGGATCGTTTTATCCGATAATATATAATACATCCCTGCCGTCAGCCAGTTGTGATCCAGGAAAATGCGCGAACACAATCCCCGATCATCAAAGTAGGTGAGATCACCCAAACTACACATGTAATAAAGACATAAATCGGCGTGATCCCTTGATAAGCCAATCTCCGGTTGTTCACAGATCGTGTAAAATTGGTTCTTGGTGATGTATTTCTTATGCCTCTGTTTTTCCAGTTCATTCCTTACCAAGGGCCATTTTTTGGGTACAGGTCGGTTTACTATCTCTAAACCCGAAAGTTCCCTGGCAATGGTTTCATTTAAATCCAACCATTTAAATTTATCTTTGCCTTGTATGTGTTGCAAATTAACTTCAACACTTTGAATGTTCAAACCGGGAAATAACTCCCTGTATTTTGTGATCGCAAAGTTATCCGTAGCCCCATCTACTTCTTTAGGGTTTTCCAATACAATCACACTACTATTAGGCCCCAGTAAATTGATGATTTGAAACCAGTAATCAAAATGCGTGTTTTCAGCCCGTTTATCAGATACCAATGCATAGATGCAATTTTCAGTTATAAAAAACTGGTGCAACATTTTTTGGATATCTTGTCCGCCAAAGTCCCAAAAGTGTGCATTAATGGTCACTGGTTTTTCCTGATGTGGAAATGCTTTCCCTTTATATACATCGATACCCAGGGTGGATTTTAATTTTCCTTGTTTCACCTTATAGTTGGGATCAAACTGCAGTTTGGTAAAAGTGGTTTTACCAGCACCACCCTGCCCAAGTACCATGAATTTAGATTCATAAAGTGGTTCAAGTCCCTCCTTTGTTTGATCAAACCAGTCCAACACAGCCTCCCGCCCCTTTTCTATAATAACCATTGGGGGATTTGTAAGAGGATTTCCACCAATATTTATGTTTCCAATCCAATCTTTCGATATACTTATTCCTCTTTGCAACAGGAAACCTAAAGCTATAATATCACTGATTTGATTGGATGTCAGATCTAAGGTTTGAATATTTGTGAGCTTTTCCAAAAAGCTAATATTGCTGATTTGATTGAAGCCAAGATCTAAAGTTTGAAGTTGTGTTAACTTTTCCAAACAGCCAATATCGCTGATTTGATTGGAGCCAAGGTCTAAAGATTGAAGATTCGTGAGTTGTTCTAAAAGGCTAATATTACTGATTTGATTAGAGCGCAGATTTAAAGATTGAAGATTTGGGAGTTGTTCCAAAAAGCCAATATCGATGATTTGATTGGAGGCAAGATCTAAAGTTTGAAGTTTCGTGAATTGATTCAAAAAGCCGATATTACTAATTTGATTACTGCTAAGATCTAAAATTTGAAGATTCGTGAGTTGTTCCAAAAAGCTAGTATCACAGATTTGATTAGAGCGTAGTTTTAAAGTCTGAAGATTGGTGAGCTTACCTAAAATACTATAATCACTGATTTGATTGGAGCTAAGATTTAAAGATTGAAGATTCGTGAGCTTACCTAAAATACTATAATCACTGATTTGATTGGAGCTAAGATCTAAAGATTGAAGATTCGTGAGTTGTACCAAAAAACCAATATCATTGATTTCATTTGAGCTAAGATCTAAAGTTTGAAGATTCGAGAGCTTTTCTAAAAAACTATAATCGCTGATTTGAACGGAGCGAAGATCTAAAGATTGAAGATTCGGGAACTTCTCCAAAAAACTATAATCGCTGATTTGAACGGAACTGAGATCTAAGGATTGAAGATCCGAGATATTTTCCAAAAAGCTAATGTCGCTTATTTGATTATCACTGAGATATAAAGATTGAAGATTCGGAAGCTTTTCCAAAACACTATAATCGTTGATTTGATTACTACTAATATCTAATATGCGAAGCTCTGTAAGGTTCTCCAAGTAGCTAATATCCCATATTTGATTATCGCTGAGATCTAATACCTCAAGCATTGTCATCATTTCAAGTTGATGACATGTTTTTAACCTCCATTGATTTAAAAAACTGGAATAAAAAAAGCGTTTCAATTTTTTAAAGTTCTTAAAGCCATCCGGCAGGGTTTCGTTGGTAAATTCATTTTCCTCTGCATTATTGTAGCTTATAACCCAATCTTTCTTTTCATCACCCCATCTGAATACAGAAAAACTCAACTCCTCCAGCCAAGTCAACTCAAATAATTCTTTGGGAAAATCTGTTAATCCACAATTCCCTAAATCCAATTTTCCAGTACGTTCTTTCTTTTCTTTGGCAATAAGTTTAAGGGCTAAATCGGACATGTCTATTGTATTTTATGATGTTTGGAGTTATTCAAGCCATTTATAGGAGCATAAATATAGGAAATTATTGTATAGTGATAACTATTTCTTACCCTCTCTATCTCCCTATGCATGGGCAGACTGTAATGTGATTTTAAAATCGTTGAGCACAGCTTCTCAAAATACTTGAAGGGATCAAATTATTATTCTTATTCTTGTAAATACAAACCAAGCATTTAAACAAACAGCCTCAAAAGCAGTTTCTTCAGAAACGGATGTAGTAAACATTGAATGAATAACCATGACAAATACTAATCCCCTTCACCTTTATTCAACGAAACAGATTGTCATAACCACCGCTTTGGCCGGGCCACTGATGGGTGGTTACATGTTGCAGCGTAATTTCAAGAATATGAATCGGCAGCGGGCCTCGGTGGTAACTTCACTGCTCTCCTATCTGCTGCAAGCAATCACTTATTTTGTGTTTATTGTTGCTACGGAGGTGATTGTTATTCGATCGGGATTATATACTTATAGTCATAGTCTGGGTTTTGTCGCCGTGATTGGCACATTACTGTTATTGCAGTTGTTTAACAGTGGTTTGGTTGTGCTCTCAAGTCGAAGCTCTGGTATTGAAACGACTGAAAAACACTTACGATACTATCCGATGCTGAACATGATCTTCACCATTCTGGCAGGTGTTGTTATTACTTTTTTCCTGGTTCGTTCCGGGCCCTTCTGGTTTCGTTTTTTATCGGTTTATTTCCTGGCCAGCTTTTATTTGTATCACCGTTTAGCCAAACCATTTGCCAAAGAGTGGCAACGATTATTGGTGATGGGCATTGGTTTTTTGTTAACATGTATGTATCCGGCTATCCAATTCATTAATGATTATATCGATATTCAATACATAAAAACGTTTCAGCTGTTTGGGTATAATTACCTGGCTTTTATGCTGTATTTCTTTTTACTGTTTATAGTCTTGGATGTGACCATCACTATAATAGACCGAACAAGATTTCGCCATAAAGATAAATCGGTATTAAATGTCAGCCGCGTTGCCCTCAGTGTGGGCTTAACATTATTGGTGTCGGGTATTGTAGCAGGTGGGATTCATCAATTCAATACGCCCAAGGTGAATAAATATGTCATTGGTATACCGGCTAAAACATCGCCTCTTAAGGAGTTGAAAATAGCCATGGCCGCTGATTTGCATATCAGTGAGCTCACCAAACGGGCATTTATTCATCAGTTTGTGAAAGAAATCAATGCCCTGGAGGCTGACATTGTGCTGATACCTGGTGATATAGTGGAAACAGGCGCACAGAATGAGGCGATGACCTACATGAGTGGACAGTTGGCGCAAATAAAATCGAAATATGGCACCTTTGCCGTACTGGGGAATCATGACTATGGTAATGTGGAAAATAAAAAGGCCTTTCTGCAGGCTGCCAATATGACGTTGCTCACGGATACGACCCTGGTTATTGATGATTCTTTTGTTCTGATTGGTCGTCAGGACCGGCGTCGCTACCGCAAGTCACTCGATACTATTTTAGAGACGCCTACCGATGTTTTGCCCTGGATCATGATGGATCACCGTCCGCCAGATATGAAAGCGATTGCAGCAGCCGGTATTAATCTATCCGTTTCAGGCCATACACACCACGGGCAGCTCTTTCCCTTCAATTATATCACTGAACGAATATATGATCTGAGTTGGGGCTATCAACAACAGGATCAAACGCATGTATTTGTTACATGTGGGGCACAAGGCTGGGGCCCAACGGTTCGGGTAGGCAGTCAATCGGAGATTATGGAGATACTGGTGAAATTTGAAAACTGAGCGGTCCTTCAGACGCTTAGGGGATAACTTTTACCAACATGTGGTTCAAATTTAAAGTAATACCGATTACAAACCAAAACGATTGATAAAAAATCAATCTGTGCTTTTGTATCGGCATTAACCATTATAATTAGCAAAATGCTTTATCAATCATTTGGGAATACAATAGGTATAACATCCCACTTGTGGCTTCAATTAATAATTGATTTAGACTCTTATCCATCTATTAAAACAAAATCGCCTTTTCGTGTAAGAAGAAGGCGATTATAATTTGTGATGATTCCTGATTATAGTTTCAGGTTTAATGCCATCGGTAGGGCGTATTTAAAAGCGGATCAATTCTTTTAAATACATCGAAAGGTTTTGATTTATTGGCCTCCCACCAATCACGATAAGCCTGAGCTACGATTGGATGTGATATAGCATCGGAAACAGTAATAAATTCTTCTGAATTTCTCTTTAATATACATGGCGCAAGCGACGGAAATCGTCCAATCAGGTTGTCACTGCCAATGGCTACTTTTCTTATGGATTCAATGGTCCATGCAACATATAGGCCTAATTTGATCTCAGAAATATACATGGATGAAACGGGATTAGCGGGAAAATCCTTAATTTTCTGTTCCTCGCCAATATACTTAATCAATTCGCTAATATGAGAGTGATTAAATGCCGGTAAGTTCATTGAATTATATTAATTCGATTTTAACAATTCAATGTAGCTTTTAACAGACATCACCTGGGGTTCATCTGAATCGGATTGGGAGCAGGCTATGAGGCTAATAATCGTCACAAATAGAAATAAAATCTTTTTCATTATTAGAGTTTTAGTTTGGAAATTGATTTTACTTTAGTGATGAAACTTTTTAATAATGGTTGCTTCACAAGGCTTCTTTTTATTGAAGGTGTCCAAAATTCAAGATTCACGCAAACAACGCTAAAATAGCAAAGAGCTGAATACTATCAGTCACCACTTTGCGTTTTTAAGCGATTCATCTTTGCACCCTTTGCGAGAAATAATCTACTTTTCGGACATTCCCTTTCCTATCCAAATAAAAATGCGCAGTTCCTAATCATGCTACTTTTTTTATCTTTAAAACTTTCAACGGAGAACGACTACTATTATTCAATAATAATTAATTTATCATGATGAAAAACAAAGCTGGTAAAGCTGCACTTTTAATGGCCGGTGTTGTGGGATGTATGTCTTGTAACCAGCTGTCGACAAAAGTAAACACTGCTGGTGAGTCTGCGCCAACAGACCTCATTCAATTTGTGGATCCGTTCATCGGAACGGAGAAGATGGGGCATGTTTATCCGGGTGCAACAACGCCATTTGGAGCCGTTCAGCTGAGTCCGGCCTCCAACATCCAAACGATGTTTCAGGAAGATGGTAGTTACAACAAATCCACTTATAAATATTGTGCAGGGTATCAGTATGACGATGAAACTATTTTTGGTTTTGCGCATACTCATTTTAGTGGGACCGGCCACGCAGATTTAGGTGACTTTTTGGTGATGCCAACCACAGGTGACTTAACCCTGGAACCGGGTACTGCCGATGGTGAGCCAGGCTTTCACTCGAAATTTTCGCATGATAATGAGCGTGCCGCACCTGGTTATTACAGTGTACTGTTAGATGATTATAACATCAAGGCAGAGCTAACCACCAGCGATCGGGTGGGTTTTCACCAATATACATTTCCTGAATCGGATAAAGCACACATCATTCTTGATCTGATTTATAACATTTATAATTACGATGGAAAAGGTGTTTGGACCTTTGTGCGTGTAGAGAATAATCATTTGATTACCGGTTACCGTCAAACCAATGGCTGGGCGCGTAATAAGAAGGTTTATTTTGCCATGGAATTCTCCAAGCCCTTCACCAGCTATGGGCATGAGCGGTACGAGAAAGTGCCATATAATGGTTTCTACCGCCGTTTCAATGAGAAAGAGAATTTTCCGGAGATGGCCGGTCGTGATATCCGCGCTTACTTCAATTTTGATACGAAAAAGGATGAGCAGATTAAAGTGAAATTTGCACTATCCTCTGTCAGTACAGATGGCGCTATGAAAAACCTGATGGCTGAGATTCCTCACTGGGATTTTGATCAGGTGAAAAAAGAGTCGCAAGACCGTTGGAACAAAGAGTTGAATAAAGTGATAGTGGAATCACAAACTGAAGCGGATAAAAAATCATTCTACACCGCTTTGTATCATACCATGCTGAGCCCGATTGTATACGAAGATGTGGATGGTCAATACCGTGGTTTGGATCAAAATATTCACCAGTCGGAAGGGTTTACCAATCATTCGATTTTTTCTTTGTGGGATACCTATCGGGCCTTGCATCCCTTGTTCAACATCATTCAGCAGGAGCGTAATAACAACATGATCAAGTCAATGATTGCCCATCACGATCAGAGTGTGCATCACATGTTACCTATCTGGAGTCATTACAATAATGAAAACTGGTGTATGATCGGGTATCATGCCACTTCGGTGATTGCTGATGCCATTGCCAAGGGGGTTGGTGATTTTGATAAAGAGCGCGCTCTGCAAGCCTGTGTGAACACCTCTAAAGTACCTTATTTCATGGGTATTGGTGATTACATGAAATACAAATATGTACCTGAATATAAACAAGGGTATTCAGTGTCCATTACCCTGGAATATGCCTATAACGACTGGTGTATTGCGCAGGTGGCCAAAAGTATAGGTAAAGATGCAGTCTACAATGAGTACATGGAACGTTCAACGTATTATGAAAATGTATACGATCCCCAGATCGGGTTCATGCGTCCGAAACTGGCTAACGGTGAATGGAAAGAAGGATTTGACCCGATGGATACACACGGTCAGGGTTTCATTGAAGGAAATGCCTATAATTACGGTTTGTATGTGCCTCAAAATGTGAATCACATGGTGGAATTGATGGGCGGTAAAGACCATTTCTGGCAACACCTGGATTCGCTTTTCACCATGCCCATTGCAGATAAATACATCGAAAATCATGAGGATATCACCCGCGATGGTATGATTGGTAATTATGTGCATGGAAATGAACCAGGACATCACATTCCTTACCTGTACAACTGGACCAGCAAGCCCTGGAAGACACAGGAAAAAGTACGCATGATCATGGATACTATGTATGGAACGGCCATTGATGGTTTATGTGGTAACGATGATGCCGGTCAGATGTCAGCCTGGTACATTTTTAGCTCCATGGGCTTCTACCCTGTTTGTCCGGGATCCGATCAGTATGCCATCGGTAGTCCATTGGTAAAAAAAGCAACCTTGAATCTTGAGAATGGCAAGCAGTTGATCATTAACACAGTGAATCAGGGTAAAGATAATATCTACATTCAGAAAGTGGTGGTGAACGGAAAAGATATTGATCGCAATTATTTGTTGCACAGTGAAATTATCAAGGGTGGGGAGATTGTTTTCCACATGGATAACACACCGAATGAGGCATTCGGGCTAAAGAAATAATACCGATTGTATAATGAAGCTGGCCTTATCTGCATTTCATTTGATAATGCCATTCATCATTACATCGGCATTATACCAAAATCAATAAGTGGTTAAAATGGTATAAGATAAATATTTGATATAAAATATATGAAACCGCTTCCTTAGGGAGGCGGTTTTTAAATATATGTTGGGTTTTTTCTCATTTGAAATCCCAATCGTATTTGTATTTTTGCACCGCCAACTGAACCACCCAATCAAAAAACAATCAACTACTAAACGACTGACATTGACATTTGATCCATTCTCAATAGATTTACCTATTACCGAAATTATCTCGGAGACACGACAGAAACTAACAGATTCCAATACTTTAATTGTAAATGCACCAGCAGGAGCCGGTAAGAGTACGCTATTGCCTCTGGCTTTAATGCATGAACCCTGGCTGGCTGGTAAGAAGATCCTTGTGCTGGAACCACGACGATTGGCTGCTCGCACCATCGCTGCTCGTATGGCCGATCTGTTAGGCGAAAAAGTAGGGCAAAGTGTAGGTTACCGCATTCGTTTTGATAATTGTACATCTCCTGATACGCGTATTGAAGTACTCACCGAGGGCATCCTCACCCGCATGTTACAGAGCGACAATGAGCTAAAAGATGTTGGGCTGGTGATTTTTGATGAATTTCATGAACGCAGTTTATTTGCTGATGTGGCACTGGCTCTGTGCCGTGAATCACAGCATGTATTGAGAACGGATTTGAGAATCATGATCATGTCGGCCACTTTGAATATGCCTCAGCTACAGAAGCTGCTGAAGGCTCCTGTTGTTGTGAGTGAAGGACGACAGTATCCGGTGGATATAAAATATACGGGTGATCGGGATGAGTTTTTATTACCCGAACTGACAGCCCGTACCATTGTAAAAGCGGTTCGGGAGCAAGAGGGTGATACCTTGGTTTTTCTTCCCGGTGAAGGAGAAATCAGGAAATGCGAAGAGTTACTGAAGAAACAATTGCGTGATTTTGCCATTCATCCTTTGTATGGTCAATTACCGCAAGGCAAGCAATTCAGTGCCATCATGCCCAATCGAAATGGGAAACGTAAGATTGTTCTGGCCACTTCCATTGCCGAAACCAGTTTGACCATTGAAGGGATAAAAACGGTGATTGATACGGGGTATGGCCGTACATCCCGTTTTGATCCGGGAACCGGTTTATCACGGCTGGAAACTGTTGAAATTTCCAAAGACATGGCGGATCAACGTGCCGGACGAGCCGGTCGTTTGAGTGCCGGTACCTGTTACCGCATGTGGACCAATGCTACCCATCACCACCTACAGGAACACCGTATTCCTGAAATTATTGAAGCCGATTTAGCCTCATTGGTATTGGATATGGCCCAATGGGGTGTATCCGACATTCAACAGCTCACTTGGCTTACACCGCCTCCCAAAAGAACCCTGGCTCAAGCTTCCGACACCTTACATCAACTGGAGGCATTGGAAAACGGACGCATCACCGAGCATGGAAAAAGGATTCATCGATTGCCTTGCCA
Source organism: Marinilabiliaceae bacterium (assembly GCA_016342595.1). Classification (GTDB taxonomy): domain Bacteria; phylum Bacteroidota; class Bacteroidia; order Bacteroidales; family Marinilabiliaceae; genus JAEINY01. The sequence continues at coordinate 38,552 of JAEINY010000004.1, forward strand.
TCCTCGATTGGCTCACATGTTATTGATGGCTGAAGAGGATGATCATTTGGCACTGGCTACCGATGTGGCTGCTGTTCTGGAAGAGCGCGATCCGCTGAATAAGGAAGTGGGCATTGATATCAACCTTCGTGTTGAAGCACTGCGCCGTTTCCGACGTGATGGAAAGTTACCCCGTAAATTTACCCGCATTGAGAAGATTGCTTCCTCTTACCGGAAGCTTTTTAGCATTGATGCTGATAATGGTGAGGTGGATCCTTATGAGACGGGTGTCCTGTTGGTACATGCCTACCCGGAACGCATTGCCCATGCCCGTCCTGGTAATAATGCCCAGTTTCAATTGTCCAATGGCAGTTATGCCACAGCCGGACATCTGGATGATCTGGCGCATGAATCATGGTTAGCTGTGGCCCATGTGAATGCCCGCGATGGATTGGGTAAGATATTTCTGGCATCACCGCTTAATCCCAGAGATCTTGCCCCCTTAGTTAAAACACAGGAAATTATTACCTGGGATACCCGACGCGGTGGATTAATTGCTTCGGAGGATTTACGAATTGGTTGTATTGTTTTGCAATCCAAACCTCTGCCCGATCCGGATGAGTCGCACCTGGTAAAAGCCATTTCAGAAGCTATCAAGAAAGAAGGTGAAACTTTAATGAACTTTGATAAAGAGGTACAACAGTGGCAGAACCGGGTACTGAGTCTGCGCAAATGGCAACCGGAACAAGGCTGGCCGGATGTGAGTACCCCTGCCCTTCTGATGACTAATGCAGAGTGGTTATCGCCTTATTTAGCAGGCATTAAAAAACCAGAGGATCTCAAAAAAATAAATCTGGTAGAGGTACTGCATCATCATTTAGATTGGGAGAAACAAGCAGCGTTAGACAAACTGGCCCCTCAACGCATTGAAGTACCCAGTGGCTCAAAGATTAAAATTCACTATCAGGCCAATGGAGACCAACCGGTCTTAGCTGTTCGCCTTCAGGAGATGTTCGGATTGGCCGATACTCCGACTGTGAATAATGGGCAAACATCACTTCTCTTGCATTTGCTATCACCTGGTTTTAAACCCATTCAAGTAACCAGTGATTTAGGTAGTTTCTGGGACAATGTCTATTATGAAGTGAAAAAAGAATTACGCATCAAGTATTCAAAACATGCCTGGCCAGATGATCCGTGGACAGCAGAAGCGATGCGTGGAGCTAAGCAAAGGAAGAGATAACAATTCAAGTACTCAGGGGGAGACTAATCTATTTTTGGGTTAGTCTCCCCCTGAGTATTAAGCATTCACCAAATCCCGAATTTCAAATTGAAATTCCTGCGAGAAATCAATTTTCAGCGAATCAAACTCCTCATCAAGTACCATCTTATAACCCGAAATTAATTCACTGGGCATGGTCTTTTGGCCTTTATTCTTTTTTCGGAACGCCTTAATTTTCTTACAATCATCACGTAGGATGGCTACTAAACATTCCAATACTTGATTTTCATATACCTCGTAATCGCTTTTTATCGTCCGTAAAATTCCCATGGATTATATCATTTTATATGACTGCAAATATACACTGATTACTAACGCAACGGCTGATCCACTTCTTCTAATTCACTTTCGTAATCAATTCTAATATCTTCATGCAAAGCAGAGAGTGCTTTATGAATGGCCTTTAGCTGGCGTTCATACAAATTCACCATTACCTTACTGTCTCTGAAAGAGATCCCACAGGCACGCATTTGCTGACAGAAGAAAATCAACAATTCCACCTGCGTCTCCTTTTTTCCGGAATGACGAATGTATTTAGTAACAATACGATGAATGCGCCGGATACTTTTTTTGATGTAGTAAAAGGTATTGGTATTGATGGTTGTGAACTCCTGCTCTACCTCATTTTTTATTTGTTGGATATAAGCGTGCTCATCATCCGATTCAAAAAGCAGATAGTTTAAAAGCTCTTTGTTATCCTTTTTGTACTTGGCTATACGCAAACAATGTTCGATTAGCACCTCACGGGGCAGGTTGTGCAACTCCTTTTTTAGCGTGCTGATCGTATTAATTTTAATTGGCATCCTGAGAATTCATTGCTTAGTAATGTTCAGATGGAACAAATGTAACAATGAATTATTTCTTTCCGGACTGCTTCTTCTGCTTTCGCTTTTTTTTCTTTGATTTCTTCCGCTCTTTCTTCTGTTTTTTCTTTTCTTCAACACTCTTGACCTTCTGTTTTTCTTCCTGCTTAATATGTTTTTGGTGATCCTCCTGCGCCCTTTTATGATTTTCCTTGGCTATCTCCATATGGTTATCATGATGTTCTTTAGCAATCTCCATATGCATTTCATGATGCTCTTGAGCAATTCGCATATGCGCTGCATGATGCGATTCCGTTCCATGAACGTGTACTACTTGAGAAAAACCTACTACTGGCAGGCTGATCAGAAAAATGAGGCTTAAAATTGTCTTCATTTTAACTTCTATTTGATTTTATTAACTCAATTCTGGTGGTGGTGATTCAATCCAAATCAGTTCACCTTCAACAGCCTGATCCAACTTTACCTGATTTGGAACTGGTGCATTAAAGTAAAAACTATCGCCGGGATGAAGGCTATATTCCTCTTCATCCAATACAAATAGAAAAGTGCCGCTTATCACATGGCAAAAAACTTGTCCGGGATGTGGTGAGAAAAAACCATCTACATCGGATGAATTGGAGAAATGCACAAGATAAGTCTCCATTTGTTTATGGGAATCATGATGCGACAACAGATACAACTTACTGCCACTTTTATTCTTTCTCACAAATTTACGTTCATTAACAGTTATGAGTGGGTTGTGTGACAGCATTTCGTTTTCGCCAATCAATTCACCAACAGTAGAATGCAGATTATCCGCAATGCTCTTAAGCGTAACAATAGAGGGAAAAGCCTTTGCATTTTCTATTTGTGACAGCGCACTGGCACTAATTCCCACTCGTTTGGCCAGCTCATTGAGCTGATATTTGTGCATTTCACGTTTCTTCCTGATGCGTTGGCCTAATCGTTTCATTTATAGTGTAATTTCCTAGAATTAAATCCAATATATCTTTTAAACTTTCTTTTCGGTATAAATATACTAAAGATGCTGCTTGCTGATACTACTAATGCTACAAACACTAAATTATAGTATTTGTTTCATCTGTTCTTTTTCACAATTTAAATTTCTATAACACACAACCAACTCTTTTCATATAAGTGCTCAAGCCGCACAGGCTTCTACTTTTTCACGAGCTAAAAAGTAGACAAAAAGCCCCCGCTCAATTGCAATTGACGCTAAACGATTCCATTACGGCGGAAAGAAATGAAACTCGCTCCGCTTCAAACAGCTTTCCTTTCTATTCGCCTTCATTGCACCGTTTTTAACGCTATTGCAATAAGGCGGTGTGCACCTTGGTTGGCAGGATACTCTCTCGAGAGTTTCATTAAAAAATTGATAAGTACTATAAAATACAGTTTTAATCACTAGCCCTAAATAACCAGAATACTCCAGGCATAGCTTCCTCCCAAACAGGACTGTACCTGAAAAAAGCAAAAATATCATTTATGCTACGACGTATTGTCATTAAAAAATAGCCCTGCTATTCGTTTTATTTAATAGCCGGGCTTTCATATTGATCGGGGATGGCATTATTTATTTCTGATAATTATAGGATGCTTTTCGCAGACGATCCATAATGGCGCGCCCGATTCCCTTTTCTTCAACCGGCTGAATATAAATTTCACGTACTTGCTCATCATCTTCCATGGCGTGTAGCGTAGCAAATAAATTTACAGCCATTTCGTTTAAATCTCCATCTTGAGACAAGGCCATATTTTTTACTTCTGGCAAATGAGGCATTACACGGGCATCATTCACAATTATTCCACTACCAGCAGGCAAAGTTTCCGGAATCCCTTCCTTCAATATATATAACGGTTTTAATGGCGAATAATGACTTTTTATCATTCCGGGAGCTGGTAAGCCCTGGGTATCAACTTTATCTTTTTCATCAATCACATCCACCACATTGGCGATGGCTTCACGTATAATGGCTCCATGTCGTAGTATTTTTACTCCAGCCTCGGAAACAGATACAACCGTTGATTCAACACCAATGGTCGTCGCCCCACCATCCAACACGTAATCAATCGTTTTCAACTGTTTTATGACGTGTTCAGCTTTTGTAGGACTCAAGCAACCAAATTTGTTAGCACTGGGAGCCGCTACCGCTTTACCGGATTGACGGATTAATTCCAGAGCCATGGGATGCGATGGCATGCGCACTGCTACTGTTGATAATCCGGAGGTTACCAAGTCAGGGACGTGTGGCTGTTTATTGTGAACAATTGTCAATGGACCCGGCCAAAAGGCTTCTGCCAGTTTATAAACACGTGGATCAATGGGCCCCAAAAACAACTCATCCAACTGATCAATGGAGGAAATGTGCACGATGAGCGGATCAAAGGAAGGTCGCTCCTTAGTCTCGAAGACACGGGCAACAGTTGCTGCATTAAATGCATCTGCCCCTAAACCGTAAACTGTTTCCGTGGGGAAGGCCACCAATTTGCCTTCCCTAATGAGTTGGGCCGCCAGGGCCATATCTTTTCCTGTACAAACCATGAATGGTTATTATTTAGTATTCACCAAGTTTAAATCGTCAGCCATCAGTGTTTGACGATTTGTTTCCTGTGCTTCTTTTATTTTATCAAAAACAGCTGGATTCGCCATCCCAATGATTTTGGCAGCGGCTAAAGCTGCATTTTCAGGATCCAATACTACCAATGGCGCAACTCCTGAAGGCATGCGCAGACTGGAATACAAATCTGCACCGGCAAATTTATCACCATAAGGTGGACAGGCAATTACCGGGCAATGTGTTTGTGCATCAGCGAACGCACTCAAGGCATTACTACGTCCCGCAACGGTTATAAACACAGGATTTCCTTTCTCAGCTTCTTTAATGACTTCTAAACAAGCCAATGGTACTTTGTGTGCTGATGCGATACGCATTTCTACTGTAATTCCAAATGACTCAACGGAACGGGCAATGCGTCCAGACCACTCCAGGTCAGCTTTTGAGCCCATGATAATGACTACTTTACTCATAATTCAAAAGGTGTATTAATCTAATAGCTAACTATTAATTAAACATTAGTAATTGATTTTGTATTTTAATAAGGATGTTTGATCTGAATCAGCGCAGCATATTCTTCCACTGTAGCATCATTCAAACAGGCTTCAATAATTTGTTTACCCAATGGTGATAGACCAGGTTGATTGAATTTTTGTACTTCGTGCTTGAAGAATTCATTTAGCTGGCGGTGTCCTTCATCATAACCTTTCTCCCCTACTTCTGGTTGAACATATGTTTTAAGGAAACGTGATGGAATTTTAGCCCCCTCAATGGTCAGATAATTCATTTCATAACCAAGCAATGATGATCTTGCTGCTTGATATTGATCTTCACGTAAATGGGCATTTCCTCTACGTGTTAAATACTCTCGCATCAACAACTGAGGTTTAAAACCTACTTTCCAGGCGCCGATGTGTTGGTTGGGTGCTAATACATATTTTACCTTTGGAGTCTTAATAATCTGCTCCAGCAACAAGTTGGCATGATCCACCATTTTACCGGCAGCGAACGGCCAATAAGAGCCGACGCCTTCAGACTCCATTCCGCCGGTACTGACGATACTAGGATTGGCATGTCCACGAGGTGATACCAAACGCCATAACCAGGCCAATGCCGGTGGCAATACATGGAACATGCCGATGATACCATAGGAAGGCGCATCTGGTGTAAAAGGCGGGGTTCGTACTCCAAAACTACGCACATCAACCGATACTGCCTTATCTTTCACCCCCTTTACCACATTGCGTGGTAACACCACTCTTGGATTCGGACATTTCTTACCTGGTGCATCCTCAATGTGATCCCACACTAAAGCCGTGGATCCAGGTACGGTTTTAATGTTAAGGAACAACAGTGGTTTTTCCGGGTGAATGGTAGCTTTCTCCAAAAACGGATCATCCCCGTATTTATTAATGGAATCGGTACGGATAAACCAGGCATTCTCAGCGTCTAATACACGTAACCGGCCATTCTTCTTTTGAATCGACGGGTGACACAGCGCCATATCATCAGTCACCGGGTTGAAGGAACAAAACCTTGGTATATTGATAAAGCGCTGTTCACCGGTTTCCAGATTCTCCCCAATCAGGATTCGCCCGTCTTCTTCTCGCACAATATGTTGTAACATTTCACTTTTTCCGCCACCACTGGCACCTTCGTGCATAAAGGTGGTGGTATTATCGTAGGGACTTACTACCTGAACCGTACTACAGTGGGCTGTGATCCAACCTTCTTTTTCGCCTTGTGATAATAATACACTGTAAAGCCCTTTTTTAGCACTTGGTCCGGGGTATAAATTATAGGAGAACAGCTCATGCAACCCATCCAGACGGTTATGCACCACCACTTGTTTTCCTTCGAAATGGGTGTGTCTGAACGGAGGTGCTACATAAATAACTGAACTCACATCAAAACCTTCGCGTATATCATCCAGTGAAACCATTTGCTGTAACATCCCTAAACCCATGGCAAAAAAAGCTGCATTGGAAGGAACAATAGCCACTCCACCGGCACCAATACCTTTATTTCCGGCAAAGAAGAAGAAGACACCCAATTCTTGTGATTTCAGCCAATCAAACGTCTCATTTCTTAAAGGATGAAATTCGTAACCAAAACGATCAGAGAAGCGCACTTTATCGCTTGGTAGTTTATCAGCAATTACCATGGTTTCCGGATCACGACGACGCATGTAAACATCTTCGTAGTTGGCTGAAATACCGTTTTGAACGCGGTGTACAGTGACTTCGCGATACGTTCCCTTACCGTCCACATCGTACTCTACATGAAATTCATTGTTTTCAATTCCATTGGTTGATGCGGCGGCCAACTCTTCTACCGTATTGAATACTGTAACACCTTTACTTTGAGTTAGTATTTGCTCCAACTCAGCGGGCAAGGTAATCCCTTGCGCCTTGCATTTTGCGAAAAGATTGTTCATTAAGCTGTATTTAATTGTTTTTATTCTCTATTATCATTGCCATGATTCCTATTGCGAATGAGATCAAATACAAAAGATTGTTTCCCAACAATTTTCCCCTTTGAATCATGCATGGCAAAGATATTAAGTAATTCTAAATTTATTAAAGACAGCTTAATTTTAACTTTCCTTAACTGCTTTTGGAACTTATTTATTCTTTTTCTTTTACGGAAATAATAAATTGATCAAACCTGCATCGCAGGGAGCTTGTGGGGTTTTAGAGAAAATAATCTTTAATTAAATTATTTCCCTACGAAATCGTAAACCTAAATATTACTTAAAAATTGAGGGATGGAACGAGTTGAGTGATGTTATTCTTAATGCTTTTGGTTAGGTCTGCTTGGAAGGTAAGGACAACAGTAGAAAGGCATCCCCAAAGTCAGGGAACGGGAAAAATTGGCGATGGACTACTCCAAACTACCAATGGGCTGCGACCGGTAACTCCGGGAAAGTAAAAAAACAAGTGATGAGTGGGTGCTGGTAAGTGATTGAGATACTATAACTGCTGATGGACATCAAGAAAGTCCCGATGGACGGATACAAACTACCTCGGGACTAGTAAAATCAAGGATTTCGGTGATCAACTATTCAATCTCTCTATGTATAGAAAATCCAGGGGGTAAGGAAACGCCTGGCAATATCGTTACTGCAAGGCTTTAATTTATATCCTACTAAATCCATTTCCATTTAGTATTGAACGCGATGCAATCGCGCACTAGCGGGGGAATTACTTTTTAACAAAATCAAAAGATCCATCTCGAATGCTTTGTTTAGTTGTATCCTTCATCATCATTTGCCATTGATCCGAATACTCTGTAATTGTCTCAAACCGAAAACTATTATTAAGATTTATTGTATCGTAGAGCCCAACAGAGTTGTATATGGTACATATTGAATCACTCCAGTGTATATATAAATAATATCCTTCACCAAACCCTGATACAGATCTTGGTGCAATATAAGTAGAAGGCACTTCCCTTTGTTTATAATATCCATACGTATAGTACACATAGTCAGGAAATGAACCTACAGCAATCCTAGTAATTACATTTTTATTATTTGGCGAGTAGAAATATTCAAACTCATACTTTGGCATTAAATAATAAGTGATTACAGATAGAAGCAATATAGATATTGCAATTTTAATTCCATGTTTTTTCATAGCAAATCTTAATAACCAAAGAAACCATATTTAATTCCATTATAGGAATCTTGGTCTTCGCCATAGTATGGCATACCTGATACCTCATGAGGAATATCCATATATAAAAAACCAGCAAAAGCAGTGCCTTTCCACCCCTTTACATTGCATTTATTTCTTGCGACCTCTAAAGCTCATCGCCTCGTTGTCGCACGATTGTATCGTGTGGCACAATATCACACTATTTTACCACAATAAATCTATCCAACATCACAATATCACCACTATATTTTTTTGCACTACTAGCTAACTATTTTGCTCAGCTGAAAATTCTTATAGAACGCGATACAATCGCGCACTAGCGGGGCATTGATCATTGATTAATGTTCTTGCTTTCTGGTTCTTTTGATAAACTTAAATACCAAGCTTGCTTATCGGGAGTTAATTCAAAAAAATAGTAAATATCATCTGATGCGTATCCATCCTTATATTTATATACCAAGTGTACAAAAAAACAAACAATAAGCTCCTTTCTATCTACCATTGGTGGTGATAATACAATATTTACATCTGACAATTCATTACTCACATATTCTTGTTTATTAAGGGGAAGAAAATTAATCACTTCTTTCCCTTTTAGACAATTAATATCAAGAACAAACTGATGCAACTGATTATTGTCAAACTGAATATGATCTCCATCCTCTGAATGAACAAAAGCTAAATCCCTTAATATACTCTCTTCTTCAATGTGCTCGTTAAATAAAGGTTGAATGCTAATATTTGCATCTGGAAAAACTTTTGCAACAACATCTATAGTTAAATCAGTTAGTGTTTTAATATCATTTGGCGATACTGGATTATAATAACTATCATCAAATACGATTTTTTGAACATCATTCCTTTGTTTTGGAATACAACCTACCAACAACACTAATAGAAATGAAAAAACAAAATACTCCTTTAAACCCATACTGTAAATTATTTAACCTGTTCTAATATTCCTTGAATTACCAAGACAAAGAACCTAACACCATAATCATCCCAATCCAATCTACTCCACCCCATTTCGCCAACTCTCCTTATTCAACAACTCCCCTGCTTTGGTAAAATGCTTCCATTTACCGTGGCGGAGTCCGTTTTTGTAGCGGCCTTCAATTTTTACTTGTCCATTGCGGTAGTAATAAGTGGCATCGCCATCAAACAGACCGCCATCAGTGGTGAGTTGGGCTTTGAGGCGGCTGTTGGAATAGAACTCCTTGTAATCACCGTCCAGCACATCGTCGTCAAATACGACTTCGGCTCTTACAGTATGCGGTTTATCGTCGTAATAAAAGATGGCAGTACCATCAACCAATCCATCGTCATAGGTGACGGCTGACTTGATGTTGCCAGACGGGTAATAACTGCGCCACAGGTCTTGCACCAGGCTATCACGCATCTCCCCTTCGTGAATGATGATGCTATCCTGCACCCGCTCGGGATGGCTGGCCCAATAATCAATGTGACCTTCCCCATATGGGAAATACTCACCCGTGTCAATCTTGAACTTCAATTCACGAAACTCCTCCACATATAGCTCTTCAGCCGATTTCTGCATCTCTTCCAATTCTTCGTACAAAAGGGTATTCTCATCGTGGTGAGCGAGTAATACTGTTTCAAACAGGTCACCGGTTGCTTTCAATTGCCAACCGATATTTGAGAAATTAACCAACAAATCACGGTTACGCTTCAGATCTTTGCGTGTCTCGCGGTCGCTGTAATAATACAGGTGCTGGTATACTTTAGGCATCTGCACAAAAACGGATAGGTTACCTTCATTCCCGAACTGTTTCATGAAATCGGAGAAACCGGGGTTACGGGCCAGCGTATTACCCACCAGGTAATCATCAACCATTCCCATGAGTGAATTCACCGAGTTACTAAACACAATGTAATCATCCAGAAAGGTAAAATAGGGTTTTTCCATGCCGTTCATCAGTTGACCCACAAAGAGTTTGAAGAAGCCTTTCATGTTGAGCAGGTAAATCTGATGGTTACGATAATCGATCTGATCAAACTTAACCGGAGTGCGCTTTTTAATGTGCTTCAAAAGGACGGACATATTGTCGCGTGCCAGATCAATGTCATTGGCTTTGATGGCAAACAGCACATCCAATTCGCGCGCATTGGATTCAGGTCGTAGCTTGGCCATGGCAAACTCCCCTTCGAGCCAGGAGAAGAGAAGTGAGTCAAAATTCACTCCCAGCCATTTCTCTGACATGCGCAAGCCCTTGTGATATTCTTCAAACGCATGGGGATCTACGGTTTTATATTGTTGCATGAAATCGTTATAAAACCGGTCGAAATCATCTATATTTATGTCCATCAGCACGGCGGTCTTGGAGGGCAGGATATGATGGGCTTCCATCTCCCCGGGATCCGCCTTGACCAATGCATCCACCAGTGATGGAACGGAGTCGTGATGGTTACTATACCCCACCAATTCGATGTTCTTATCCTCCAGGTTAGCAACTAAGGCCGAATAGGCCATCACTTCACTCACTGATTTCAAGCTCTCTTTTAACTCCGGAGAAAAAGCACCGGCAAAGTTATCCAACAGATTAAAATTGAGATAAAACTTCACCATTCCATCTCCGTTGTGCTGTTGCACTTCGGTGAACTTATCTACTGAAAAAGACTCCCCTGATTTTAATGTTTCAATGCATTGATCTACCAATTTAGGGGCTAAGCTACCCACCAGCAGGTTTTCCTTTATGGCCAGATGAATCACTTCGTTAGGTTTACCATAAGTTAAGGCATGCACATCCACACTATCCACCTGACGAGTCGTCAGATCGAAATTAAACATACCGGCCAGCTTGGGTAACACAGCCAATTTTCCATATTTACCAATGTCAACGGCAAACAAAATTTCATAATTACTCTCCGAGGTCATTTGAAAGGATACCGCTAATGGTCGATTCTGAAAAACCTGACGGACCAATGGATTCTCAGCCATGAGGCTGTCAAAGTTCATCATGTCGGCTTCGTACTCTTCCAGGTAATTGCCTTCCAGCATACGATCCCACAAAGCACTCTCTTTTACCTCGCGCCATCCTTTGGTGAGGTTTTCCGTTTCAATCACCATTACCGCATCCTGCGAAACGGCTTGTAAGGGTTGAATACGATCAACTTTAACAAAAAACAGATAAACCCAAAAAGTAATGAATCCAACAACAATCAGGGCAATAAAAATAAGAAGTGCTTTGAGTAGTTTTTTCATAGTATGGGAACAAAATAAGTTCTATCTGCTAAATAAATGATTTTTCTTTTTGTATCACTTATTATGTAGGAAACATGTACAAAAAAATACCCTGATAATTTTTCAACTATCAGGGTCAACATCTTTTTGTGTGTTTTTTATTGTATGGTCAGACGATCTTCAATCATTCGGCTGTTATATTGTTGCACCACTGCTTTCGCATAGCTTTCTATTGCCGGAATATCTACTTTACCATTCAGATTGTTTTTCAACAAAGGATCTTCTTTATAATTAAAGATGCTCATTACCTCTTTACCATTGAAATAGATGACGTAATCATCTTTTGCTATCTGATAAGCCCCATTGGTATAATTAATAATAAAACGATCACTCCCTTGATCTAAAAGGTCATTTCCAAAGGCCACGTAAGGCTTTTCATAACCCAGATAATTCAATACTGTAGGCATGATATCGATTTGTTGGGCTAATTTCTCATCTCGCCCTATCATTGTGGTATCACCAGGTGCATAGATAATGAGCGGCACACTAAACTTATTCATGGTGGTTTTCGATTGATCAAAGTGCGAGACCGAACTATGATCTGCTGTAATAACAAAGATGGTATTCTCATACCAGGGCATCGTTTTCGCCGTTGCAAAAAAGTTACGCAAACCATTATCTGTATAACCAATACACTGGTGCACCGGTAGCGTTCCTTTGGGAAATACATCGGTATATTGCTCAGGCACTTTAAAGGGGTGGTGTGATGAAACCGAAAAAAGAGTTGTAAAAAAGGGCTCCTTCATCTTGTTCATCTCACGGGCATAGAACTGAAAGAACGGTTCATCCCAGATGCCCCAGATACCATCGTAATCATCCTCGTTGTCATATTCATCTTTACCCATGTACTTTTGGAAACCTGCTACTTTGGCAAAGGATTGAAAGCCCATGGATCCATTGGGAGCACCATGAAAAAAGGCTGACTCATAGCCCTTAGGAGTCAACAAACTCGCTAAGCTATTTACTTTATTACCCGAATATTCTGATACGACATATGGCAAAACCAAAGCCGGAATACTGGCAATAACAGAAGGCATGGCATCAATGGATTTGCGCCCGTTGGCAAAGGTATTAGGGAAAATTAATGCCTGTTGACTCAGCGAATCCAGGAAGGGTGTATAACCTTTATAGTTCCCATTATCAAGATGGGTATTGACTGATCCTAAATATTCTCTGTTGAAACTCTCCAGCATGAAGATAACGACGTTCTTCTGTTTCATTTTAGATGCGACCTGCCCTGATTTAACAGGTGTATACACAGCATTCATAGCCTTTTCTGAATCAAAAAAATCATAATTCGTGAAACTCTTCTTGCCCCAGGTACGGATGATGCAAAAAGGAGTATTCAATACCAGTGCCATCTCATCAGGCGAATCCACATATTTACCGGCATTGGACATGGTAATGGGGCGTGTCGAATGACGATATCCACCGCGCATCCCCACAATTGTGAAGCCTGAAAAAACAACGAGTGCCACTAATGAGGCTAATCCATATGACCATTTATTGGATAGTGCAATTCGGCGGGGGCGGTAAATGGAATAAGTATAACTCAAGGCCCATACCAGTACTATAAATAATACCAACACATACCAATAATCAATCATAAATTGCCCCCAAAGGGATCCCATGTTCTCTTCGTTCTTCAGAATATCCAATACATTATAAGTTGTTCGCTTTAAGATGAACCGGTAATAAATCAGATCGGTTGCATTGAATACAAAACCAAATGCATTAATCACCACAAACCACCATTTCAGAAAGGTTTGATAAGCTTTTCCAAATTTGAAAGGTAATGGCAACAGATAGAAAATAAAATAAAGGGCATTCAGGTAGAGAACAGCACTCAGGTCAAACTTTAATCCACCTGCCATGATGGTTAAGAACCGGCCTCCATCCACATTTGGAAAAAGGTCACTGTTAAACATGAAGAAGAGAATTCGGAACAGACTATAAAAAGTCATTATCAGTACGAAGCGATACAGTAAAACACCATATTCATGAGCTTCTTTATTGGGAGGAGTCAAACGCCACATAAAACTATCTTTATAATAAAATCGCGTAAAGATAACAATTTATCAGCATAGGGGATTCAGACTTTATTATTTATCCAGGGCAATCGCATTTAAGAAGGATTGTTGTGTTTTGTTTTTAACACAGCATTCATTTTATACAATTAATCCGAACTTCAGATATATTATCTTAATTTTATCCACAGATTCTACGGATTTCACGGATTGTTTTCCGATGGAAAACATGAAATCTGTGATAATCTGGGTAATCTGTGGTTACTTTTTTTTGGTACGAAGTGTCTTTTTGTAAATGCGATCGCCCTGATTTTGTTACACCTATTGACAAGGCAAAAAAAAAGATCCATCTGATTGATTAAGATCAGTGAATCTTTTCCTTGCATATTTAAAAACCCAGGTACTTATACGAGAACAATATTGTTTGATTTACATTTCTGGCGCATCTCTTCGGGCCATATGCTGGCCTGTATCTCACCAATGTGAGCATTTCTTAAAAAGAACATGCATAAACGTGATTGTCCGATACCACCACCAATTGACAGCGGCAAACCACCCTCCAACAGTCGTTTGTGGAAATAGAGTTCCTTACGGTCGGTACATCCCTCAATTTGAAGTTGATGTTCCAGGGCTTCAGGACTCACACGGATGCCCATGGAAGATAATTCAAATGAACGCTCCAATATGGAATTCCAAACCAGGATATCACCATTCAAGCCTTTGTAACCATTCACGGTTGACGTACTCCAATCATCGTAATCAGGGGCACGGCCATCATGCTTTTCACCATCGGCCAGTTGACTTCCTATTCCGATGAGGAATACTGCCCCATGCTCTTTTGCAATGGCATCTTCCCGCTCTTTGGATGATAATTCAGGATATTGCTTCTGTAAGTCTTCAGCATGAATGAATGTTATATTCTCGGGTAAAATGGGTTTGATATTTGGGTAACGCTCGTACACTACAAATTCAGTCCGTTTCATCGCTTCATATAGTTTCGAAACCACATGTTTCAAGAAATCCAAATTGTATTGACCAGCCGAAATATGACGCTCCCAATCCCATTGATCCACATATAAGGAGTGAATATTATCCAACTCCTCATCCGGACGGATAGCGTTCATATCGGTATATATACCATAGCCACATTCAATGTCGTAATCGGCCAACATTAAACGTTTCCATTTGGCCAAACTGTGCACAACCTCTGCTTGTGCATCTCCCAGATGTTTCACCGGGAATGAAACCGGACGCTCGGTTCCATTCAAATCATCATTGATTCCGGTACCCTTCATCACAAACAGAGGAGCCGTTACTCTGCGTAATCGTAATTCTGCTGCCAACGCGGATTGAAAATGGTCTTTCACTACTTTAATGGCGTGTTCTGTTTGCTTGAGATCAAGCAGTGGTTGATATTTTTTTGGTATGAATAATTTCGAAGTCATTTGATTTAATTTGTGTTAATCCGGCAGCAAATATACAAGTTTAATTTTCAATCGAAACCTTGGTGGGCTTTTTTTCTTCTAAATCACTAGTATTTACACATGATATATATCAGATTGTAAGCTAGTGGCCACTAAAATCTATGATTTTCAATCATCCATCAGATGATGTAATTGGTCAGTTGCCTCTAAAATCCTACTTTTGCTCACCAATAATTCGAAACAATGGCGGCATTAAGCGGAAACATAAAAAAGCTCTACCTTATTAAAATAGCCAAGTGGTTCATGTTAACCATGCCTATTTTGATGCTCTTTTACCACGACCTGGGATTTACAGTTGAAGAGTCGTTTCAGTTGAAAGCCATCTATAGCATAGCCATTGTATTGTTTGAAATTCCGTCTGGTTATGCAGCCGATGTGTTGGGTCGCAGGCGAACACTTATTTTTGGAAGTATTATGGGAACGGTTGGATTTGCCATCTATTCCTTTTATTCCGGGTTTTATGCTTTTCTGGCAGCAGAGCTGATCTTAGGAGTCGGACAAAGTTTTATTAGTGGTGCCGATTCTGCCATGTTGTATGACAGTCTGAAAGCTCAAAATCGGCAGAAAGATTACCTCAAACTGGAAGGACGTAATTTTTCAGTGGGCAATTTCAGTGAAGCCATTGCAGGCTTTGCAGGTGGTGCCCTGGCAGAAATTAGTTTACGTATGCCGTTCTATTTTCAGACCGGTATTGCTTTTATTGCTATCCCGGCCGCCATCCTGCTGGTGGAACCCCAGGTGTATACCCGCACCCGGAAAGCCACGTGGAAAGACATCTTCGAGGTGGTTAAATATGCCATGGTGAAAAATAAGAGCCTGCGGTACAATATTATCTACTCCTCCATCATTGGCTCAGCCACCTTAACCATGGCCTGGATTTTCCCGCTTTACCTGGCCGAAATCAACTTCAGTGAGATTCACATTGGAGCCACCAGTACGATGCTAAATTTAATTGTAGGCATGACTACTTTAGCGGCTTATAAAATTGAACAGCGCCTGGCGCCCAAATTTACCATCTGGGGATTCACATTGGTGATTACCGGTGCTTTTATTGCCGCCGGTTTCCTGCATTCCATATATGTGTTACCGGTGTTAATGATCTTCTATTTTTCACGCGGCATCGCCACGCCTGTTCTGAAGGATTATATTAACCGTATTACATCCTCTGAAATGCGGGCCACGGTGTTATCTATCCGGAGTTTAATTATCCGGGCCAACTTCTCCATCTTAGCCCCTTTATTCGGATACATGACAGACCGTTTATCCTTGAGTCAGGCATTTATGATCATTGGCGGGATATTCATGATATTAACCGGATCGTGTATCATCTTATTTTTGCGCTCATTAGAGCGGCAGAAAAAAAGTGAGCAATCTGCTTTAATATGATGCTGCCATCCTGAAATTTTGCTATACTGGTGGAATGATTTGCATATTATAGTATTTATTATTCCAGGGGTGTGTTTTACACAAACTAATAGTAACACAGAGCCATCAAGCCTTGATATACCAACAAAAGCAGAGATAACACTGAGAAAAGAGTAACACAGAGTTACACGAAGAAGCCACAGAGAGCCACAGAGCAAAACAACAAGTTGTTTCTAAAAACGAAAAAGATAACCATCGGTCTTGTTATTATGTCGAATCCAGTGATAAAATCCATGTTAATCTGTGTAATCTGCGGATAAAAAAGAGCTATATGATTGCTGCACAGAGGAAAATGCAAATACCAAAAACAATTTCGTATTGAGATCACTGAGGTGGTTTCGCTTCGCTTCAACCGGAATGCACTGCTATATGATTAACATCTGAATTTATTCATTTTTGCGTATTATGCTCAATAGTGTAACCTGCCATCCAAGGTGCGAACCGCCTAATTGCAATTGAGAAATAAAGCATATAAAAATAAATACCATAACTTAGTGTTTGTAGCACTGGTTAGCCACTTTTAGTATCACAGGCAACCCTTTCTGTGCCCCGGTTTCTATCAGGGCACCAGTGGTAACAAGTTGAAAATAGTTCTCTCATCTTTTGGTACTAATAGATATTGATTGACGTGTAGCTACGTTTATACAAAAAAAACGTTCGGGATTAAAAACAGGGTACTATCTCTGTTTATTGAATAGCTATCTACACAAACCGACCTCTTATCTACATATCCCATAGGTCTATCTACAAACCCCATGGCCTTATCTTCATTTACGATGTTTCTACCTACAGATCCTATACTCTTAACTACATGAATATGCCATCGGGTCTTGATGAATACAGTGATCCAGACAATGATAGAACTATGAGATATGGTGGTAGAACTGTCTGTTTTGTAATTATGCCAGACCTCCCAAAAGATTGGGCATTGGTACGTGTAGATTTTATGAATCACGTTAAAGAGACCAATCATTTATAATTATTTTACTACTTTCGCAGCAAGTAAAGGAAATGGTGTCTTCCTACTCAACCGCCTCCAAAGGCTGATGACGCCTGTTTAAAAATATGGAAGAGGTATATCTTTTAAACAGCAATCAGCATGATTCAAAACAATCGTAACGTGATCAATTCAATCCGGGATTTTATTCTGAAAAAAGTACCCACGTTCCAGGGTATCTTAACATGGACGTTAATTAGCAGCATCATAGCCCTCTGTGTGGGTGCCTCCAGTGCTCTCTTTTTGGCCTCTTTACATTGGGCCACGGATTTCAGGGAAGCGCATAAAATCATCATACTCGCTTTACCGGTCGTCGGCTTATTAATTGGCATCTTCTTTTATTGGTGGGGAAAGGACATTGAAGCCGGTAATAATCTCATCATCGACAATATCCATAAACCCAAGAAGATTATACCTTTTAAGATGGCTCCCTTCATCCTGATTGGCACCGTGTTGACGCATTTATTTGGTGGATCGGCCGGACGTGAGGGAACAGCCATTCAGATGGGTGGTGCGATAGCTGATCAATTCACGCGCTTCTTTAAATTAAGTAAGCGCAACCGGCAAATCATTCTGATAGCCGGTATGAGTGCCGGGTTTGGTTCTGTATTTGGGACACCACTTGCCGGTGCCATCTTTGGATTGGAAGTTTACCGCATTGGTAAATTAAAGTACGATGCCATTTTTGCCGCTTTTGTTTCTGCTGTATTAGCTGATTTTGTCACGACTAGTTTAGGCATTCATCACACTCACTATGTCATCGAATTAGTACCTGATATGAATTTGATGCACCTATTGATTTCTATCGTGGCAGGCATCTGTTTTGGTATTGCAGCGACAAGCTTTTCGAAACTCACCCATCAAATAAATGCCTGGGGCAAACAATTAATAAAACTACCTTATCTGCGCCCGGTTATCGGTGGCATCATTGTGGTTGGAGCTGTATATCTGTTGGGTACTCATCGGTACATTGGTCTGGGTGTCCCCACCATTGTGGAATCCTTCTCCGTGCAACAACCCGGGTATGATTTTGCTTTAAAGATACTGTTAACGGCCATTACCCTTGGCATGGGTTTCAAAGGTGGAGAAGTAACACCTTTATTTTTCATTGGAGCCACTCTTGGAAGTGCCTTGTCATTTGTTTTACCTCTACCGGTGGGGTTGTTAGCAGGCATGGGATTTGTGGCCGTTTTTGCGGGGGCTTCCAACACACCGCTGGCCTCCAGTATTATGGCCATTGAATTATTTGGGGTGGAATGCGGGGCTTATGTGGCCATTGCTTGTGTGGTATCCTATTTGATTTCCGGGCATAGCGGTATTTACGGATCGCAGGTGATTGGGGAGCCCAAAATATTCAGTAAACTAAAAGATACAGGCAAGCGCTTGAAAGAGCTATGATCGTTTTGATTTCTATTCTATTTTTTCATCCACGAATTACACTAATTAAGCGAATTAGTTTTCATTCGAAAAACACCAAGCAGCTAAGCTGTTTTTAATTAGTTAAATTCGAGAAATTAGCGGACAACAAAACGGGAAACAGCGAAGCTGTTATCTGACTCATTTGTGACCATTTGCGATATTTATGGTTTAAAAGTTATTTTATTACTCTTCCTTTAAAGAGACACAAACAAAAAGCAGCCTTTCTTTAAAGACTGCTTTTGTATATTGGTACCACCTTTTTGTATTATATAAGCTATCCGGCAACGGATAAAAACAAATGGTGACTCAATTGATGATACTGACCATTAAATTCTGTATCAATCCATACCAGTAATTTTTTTACCTCCTGGTTCGATAACCACCTAAAGGATTTTTCTAACTCCTTCCGGAATAAAACCGGATTCTCAGCAACGGCCCTTAAGACAGATTTTTGGTGTTCCAGCATACCCTTTCTTTTTTTTTAATTCATTAGTAAATTACAAAAATCATCACAAAAAGGAAAGGGTAAAATGATTTGATTTTGACGAATGTTGGAAATGTTTTTACGAATCATTTGGTATGTCATAAACAGACATTTACATCTTTAGCTGTTCATATAACACACTTCGTAGCAATAAAATAACAATACGGAAAGAGCTTGAAATTAAATGAAACCTGATATCAAAAAAGCCAAAGGGAATGATACTTCTCTTTGGCTTTTAGCATTACACAAACAGGTCAAATGGCTTGTATATATTCTGACATTCTAATACGTTGGTTTTAATTTATCTTCAAATAGTTTTTTGAACTTCTCAACTTTCGGGTTGACGACTAATCGACAATAAGGCTGATTGGGATTATTGGCAAAATAATCCTGGTGATAATTCTCCGCTTTATAAAAGTGATCAAAAGCGGTCACTTCGGTAACAATGGGATCATCAAAGGCCTCTTGCTTGTTTAACTCATCAATAATGAATTCAGCTTTTCTCTTTTGTTCGACACTATGATAAAAGATGACGGATCGATATTGGGTGCCTACATCTGCTCCCTGACGGTTCAGTGTGGTGGGATCATGGGTGGCGAAAAGTACCTCCAATAATTCTTCAAATCTCACCACTTGGGGATCATAAATGATTTGGATTACTTCGGCATGACCGGTGTTGCCGGTACAGATTTCTTTGTAGGTGGGATTTTTAACGGTTCCGCCACTGTAACCAGCCACCACTTCATCTACGCCATTGAGTTGGTCATAAACGGCTTCGGTACACCAAAAACAACCACCTCCGAAGGTGGCCAGGGCTTTATCTTGTGCATTCATACAATACGAATTGAAAAATATAAATAGTACAACGATATACTTTCCAGGTGTGTTCATAACTCTTTTCCCAAGAAACACCTGAATCCGGGTTTTGTTTAGGCCTATTAAAAGGCTTTTTGTAATTTTGAACCTTTAAAAATTGAATTTATGAGTGGATATCCTCCATTGGCCGAACGCATGCGGCCTCAAAACCTAGACCAATACATCGGTCAACATCACCTGGTTGGTGAGGGTGCTGTATTGCGTAAAATGATTGATCGCGGAGTGATATCATCCATCATTCTATGGGGCCCGCCAGGCGTTGGAAAAACTACCCTGGCCCGTATCATCAGTAAACAGATGGAGCGGCCCTTTTACGTTTTATCCGCCATCAGCTCAGGTGTGAAAGATGTACGGGAAGCCATCGATAAAGCGCGAAAGTCCCGTTTTTTTAGTTCACCCTCTCCCATTCTTTTCATTGATGAGATTCATCGCTTCAGTAAATCACAACAAGATAGTTTATTGGGGGCGGTTGAAGAAGGCGTCGTGACATTGATTGGTGCCACCACTGAAAATCCCTCTTTTGAAGTGATCTCACCCCTCTTGTCAAGGTGTCAGGTCTATGTGCTCAAATCACTGGAAAAAGCCGATCTACTGGATCTGATGAACCGTTGTTTAACACAGGATATCGTGTTGAAGAAAAAAGCCATTGAAGTGAAAGAACACCAGGCGCTATTGCGTTTTTCAGGAGGTGATGCCCGTAAATTGCTGAATATATTGGAACTGGTAACCAATGCGGATATCAGCAATGGGAAGATAGAGATTGACGATGAGATGGTCACGTCCCATTTGCAGCAGAATCCAGCTCAATATGATAAAAACGGAGAGATGCATTACGACATCATCTCTGCCTTTATAAAATCGATTAGAGGCAGTGATCCCGATGCGGCAGTATATTGGCTGGCCCGCATGGTGGAAGGCGGTGAAGATCCCAAATTCATTGCCCGCCGTTTAATCATATCGGCTTCTGAAGATATCGGACTGGCTAATCCCAATGCATTATTATTGGCCACCAATTGTTTTGAAGCCATCAAAATGGTGGGTTGGCCCGAATCACGCATCATCCTCTCGCAAACAGCCATTTATCTGGCTACCAGCCCTAAGAGTAACTCGGCTTACATGGCCATCAATGAGGCACAAGCACTGGTGAAGCAAACCGGAAATTTACCCGTACCTTTGCAGCTGCGCAATGCGCCTACGAAATTGATGAAAGAGCTGGATTATGGCAAAGAATACAAGTATGCCCATAGTTATGCCAATAATTTTGTGGAGCAGGATTATGTGCCGGATGAAGTAAAAAACAAACGGCTCTATACCCCACAAAATAATGCGCAGGAAATTAAAGTGAATGAACGCCTGAATCACCTTTGGAAAAACAGATATAACAAATAGAACCATGGATATAACTAAGATCAAACGCATCAAACATACCGATAGTGGCAACTTCTTCTTATTAGCCGGGCCTTGTGCCATTGAAGGCGAAGAGATGGCACTTCGTATTGCTGAACGGGTGGTGGAGATTACCAATAAACTGGAGATACCTTACATTTTCAAAGGTTCCTACCGCAAAGCCAATCGTTCCCGCATCGACTCATTTACTGGTATCGGGGATGAAAAAGCACTAAAGATACTGCGTAAAGTAAGTGAAACCTTTGACGTGCCTACTGTCACCGACATTCATACGGCTGAAGAAGCAGCTATGGCTGCCGAGTATGTCGATGTATTGCAAATTCCGGCTTTTATGTGTCGTCAGACGGATTTATTGGTGGCTGCTGCCAATACCGGCAAAGTGGTGAACATTAAAAAAGGACAATTTCTCAGTCCGGAAGCCATGACCTTTGCAGTTAATAAAGTGAAAGACAGTGGTAACGACCAGGTGATTTTAACCGATCGCGGCACCACTTTCGGCTATCACGATTTAATTGTTGATTACCGCGGCATCCCTGCTATGCAACAATTTGATGTACCCGTAGTGTTGGACATTACCCACTCTTTGCAACAACCCAACCAGGCATCGGGTGTGACCGGTGGTAAACCCGAATTGATTGAAACAATTGCCCGCGCGGGTATTGCCGTGGGTGCAGATGGCCTGTTCATCGAAACCCATTTTGATCCGGCCAATGCCAAGTCAGATGGAGCCAATATGTTACACCTGGATCATCTGGAGAATCTGATGACCCGACTGGTGCAAATTCGGAAAACGATTAATGCATTTTAAAGAATAGTATAAAGGGTGTCTGAAGCAATCAAGACACCCTTTTTAATGACTGGAATTGTGTTTAAAAATAATCGTTATACAAAGCTGCGTCAAAGAATTGGTTAAAGTAGTTTTGTTTGTTCCGGCGCATGGAGCCGACTGCGGTTATCGACTGACTGGTTGCGCCGGTTTTTATGTGTTATCGTTATCATAGGGCTCCGTTTCGCTGCACCCTATGCTCTTACCTTGCGCTCTTTCAGAGCTTAAAAAAACTATTTTTTCTTTTGTCCGCGAATTACGCCAATTAAGCGAATTCGTTTCCCTTTGTAAAACACCAAGCAGCTAAGCTGTTTTTAATACCAATTAAATATCAAATGCGATTGCTATCGCATGCGCTGGTATAATGCCGATACATAATCAAAGGGCGTTTAGAAGTGAAACGCACTAAAGGCACATTTTGATTAGTAAACGGTATAATTAGTTAAATTCGAGAAATTAGCGGACAACAATATAGGAAATAACAAAGCTGTTGACTGATTCATCTGTGACCAATTGTGGTAAAAAAGTTATTTCATTACCGTTCCAAAACAACCTGGCCCGGAGAACTACCGGGCCACAAAGATTATTTCGCTTCGCTCAACCAAGGTATACATCATCCAATGATAAAAATATTAATTTGTGATAGAGCTACTAGTATTTTACCTTATACAGATTACCGATTGAAAAAAGCCAATACTGCCTTTAACTGTTCTGCCTGGCTTGCTAATTCTTCCGCACTGGAAGCCATTTCTTCGCTGGAAGCGGCATTTTGTTGGGTGACAATATTTAGCTGATGTAATGCATTGTTAACTTCGCTAGCACCACTCGCCTGTTCATTACTGGCAGCCGCTATTTCTTTGACCAAATCAGATGTGTTTTTTATCTTCTGAATGGTTTCTGACATGACTTCTCCTGCTCCTTCCGCTATGGCTAATGTGGATAGTGATAAATTTACAATCTCATCAGCTGCCAGCTGACTTCTTTCGGCTAATTTTCGCACTTCAGCAGCAACAACTGCAAATCCCCGTCCATGCTCACCACTTCGTGCTGCTTCCACCGCTGCATTCAATGCCAGAATATTGGTTTGCAAGGCAATATCATTAATAACGGTTATTTTTTCAGCAATGGTTTTATTGGCATACATGGCCTGCTGTGCTTTCTCTGCCACTTCCTGCATCCTACCATTGGCCTCTGTCGATACGCTTTCTGTGCGTTGAGCATTACTGGTATTAAATTGAATATTGGCCCCAATCTCTTCCATAATGGATGATACTTCTTCCAGGGAACTGGCTTGTTCACTGGCACCTTGCGATAATTGCTCTGAGGCTTTTTGCATCTGCTCACTGGCCACTGCTACATTTTGAGCATTACCACTCACCTCCCCAATGATGTTTTGAAAGTTTTCTACCAATTGTTTTAAAGAATTATTTAATTCCCCTAACTCATTAGTTGATTGAACTTGTTGTATTGTGATATTAATGTTTCCATCGGCCAGTTCTTTCACCTGACTAATAGCTGTCTCCAATGGCCGACGCAATACTTTATTTATGTAAACAAATATACCGATGCCAATGGCAAAATTCATTGGTGTAATCCATAATGTCGCATTACCTCCCAGTTTAGCCTTTAAAAAAGACGTAAAAGCCACTACTAAAACGAATAGTACGATATAGAGGCTGAAGGTGAACATGATGGATTGCTTAAATATCTTCCTCAGAACAAAGTAGGCCACTGGAAATAGACCGGCCAAAATCAGGAGTTGAATTACAATATCATTCATAATTATATAGTTTTATTGGTTTTATTCCCCTATTCTATATTCGGGACAGCTTCCTGACATTAGGCCGTTACTTAGCACAATACGGTCCCAAGCCTTTAAAAAAGGCACAATACCACTTGTACTATAAGGATATATCATATTGATTTATGTCCTTATTAGCCACAATCACTGCTTTTAGAGCAGCTTACTTAAGAATGTCTGGTGTTGATTTGTTTTCCCGTTATCAACGGCTGCAAATATCATAATTTGGGCTGTAAATACCATACTATTATGTAAAAATTCACTTCGGATTCCTTAGTGATTCAGATATAGCTTTGAAATTCTTATGATTAAAAATCAAATATTTCCATTTTTTGATATATCTCCATAAAAAAAGTGGCGATTGTGGAATGATTGGCTTAACTTATTATTGAGATTTGGTAAAATCCAATTTATTATCATTTAAAAGAGATTTATATGAGCCTAAATTATGCTTTATTAGAAAATTTACTGACTCCTGCGCCCAACGATTATATGGCCCAGGTTCAGAACGTCAAAAGTCATGATATCGATAGTGTGGTAGCGCGCATGCTGGAGCGGGGCAGTACCATTACTAAAACAGATATTTTGGCGGTATTGGAAATGTTTTTCGACGAAGTGACCAAGATCACCCGCGAAGGTGAAACGGTTAACTTGCCCATATTCAACACCCGTTTGTCGGTATCCGGGGTGTTTAGTGGAGCCACAGATAGTTATGATGCATCACGTCATGCGGTGAAAGTGAATGTCAATGCGGCTAAGCTGCTCACCGAAGCGCTGCGACAAGTTAAAACCCAGAAAGTAGCGACCAAAGAAGTTCAACCGATGGTGCTTGAAGTCAAAGACAGTATCAGCCAAAGTGTTAACGATACCCTGACTTCGGGAGGTGTGGTTGAAATCACCGGAAGCATGCTTAAAATTGAAGGCGAGGCCCCGCAGACAGGCATTTATTTCGTGGATGAAGATAACACGGCACATGCGGTAACCACCATTGTGGATAATAAGCCGGGGCGATTAATTGCGATTGTTCCGACGCTTGATTCGGGCACCTATCACCTGCAAATTAAGACCCAATACAATGGGGGTGGCGGATTAAAAGAACCACGGACAGGGACATTTAATAAATCACTCACTGTCATCTAATTTTGCGGAACAGCTTTAGATATTCAGGTTTTACCAGCTCATTAATAGTCTACCCCATGGCATAGAACGATTCTATCCCATGGGGTAGAACCGTTCTATCCGATGCGGTAGAAGGGTTCGCCCCTATCGGGTAGCTACCTTCTACCCGATGCCATAGAAGCATCTTTTTAATGCGTGGGATTTATAAGCTAATAAGCTTATGCAGGCTTTCCATGATCTCATCTACTAAGCGAGCGGATAGAAATAACTTTAAATTATAGAAAAGAGTTTCGTTGAGAATGGATCTTAATTTCGGTAAGGCTGAAAGCCTTTGACAACACAGCTTGGGGCAACGCCCCAAGTATAATTTAAGTGGTGGGGCCATCACCCTGAACGGGTGAGACAATACGATTTATTTGTTGTTTGTCTCAGACCTTCAGTCTGATAAAATCTGCATTACTATATGCTTGGGGCAATGCCCCAAGCTTCGATGTCTCAGGCTTTCAGCCTGTTTTTTTTTCCAAGTACTAATTTGATGCCATTGCCAATGAAACTACACGATATCACCCCATGAATATTAAAAGTAATTTCTTTGCTGTTCCTTAGCGCTATACACTTTTTAACCATCCGATAGCCGCTTCCCGGGTAGAAAACACCTGAAACTGATAATTTGGCAGGCCTGAATGGGTATCGGAATATAGCGTCGTAACAGCTGTTTCGTAAGGTTGATTAACCACAATAGCTTCACTGAGTTGGGCACATACACTCACTGCATGTTTCAAATAACCGGCAATTTTCCCGATTTCATTGATATCCATATCAAACTGAGCTTTAGAGCAGTCAATAAGTATCTTAAGGTGATTCGGCAATGTTTTAACAGCCATTATTTCCTGATAATGAAGATGTATCGTATCAAGATTGACAATGCCGGTTTGCTGAATCTCCATAATACCTGTGTCCTTTTGAAAATGAAAGATACTTATGTTTTTTTTCATTATTTCATCTTATAGAAATCTAATTTGTGAGTGATTGTTTTGTTATGCCTCACCTGGACAGGCCGGAAAAGCAAGACTAAAATCTACCACAAAGGACTCAAAGTGCATCACAAAGGCACACCAATATTTTTTTCTTTGTGTTCCTTTGTGACTTCCTTGGTGTTTCTTTGTGGTTCACTTTACACTCATGCCTAAACCGCACTTATCTTCTTCACTTTGCGGGCGACCCGTTTCCTTATTTTATCATACGAAAGCGGTGGACCATTGCTGATCTTCTTATCATCAATAAACAAGGCATCTGATAGTCCCCATTCTATCATCACGTCCCTATCGGAAGTATTATACTCCTTATACACTACTTGATGGCCGAATTCAGATGCTACCCTTTTGGCCCGTTCGGTGACAATGCTTTGAACAGGACACCAGCCGTTTATGAAGCTACTCACGACTACTCTTCCCGGAATCAAATCCGGTTTCTTCTTTTGATGAATCCACCTTGGAGGTAAAGCATCTCTGGTAAATGGTTTCCACAAAAGAACAGGCCCAAAAATGCCTGGTGTCTTATCTGCTTTACGATATCCCTGCTTTTTATACCACGATGCTTTCATCCAAACAGGTAATGGCATACCCCAGGCAACAATACCCTTTGCCCCTCTTGCTTTCACATCCTCCTCGGCAGCGGAAAGCAATGCGGTGCCCATACCCTGTTTCTGAAAATTACCTTTCCCCTTTTTATAACCATGCACCCAGATGCAGTTGATGAAATAGAGATCCTTGCCTTCCGCAATGGCGTATTCGATGGGAATATATTGGATCATACCTCCCACCTGATCAGCATCATCGAGTGCCAGCTTTACTCCAAGCCCCTTATTTTCCATCTTGTTACACCAACACTCTTTATGAGTGCCTGCTTCTTTCATCTCATCCGACCAATCCTCCAGACAATTGAAATATATCGGCTTATATTCCTCCTTCAAGTCAATAACTCTCATCTCATTATGGTTTTTAAACAAACAACAATTTACATTATTTTGCGAGTGAGGGCAATACGCAGTGTTTTGTTTATCCAGGAATCATCAGATCATTGTCAAACTAAAAAGCCAGATGTCATCCCATCGATCACATCTGGCTTATTTACGTTTATCCAAACGTACTTAGTTCAAAAGAACGACCTATTTTACTTTAAAGAATGAAATGGTCTCGCTTAATATCTCAGCCTGACGAGACAGTTCTTCAGAGCTAGATGCCATCTCCTCCGAGGCCGCTGAGTTTTCGGAAGTGATACTCACCAACTGTTGAATGGCACTGTTGATATGATTGGCACCTGACTCCTGCTCTTTGCCGGAGGCCATGATGTCCTGTATCATATTAATGATGGTTTTAATCTCGGGTAGCAACTCTTCCATGGACGACCATGACTTTTCAGCTATATTCAGGCTGGAAGTGGTCAATGCATCAATCTCTTCAGCCGCTGTTTTTGTTACCTCCGATAATTTTCGTACTTCAGCAGCGACTACTGAAAATCCTTTACCTGCCTCCCCGGCCCGGGCTGCTTCTACCGAAGCATTTAAGGCCAGAATATTGGTTTGAAAAGCAATGTCTTTAATGATGGTCACTTTATTATTAATTGATTCCATGGCATCCAGGTTGAGCTTCACCGTTTCCTGCAGTGATTCAATACCTCTTCCTGCCTTACCTGCTGTCACTTCCGTACGGTGCGCATTAGCAGCATTACTGTGAATGTTGGATACCATCTCCTCAATAGAAGAAGATATCTCCTCGGTAGAAGCTGCTTGCGTGGCAGCTCCTTGTGAGATGTGTTCGGATGATTGTGCCATTTGTTCACTGGCGGTAGCCACATTGGAGGCACCTTGTACAATCTCTTGAATGATCTCCCTTAGCTTTAAAATAGTTTTTTGTAAAGAAGACTGAAGTGTTCCGATCTCATCGTTTTCGGTCTTGTGAATATCTACCGTCAATAGTCCTTGAGAAACAGACTCCGTGTTTTCAGCTAAGGTAATGATGGATTTAGCCAGGCGGCGACCAAACAAGACAGATACAGCACCAAAGACCAATAACACAAACAAGGTAATCAAAACCAACATCCAGACAGAGGCTCTCAGTTCTTTCAATTGAACCTCTCTTACAGCATTCACTTCTATATCAATATCATCAATGTAATTACCGGTACCAACTACCCAATTATAAGGTTCGAAATAAGCCGAATAACTACGCTTTGGAAGGGGCTCCGTTTCGCCTTGTTTTGGAAACCAATATTCAGTATAACCACCGCCTTTAACTGCTATATTATTGATATTACGAATTAAGTAATTTCCTTTGGCATCTTGCAAATCCCATCTACTTTTACCTTCAACTTCTTTATTTCCAAGAAGAACTACATTAACACCCTCTTTGGTGTCAATCCAAAAATAACCATCCCCGTCATAGCGCAATTCACGTATCTGGTGGACCGCTAATTGCTGCGCTTCCTCCACACTAAGTTCGCCGGCTTCCACTTTCAGATGCGTTGCTTTTATCAAACTCATGACCGTTTCTACTTCTTGCTTCACCCGGTCATCAAAGCTTTGTCGCAGCATACGTTCCAGTTCTTTCAGTTCCTTTTGCTTGCTTTGGTATGAAATCACAGTGGATGGAATGGATATAGCCAAGGCTAAAATCACTAACATTCCGATGGAAAAACCTATAATTTTAGTCGTAATACGCATGGTCACATATTTTACTTTCTAGCTAAGTTACAAAACGGATAACATATTTAAAAAGAATAAACCACAGATGTATGAACCCGTAATGCATCCACATTATTGGGGTCCTCCACCTGATACTTTTCATCGGGGGTGCCATAAGCCGCAATGTGATAAATGGCTTCCAAACCTATCCGTACTTTACCACTGGTATAAGCGATACGGGGTGCTACTCGTAAATAGTTGTCAATATTAGCTCCCATGGCATAGACCGTACCTGCCATTTCGTGATCAGCACCATGATTTTGTGTATAACCACCAAAAACACCTATCGATACAGCCCCTTTTCTGAAATCCAGATCAGCCCATAATGAAGATGCCGTTGTGGGGCTGTAATGCTCTGTTTGAGTAGGTTCTTCTACTTCAGAAACACCATAACCCCCAAACATAAAGAATTGACTCATGTTTGATCCGTAAAGATATCCCCCGCGGATGGTCGTGTTTTTCAGTGAAAGTTTGGCAAATGAATTAAGCAACCAACCATTAACCGTTTCTTTGGTTTGATAACCAGTGGCCGTTTCCAGGCGGGGTTTCAGCTTCCAAAAACCTGCGGCTGCTCCCATTAACAAACGATCCCTTTTATAGACCAGGCGCGTATTTATTTCCGGCAATCCGGTGTTCATCAGGTATGAGGGTGAACGCCCATTGGGGCCCAGGGCCGCAAAATCCTGCTGTGCACTTAATGCCAAGGTCATGGACAATTGTTTCCCCTTTAAAGTATAGGCCAGCTGAGGAGCCCGGCTTAAAGGATAAATGGGAATACCGGCACCAAAGGATAATACTTTGGGAAATACCTCGGTGACAAACAGTGGATGCCAGGCTTTACCAATTAACAGATCACTCTTTTCCCAACTCAACTTCACAAAGGCCTGACGCAATCGAAATAACCCGATTTTATCATTCGCCGTCCCAAAGAAATCACCGGAGATCATACCTGTTGTTTTCGCACCCAATGCATCCGGCCCGCTAATCACTCCTTGTAGACGGGTGGTGATGGCAAAGGCATTAAATTGTGACACCGCATTCAAATCCTGTCCATTGGGATCTTCATTAGCCGGTGATGGATAAAGCAATACATTCCCATCCCGGGCAGCTACTACCTGACGGCTGTCGTAAGTCATTTCGTAATTGACAAAACCTTTAAATTTGATTCCAAAAGCTTTGGCTTTTTCCTGGGCAGATATGCATTGTAGTCCAATCAGACTTAATAATAGTGTAATATATAGTGTTCTCATGATTTTATTCTTTGTGTTTGTTCTGACATAAGTATTCATCTACTTTTTCACCTTAACAACGGCCAACATCCTCAGCTTAAATCGAACCAGGTAGAAAAGGGCCACTGCGAATACGGCCATTCCAACACCTACGATGTATGACGGTATGGCAGGTAAAGAGAAGCCTTCGGGTGCAATGAGCAAGTAACTGGTGATCACTGCTGTCATAAAAGTTGCCGGAATCAGTGCTATCCAATACTTGCGGCCTTCTTTCAACAGGTACACAGCTGAAGTCCATAATACCAGTGTAGCGAGCGTTTGATTGGCCCATCCAAAATAGCGCCAGATAATGGTAAAGTTAACCTGAGTTAATATAAATCCGACCAGAAACAAAGGCACGGTGATGAGTAAGCGATTCCGAATGCTACCTTGCTTTAAACCGATGGCGTCGGCAATGGTCAAACGGGCAGATCTAAATGCTGTATCACCCGAAGTAATAGGTGCTACCACCACACCCAGAATAGCCAACAAACCACCTATTTTACCTAATAAGCCATTACTAATTTCATTTACTGCCCAGGCGGCATTGTGGCCATCTTGTGCCATGGTTTCGCCCAGTTCACGAATACCACCAAAGAAAGTCATGGCTGCAGCTGCCCAAATCAAAGCGACCACACCTTCCGCAATCATGGTGCCGTAAAACACCTTGCGTCCCTGCTTTTCATTGGTGATACAACGCGCCATTAAAGGCGATTGAGTCGAATGAAAGCCTGAAATAGCACCACATGCAATGGTAATGAACAGAAGTGGGAAAATGGGATAGTCACCTGAATTAGAATGCATGTTGGTGAGTGTTGTGAACGAAAGTTCAGGCATTTCCTGCGAACCAAAAACCAAGGCACCGGCAATACCAAAAGCCATTATCAATAATATCAAACCAAAAACCGGGTAGATGCGACCAATGAGTTTATCGATCGGTACCATAGTGGCAATGAGGTAGTAGACAAATATAATGCTGATTAAAATCGTTACATTCAAACTTGTTAAATTATTGAGGATGCTGGCAGGGCCCTTTATGAAGACCACTCCCACCAATATGAGTAGTATTACCGCGAAAAAGCGCATGAAATTCTTAAATCCGTTACCCAAATATTTACCTACCACTTCGGGTATAGAAGCTCCCCCATGACGCAGTGATAACATTCCTGAAAAGTAATCGTGTACGGCGCCGGCAAAGATCGATCCCAGCACAATCCAGATAAATGCGACCGGCCCCCATAATGCACCGGCGATTGCACCAAAAATGGGGCCTAATCCGGCAATATTTAAAAACTGAATCAAAAAGATCTTTATCCAGTTCATGGGGACAAAATCGACCCCGTCGTTTTTCTCTACAGCCGGTGTGGTTCTGTTTTCATCCACCCCGAAGTTCCGTTCTACTATCTTTCCATAGATAAGATAGCCAAGTACTAAAGCAATAATTGAAGCAAAAAATGTAATCATAACACATCAGTTTTAGTTTCCTGATGTAAAGTAAGTGCAAAGAATTCCCGGCCATGACCTTGTAATTACCCAATCGCCAGGCAGATATTACCCATTTGATATGGGTATTTTCCGACATTACTTACTGATTCGACGTGGCCTCTCACTGCTTAGATGACTTGTACCGGCATCGTATTATCAATGTTAATACACGGCTATTACTTATGGTACCAGGCTGCTATTACTACTAGTGCCAGCATACTGTTACTAATGGTGATAGCCTGCTGTTTCAAATGGTACTACGAAGCTATTACCTGCATCAGTACGCATATGCAAGGTTCTGCATAAAAGATACAACTGAGGAACGGCAGAAGTCGGGTGGGGATGATTTACAGCTGTACAATTTTATTCTTGAGTGCATACATGACTAAGCCCACTGAATTGGTGCATTCACACTTCATAAACAAATTGGATTTGTGCCGATCAACAGTACGCTGACTGAGGAATAGCTTTTCTGCTATTTCTGCATTGGTTAAGCCCTCGCAGAGTAGGGTCAACACTTCCAATTCACGTGGCGTAAGCGTAACGCTTGCAGTTGCTTGTTCACGTTTCGATTTATCCTGAAGAATCTGCATGAGTAGTTGCTGTGAAAAATAAGCAGCACCCCCCAATATCTTTTCAATGGCGATCAATAATTCATCGGTATCTGAATCTTTCAATAAGAAACCCTTCACACCGATGTTCATCAGTTCATTGTAATAATCCTCTTCGCCCAACATGGAAAGGATGAGTATATTCAAATCAGGATAGATCTCTAAAGCCTTTTTAGCTGCATCTATCCCATTCATAACGGGCATGTTGATATCTAACAATACCAAATCAGGTTTCACAATATTCAGAAATTTTATAAACTCATGACCATCGGCAAATTCACCGGCAATCTCATAATTCTGCTCTTCTTGCAGTATGAGTTTTAATCCTTCTCTAAAAAGGCGATGATCATCTACAATTACTATTCTAAACATATTCCGATATTTTAATTCCAGATATGCAACATTCCTTTTTTATTCTTTAGTTGGTTTTCAACAATATCGCAATTTTAGCTATGAATGCCCAATGATCATCAGAATGAAAAGTTACGCTACCATCTATACTTTTTAATCGATTGGCAATATTAACTAATCCCATCCCCCCTTGTTCTTTGAAATGCTCTTCTTGAATTCCACAACCATTGTCCTTATACTGCACTACCAACCGTTCTTCTGTTTTCACCAATTGGATGTATAACTCAGAAGCCCCGCTATGCTTCAATGTATTATTGATCAATTCAGTTATCACGCGATACAACGAAACTTCTATTTGATTGGGAAGACGTTTTTCCATTCCCTCCACCTTCATGATAGCTCGAATCACATTGATGGCATTTAACCTTTGAATAAACGCATTCAGGGCAGATACCAAACCATAATCCGTCAATGTTTGGGGACTCAGATTATTGGAAATCTCACGGATGGTGGTCATTGCTTCACGGATGGCTTCCTCACTCAATATGAATATCTTTTGCAACCGCTCTTCATTGTCTGTTTTTTCAAGGGTTGATAAATAGAGCTTCAGGCTCGATAGCAGTGGACCAATAGAATCATGTAGATCTTTGGCAAAGCGGCTCCGCTCTTTTTCTTCCGTTTTAATGACTGCATTTAATACCTGACGCTCTACTTCCTGCCGTTTGGAAATATCCCGCAAAGCAGCCAGGATAAAACGTTCATTGGCGAATTCAATTAAGTTTAGACTGACCTCTGCCGGAAAGGAGATCTCTTTACTATTAGTAAGCCTGGTTTCATAATTGATAGAAACCTTGTCGGCTACTAATTGCTTAAAGTAAGTAGACATCAACTGGTCATTATCATGTAATGTATCAATATCGCCCAAAGCTAATTGATGCACTTGATGGGGTTCATATCCCAAAGTTTCGAGTGCTGCCGGATTGCTGTCAATGATATGCCCTTTCATGTCACAAATAACAAAACTCTCCTGAACCTGGTCATATAATGCGCGCCAACGGCGTTCTCCAGCCCTTAAGCGCTCCTCACTCTTCTTCCGTTCAGTAATATCCATATGGGTTCCAACTATCATTGCAATACCCTTATTAGCTTGCCATTCCAGTAGTTTACCCCGCGATAACACCCACAACCACTGTCCATCTTTCCGTTGAATGCGAAACTCATTCTTATAGGTCAATTGCTTTCCCTTGATATAACTGATCAATTTCTTCTTCACCATTTCCCGGTCGTCAGGATGAATCAATTGAAGCATGAATCGGATATTTTCTTCCACTTCATGAGTTAAATATCCCAATTTCTCCCAGGTACGGCTACTGACTTTAAAAGAACCCGTTTTAACATTGTATTCCCAAACACCATCTGAACTGACATCCAGCATCATGAGTAAGCGCTGTCGACCCGCTTTTAATTTTTTATTAGCCGCTTCCAATTCAGACGTCCTTTCCTGTACCAGTGCCATTAAATTATTGCGATGTTGGTCCAACTCCCGTTTTTGATGCTCAATGCGCTCTTTTTGCGTAAACAGGGATTCATTAGCTTGCTGTAAAGCCCTGGTCTTGTCTTCAACCCGTTGATCCAAATCCTTATTCATCGCTATTAAGCGCATGGCCTTAATACGGTTGCGTTGTTCATTTAAATAAATCATTCCCACCGTGAGCAAAATAAAGAAAACCATAAGAATAACCCATACCTTGTACAACTGCCATAAATTAGGCGGCTGATTAATAATAATGCTTTCTGAAGGCAGATTGTCGGGGTTAATATCAAACCGTGTAAGCTGGTTATAATCAAATTTAAGATGATTATAACCTTTCCGAGCAATTGGTATCGAATCGGCTGATTGCCCTTGAATAATTTGCCATGCCATGCCAGCAGCCAACTTTCCTTGTTCAAACCCACTGGTTAAAACGCCGCCAACAATCCCCTTATTAAGGTAAAATTCCCATCCACCATAAACCGGAACAGGTGTTACTTCATCAATCATCTCGATGTTTTCATGATAAGAGATGTAGCGTCCATTGCGGTCCACACTAAATACCGTCAACAAAACAACACTGGTATCATTCAACTGACTAATATGATCTATCAATTCAGAATGACTTAGCTCTGATAGGAAACGGGGGCTTACCTTTGTTTGAAGAAAAGGCCAAAACTCGCGGATGTGGCGGGCAATTATTTTTGCAGTGAAAGTCCGATTATCGTTGATTATAACCAGTTCCTTTAGCTTAGGATGGAGCTTAAGAATGAGCTCAATGGTTGCTTTGAAATCAGGTTCTTCAGTCACACCAGTAATCCCATGCATCCCTTCAATTATCGTATCGGAAAACTCATTAATGCCACAAAAAACTATGGGAATATTCTGATAAAACTCATCCCGATGCTCCAGCAAAAAACTAAGAGCATTGTTATCCACTGCAATGATTACATCGAAAGGAATGTCATGGTATTTGGTTTTATGCAAATCGTATAACTTACGCAAATAGAGTGAATCAGTATTTCGCTTCGAATCCAGATATTCAAAGTGTAATTCAATATTACCTCTATCGTCAAAGACTGAGCGAATGCCTTTATTGACATTATCAGTCCAGCTAAGTCCTTCATGGTATGAATGAAAAATCAGCACTTTGGTTCGCTCAGCCAATAAGGTTGATATGGAAACCAGAATTAGAATTCCGGTTAACACATATTTTTTAAGCTGATCCATAAGGATTATAAGTTAATGATTTCTGTTTTCAACAGATTTAGTGCCTAAAAGTTTTAGTTTAATCATCTGTATCTAAAACACTATCATTACTTATACTGATGGAACAAATCACGTAATTTCATGGGAATCCATTACCATTTGAAAATAGATCAGTAAATAGGTTTAAAGGAGTCACATCAGATAACCATCAATAGATGCATTTTATTAACAAAACCCATATAATATCTTTCCTGTTTTCCTTATTACTGTTCCATGAACTACGTGCTGAATTATTAAAGATCATTGTGGAAGGATTACCTTCCAAACAGAACAAAAAAAAAAGGTACAACAGTTATCATACCAATTCAAAATCATGGATAACAAACCTGTCGTACTCTACGTGGATGATGAACCGATTAATCTTACTCTTCTTGAGCACCTTATTCTCAAATATTTCAGAAAATCATTTAGCAGCCATGAGATAAAAAGCACATTAACCCAATACACCAAAGATGCGTTGAAGCCTTAATTGAATTAAAAAACAAAACCGAATAGAGATTCTATTCGGTTGTATATTTTTTAAAAATCCTTCTATCCTGGATGTCTAACTATTCTTCTTGACCAATACCGGACGACGTCGTTTGTTGGCATTTTTAAAACCCGTCTTTGCCATTTTGCTTTTTGGCATCGTCTGGCGGCGTGGTTTAGCAACTTCTACCGGGATATCTTCTTCTCCTTCATCTTCAAAGGGATGATCTTTCACTACCGGTATCTTCTGATCGATCAGTTTCTGGATATCTTTTAGATATGCCTTTTCTTCACCATCACAAAAAGAGAGTGCTACACCACTGGCACTGGCGCGTCCTGTTCGTCCAATACGGTGTACATAGGTCTCCGGCACATTGGGCATATCGAAATTAATCACATGTGATAAATCCGCTACATCAATACCCCGGGCAGCAATATCAGTAGCAACTAACACATTGATGTGCCCACTTTTAAAATTGCTCAGAGCGCGTTGCCTGGCACCTTGTGATTTATTTCCATGGATGGCCGCTGCTTCAATAGAGGATTTAGCCAATACTTTCACAATTTTATCCGCACCATGCTTGGTTCTGGAAAATACCAATGCGGAATCTACCGATTCCGTTTTTAATAGATGGGCCAATAATTTCGGTTTGCCTTTTTTACTGACGTAGTAAATAGATTGCTCAACTTTTTCGGCTGTAGTTTGCTCAGGCTTAATGGTCACTTTATCGTAATTACCCAATATTTTACCTGATAATTTAACAATAGCAGCCGGCATCGTAGCAGAAAAGAACAACGATTGGCGTTCCTTCGGTAATTTAGTCAATAATTTACGAACATCATGGATGAAACCCATATCCAACATCTGATCGGCTTCATCCAACACAAAGTATTCAATGTGTTTCAATGAGATGTACCCCTGATCCATCAGATCCAGTAAGCGGCCAGGGGTAGCCACCAACACATCAGGTCCCTGGCGCAATGCAGCCGTTTGGGAACCTTGTTTTACACCACCAAAAATTACAGTATTTCTTAATCCTGTAAATTTGGCATAAGTAGTAAAGCTTTCTCCGATTTGAAGGGCTAATTCACGGGTTGGTGTAACAACCAATGCCTTTATTTTCCGAGCTCCTTTCTCCTTTTTCCGATCATTATGCAAATGTTGAATAATCGGAATGGAAAAAGCAGCTGTTTTACCTGTACCCGTTTGAGCACAGCCCAACAAATCCTTTCTGCGCAACAGAATAGGTATGGATTGTTCCTGTATAGGTGTTGGATTTATATATCCTTTAGCGCTCAAGGCTTTAAGGATGGGTTCAATAATTCCTAATTCTTTGAATGTCATTCAGTATATTTAATAAGGGCGGCAAAGATAATAGTTATAGTTTGATAATTGCTGCCTTTATTGCAGGAAGAATCCCATCTCTTTATTCCAGACCATAAAAATTGAAAAGCTAAAATTGATATTTCGGCTTCTTATTTGGTTAGTTTTACCTTTATCGCTGAAGGTCCTTTAGGGCCCATTTCAACTTCATAAGTCACCAAATTACCTTCTTTAACTTCCTCAAGTAGGTTATTAACATGCACAAATACACTTTCTTTCGTTTCCAGATCTTTGATGAAACCAAAACCTTTTGACTCATTGAAGAAATCTATTACCCCTTTACGAATGGGATCAAACTCTTCCGTTTCTCTGGCAGGCACTCCCAATTCGATATCTTCAGCTTTAATTTTCTTCTTTTTGGTTGGATCCGGTGGTGTGTCCGTTATCATACCGTTCTCATCCACGTAAGCAATCATATCGTCCAGACTCCCTTTTTTACCACTTTCTTGTCTGGCTAATCTTTTCTGCTCTTTCTCTTTACGCTTCTTTTCTTTTTTACTTCTTACTTCTTTTTTGTTAAAAGTTTCCTGAGATCTACCCATAAAATATTGTTCCTTTTATTTTTTTTAATTTTATACATGCATCTGCTTTTAGCAGAAGTTTTAACACACTAAAATGCTATTTGACACAAAATCAAATAACCATTTTTTAATTATTACTATCTATCTGCTCTGAAAAACATTACAACCCGCAACAAAAATAGATCCATTATAAACAACTAGATATCAAAAATCAAACAGTGTTTTATCCTTTTCGTCACTATATTTTTCAGTAGAACGATCAACTCATAATATTGCGCTAAGATACGGATAGAAAGTCAGATTTTCGTCATTAAAGCAATATTCTTTGCACCTTCGTCTACTTTCCAATCAATAGCCTATTATTTTTTCTTTTCAAATTGCCAATTAATCCCTTGTTCAGAGCCTGCTAATAGATCAGCCACAATTTTTGTTTTAGGAAATTGCTCTAGAATTATTTTAATGAAGACAGTGATTGGAATCGACATGATCATTCCCGGAACGCCCCAAATGAAACCCCATAACATGAGCATTACCAAAATAGTGATCACATTAATAGAAAATGATTTACCCATCAATACAGGTTCTAATACACCACCAAACAAGGCTTGCACACCGATAATGGAAAGAATAAACAAAACAAGGGTGCCCGTTGGGTCCAACTCAACAAAAGCAAAAATGGCCAGTAATATAACTGACACGAAGGAACCAATCATCTGCACAAAGTTGATGGCAAATGCAAATAAACCCCAAAAGATGGGAAAACTCACATCGAAAAAGACACAAGCCAGACTAATGCCTATCCCCGTTCCTAAACTCACCAGAAACTTAACCTTCATAAAGGTGATTAAATCTTTTTCGATTTTACGAAATGCTTTCACCGATGCATGTTTCTGCTTGAGAACCGTGCTATTTAATACTTTTTGGAAATTGATAGACTCAGCTAACCACAGGACTACAAAAAAGGCCGTCATCAAGGTCATTGATAAGGTATCACCAATAAAATTAAGTGTAGAACCGATGTTATTCACAAAATTAAACTGCTGCAGATAATGCACCAATACATTTTCACCTTGCACTCTCTCTATTCCAAAAAAGGATTCAATAATGGTGACCAGATTTATCAGCTTATCTTCTGCTTTCAGTAGAAACGTATTATCCGCCGATAATATCTCTTTAGTGGACAAATGAATCAACCCGCCTCCTATCTTAAACGCACCAATAAAGATAAGGACGACCAAAGAGATACTTATGATTTTAGGTACGTTTCTCTTATTAAACCACCTCATTAAAGGCAAAAAAAGCAACGCAATGAACATGGAAAGAATCAATGGGATAAAGATAAACGACAATAACTTTAACAAGTAAAACACAATGGGTATTACTATAATTAACAGTAAGAAATTAGTAGTTTTTAAATCTTTCATCTTAGCTCTCAAATGCGTTTATTAAAATCCAATCTCATT
The DNA here is from genome assembly GCA_016342595.1 of Marinilabiliaceae bacterium. Classification (GTDB taxonomy): domain Bacteria; phylum Bacteroidota; class Bacteroidia; order Bacteroidales; family Marinilabiliaceae; genus JAEINY01. The sequence goes on from JAEINY010000004.1 coordinate 78,071, forward strand.
TTT